>NZ_JBHSHJ010000005.1:80896-214849 GCF_042652905.1 Giesbergeria sinuosa | reverse complement strand
ATATCAGAAGTTTTTATCTCCTGTCAAAGCATGGGGTTTTTAATTCCCGCCACCTTGAAATCCTTGCCGCTTACTTAGCACGCTTGGTATCAAACATTGCTTAGTAGCGAAGCCTCGAATTCTACATTAGTTTTTTGCACTGTTGCAAGTGCTTTAAACAAAAAGTGAATTTTCTTTGGCGGCAACACCGTCAGAGGCCGCAATATGGACTTGGTTGCGCCCTGCAGTTTTGGCTGCATACAGTGCCACATCCGCACTGCGGAGCATTTGCTCAAGGGTGGTGGTGCTGGAATGGCGCAACGCTACGCCAATCGACACAGTGAAGTGCAACAAACCACCATCATCTAGAGCGACACGGGCATCTGCCAATGCAGTGCGCAAACGTTCAGCAATTTCTTTTGCAATCTCTAAAGGGGTGTCAGGCAGCAAAATAGCAAATTCTTCTCCCCCCAACCGGGCCAGCACATCGGTATCACGCAATTGCTGAGCCAAGGTACGGGCCATCACCACCAACACTTTGTCTCCTGCGGCATGGCCATAGGTGTCGTTGACTTGTTTGAAGTGGTCGATGTCAATCATGCAAACAACTACTGGGCGATGATGACGGGTGGCCCGAGAAAGCTCACGCACACCTAACTCGAAGAAATGACGCCGATTGCACAGGCCTGTCAGACCATCGGTGTTGGCTTTGCGTTCTAAAGCTTTTTGCAGGCGCTGGATTTCTGTCATGTCTACACAAACAGTGCGACTGGACAGAAATTCGCCCTGTGGACTCATTTCGGCGGTGGCGTTGAGCAAAACAGGCAGGATGCTACCGTCCTTGCGCACCATATCTAGGGCGATATCGCGCAGCTGTCCGGAGACTTTGAGTCGGGTGAAGAGTTTTTTGAAATGGGCGGCACTGGCGGGGGTGAGCAAATCGGTCAGACGCAAACGGTTTTGTACTTCAGCGCGTTCGTAGCCAAGCCAGCCCAGTTCCGTGAGGTTCATGCGAATGATGTACCCGTGGGTATCTAAGGAGTGATAGCCACAAGGTGCCTGATCGTAGAGGGCGGCAATCTCTTGGGCATCTTGTTGTTCGCGGGCACGCTCCACATTGGCATACACCTTGCGTTCAGCCAAGATCCAACTGACGAAAACCAATATAGCCAACAGCACCCCCACTAGGGGGCCATGACTGCGCCAAAGGAAAGGGGTGTCTTCCAAGAAGTCTTGAGGAACCAGAATGACCGATCTCCAGTGGTAGCCTCCCGGTTGGCTGGCCATGACGGTCATGCCTTGGTGGTGCAATACGGCAGCGGGTGGCAAAGGAGAGGCTTCGAATTCCAATGGATGGATGGCATCGAACAGAAATAAGCCTTGGGCTGTCTGTACGGCCCCTGTGCGCTGACGCGACATGGCGGCCCAAACACTTGGATATTGCTGGGCAAAATTGCTTTGTGCCAATGGTATTGCGCTGCCCATGAGGAACGATCCGGGACTGAGCCACTCCCCGGTCGGCCCCACCAACATGGCCTGATGAAAAGGGTTACGGGCCATCACCTTGGCAAAGGCATCCAGCAGTTCGCTGATCTGAAACTCCAGTTGCAGGATACCTGCCTGGCGCTGGCGGCTGTTGAACACGGGCGTGCTGATGCGCAGCACCGTGGCAGGATTGGCACCCGAGGCGGCAACCTGTGATAGGTGGTTCTGCTGCAACAGCGCCACCCGCTCTACCTGTACCAAGGGCTGGCCTTGCAGGTTCTGCACTTGTAGATCGACATAACGCCCATAGTTGCGCACCACTTGTTCCAATGCCAGGGTCAACCGTTGGTGGTGCAATGGATTGGGTTGGTCGAGGAAGTCGGTAAGCACAGCAGAGGTACTGATCACGCCCAGATCACCAGCGACCTCTAAAAACTCTTTATGCACCATGTGGTCGGCGATGCTCAGATAGCCTTGCTCTCTGGCCTCGATCACCTCGACCCGGCTGCGCAGGTAGTTTTCATGCAAAGGCCAGCCCAGCGCCAGTAAAACGCTGATGGCCACGACCAGATATGCTCCAGCCAAACGCAGGACTTGGCGTTTGAAAGCATCTGTTTTTGCACTCATGGGATGTGTGTCCCGAAATCAAAACATGCCAAATTGGCTCCATCTACCTCCAGACAAGACATCAATGCCTTGCAATGGTGTGGTTGTTTCAGGCAAGCAAGATGCTTGCCCACCTGTGCTGACGGTAGTGGCATGGCACCGTGAGGCTCCCACTAAACCTCCCTGGAGCACTCCATGCAATGGTTGTGGCCTGTGTTGTCTGGCTGAACCTTGTCCGCTGGGCATCTGGGTGTCTGGACGACGTACAGGGGCGTGCCGTGCCTTGCTCTGGGATGATGCCTTAAGACGCTACCAATGTGGATTGTTGACAGACCCAACAAGGATTACGGGGTGGCGGCATCCTTGGCTACTGCACTGGTGCCGCCGCTTGGCCCAACGCTGGATTGCTGCTGGCACCGGCTGTGATGCCGATATTGAATGGGAAACAATTTCATCTACTGGGACAATCGAATCCAAAGCCCCAAGTGATAACGCAACAGAAACGACAAACAGATCACAAACAGGTACTAATCCAGACGATAGAACGGTGGCTTCTCCGTTTACCATGCCAAAGAAACAGGCAGGAGTAGGCCTGTCCCTATCGAAGGAGAAGCCGGATGACATTCATGCCGTGGAATGATGCGATTGCTGTGGGCATCCAAGAGGTAGATGAGCAGCATCGCTGGCTGGTGGACTTGATCAACGAGTTGCACGATGCATTGACTGCAGAGACCCCTGACAGGGCTGCTGTTGGTCATGTGCTGGAAGGGCTGATGGACTACACCATGAACCACTTCATCATGGAGGAGGAATGGTTTGAGCGACACGCCTACCCAGATATCGGGGCACACAAGGCACAACACAACCGTTTTACTGGCACCATCATGAACGCACTGACCGATTTTGAAGACGGTCAGCATGTGCCTTATGAACTGATGGAGTTTTTGAAGCACTGGCTGTTGGAGCACATCATGCGCACCGATAAGGCTTATGTGCCGTTCTTGCAGGCCCAGGGCATTACCTGAGGGCACGCACCATTGTTGTGGTGGTGCGGCGTTTTTGTTCTAGGAAAGTGCGCAACTCCTTGTCGTTGCGCCGGATGTGCAGCGACAGCCAATCGCGCAAGGCTGTGGATAACTCCGAGGCTACTGTGATGCTGCCTCCTTGGTGCTTGCGTTGAAGTCGCCGCAGCTGGGCTACAAACAATGCGTGGCCCTGTTTGTGACGCTCCAAATCTGGAAATTTGGCCTGTTCCATCTGCTGCTCTTCATGGCGCAGGTGTTCTTCTGTGTCGGCAATGATCTGCGCCAGCAATGCTTCCACGATTTCGTTGCCACGCCCTTCGCTGGTGGCTGTATGCAATGTGTTGACCTGTTCCACCAGTTTGCGATGGTCCTCGTCAATGGGGCCATTGTCGATGACCATGTCATCGGCCCAGACAAAATAAGCCATTTTGGTCTCCTCTTGGGTGGTGCGCAACAGCCATCAACGCTGTAGCACCAGTGACTCGGAGGGTACACCACCCAAACGGAAGACGCTGGCAGTATGAACCAGTGTATGGGCCTGTTGCTCTAGGGCTTGGGCAGCAGCGGCTGCTTCTTCCACCAGCGCCGCATTTTGCTGTGTGACCTGATCCATCTGCACCATAGCTTGGTTGATTTGATCGATGCCTTGGGTCTGATCCTGACTGGCCATACTGATCTCACGCATGATGTCGGCCACCCGGCGCACACTCACCACGATCTCATCCATCGTGCTGCCCGCTTGTTCCACCAGCGTACACCCCGCACTCACGTTCCCCACCGACGCCTCTATCAAATCCTTGATCTCTCGTGCCGCCGTCGCCGACCTCCCCGCCAAATTCCTCACCTCGCTCGCCACCACCGCAAAACCCCTGCCCTGCTCTCCCGCCCGCGCCGCCTCTACCGCTGCGTTCAACGCCAAAATATTGGTCTGGAAGGCAATGCCGTCAATCACTCCAATAATGTCGGCTATCTTGCGTGAGGAGTCATTGATCGCCTCCATCGTGTGAACCACTTGGGCGACCACAGCCCCACCTTTGACCGCCACCTGCGCCGCCGATTCAGCCAAGGTGTTGGCGTGTTTTCCACTATCAAAGTTTTGTTTGACGGTGCTGGCCAGCTCTTGCATGGACGCAGCCGTTTGCTGTAGGGCACTGGCCTGCTCTTCGGTACGCGAGGAGAGGTCTTGGTTGCCAGCAGCAATCTGCCCAGTGGCAATCGCGATGGTGTCACTGCCACTGCGCACTTCAATCACTATGCGAGACAGGCCGGCGTTCATCTCTTGTAAGGCTTGGAGCAATTGCCCTGTTTCGTCAGTGGAATGCACTGTAATGTGGCTGCTCAAATCACCAGCCGCAACGGCCTGGGCTACTTTCACGGCACTGCGCAATGGCATGGTGATGGAACGTGTGATCCAAACGGCCAGTACTACCGCACTGAACAAACCGATTGCGCCCAGCCCCAACAGCAACACGCGCCCAGTATGGGCTTGGTCGCGGGCAATGGCCCCGCTTTGCACTACCAGTTGCTGCTCTAGCTTGGCCAACGCATCAACACGTTGTTGCACGGTGTTGAGCGCAGGCAGCGTATGGGTGTTCATTTCTAAGGCGGCTTCGTCCAACCGCCCGGCATCCACCAGCTCATTGAGTTTGGCCTGCGAAGTGACGTAACGCGCCCGCGCTTGCTCGGCTTCTGTCAGTAGTGCCTTGGCTGCAGGCAGCTCTACCAGCTCTTGTAGCTTTTTGAAGGCTTGCAAGAATGCCTCACGCCCAGCCAAGATGTCGGCACGCATTTTGGCCCGATGGGCAGCATCGGGGGCCGTGACAATTTCAATAGTGCGGCGGGTATTGGCTAAAGCAATGGTGCTCAGGGTGTTGGCAGCATCCGCTTTGACCCACTCGATTTCAATCAGATGACGATTGGCCTCAGCCACATCGGTCAGGCGCAACAAACCCACCACCACCATGCACAGCATCATGGTGATGAGCAAACCAAATCCGAGCGCCAGACGGGTGCCAATCAGCAGACTGCGCCTGGGTGGCGGGGATATAGGTGGCATAAGGACTTCCTTGGAAAGAGTCAAACGGAAAAGTGCAAGTCAAAAAGAGCCCGCATTTTTGCATTGCAAAACAAGATTGCACCCCTGTCCATAAACATCAAACCTGATCCAACGCACAAAAGCTGCCGATTTCTACACGCTGTATTTCAAAGACCTCGCCCCTTAACCAATGCCATGATCTGGGCGGCATCCAACGTAGATGCTTTTTGTTGAATTTGTGGTAGATACTGGGTTTGTAGTTGTTTGGCCGGGGCCAGCAGGTCTTGGTAGCTTGAGCGCAGCACATTGGTGCTCATGCTGCGTCCACCCGCGTAGTAACGCTTGGCCAACTGGCCTAAGGCATAAGTGGTAGCAAACGAAAAAGCCATGCCGGTGGCAGTGCTGCCAAGCTTACCTGCCGTTTTACCCAGTGCCTTGCCCAACATCCCCCCCATCAGTTTGCGACCAAACTGCTCCAAGTACTGCGAAGTCAGCCCCACACCAGCTGCGGCAATAAACTCTTTGATGTGACCGGTGTCCAGTTCGACACCATGTGCCTTGCCAATGGCATAGACCATTTTGATTTGCAACGGAATGATGGCCATAGAAGCCCAAGATTGGGGCAGCAACTCCAGCGCACCATTCAGGATGGCGTAATGGAGGATGCTTTTGTCCAGATCAGCCTCTGATGGCCGCACTGTAGTGACCGGCAGGGGGGCAGGAGTCGCTGCGGAGGCAACCACTGCAGCAGCAGCAGTTGCTGCTGCTGCTGCCGGAGTCTGCCATTGGGCGAACAGGCCGGTGCCTGGCAAAGGTGTATTGGCTGCCGCTGGGACAACTGCTGGTGGTGCAGGCACAGATGCCGCCCAAGCGGCCACACTGTCTGCCTGGGACTCAAAAGCCTGCACAGACTCGGCAGGTAAACCCAATTGGTGGCGCAGATCTGCCAAAAACAGTCGCTCGGCTTGGCTTTGACTGCCATCTGCATCGCAGACACACACGGCCATCTCATAAGCCAATTGGCGGTGGGCTGGATCACTCAAGGCCTGTACCGCGCCAGCCACTGACACCCGCCGCAATAGCACGTCTTGGTACAACGAGGTGAGTGGGTGAGCACCTTGGGTGTCGGAGAGAGACTCTGCCATTTGACGAATGGTCTCGCGCTCACTGTCGGCTTTATGACCATCAGCAAAAGCGGCGTACAAGGCAATGGTCAACAAGGCTCGCTGTTGTTCGGGATTCATCTGCAAAACTCCTGTGGCAATGGAACGAATCGGGATGGCTGCCATGATGACATGCCCCATAGCGCCTCAGAGACCAGACCCAGGGGAGTGGTTCCACTACACCACCGAATCACATGCGGCCCATAGCGATAATGCGCCCATGCCAAACCGCTGGAAACCCAATGTCACCGTGGCTGCCATCATCGAGCGCGACGGAAAATTCATGCTGATCGAGGAGAACACTGCCGATGGCCTGTGTTTGAACAACCCTGCCGGGCATTTAGACCCCGGAGAGTCTCCCATGGCTGCCTGCGCCCGTGAAGTGCTGGAAGAGACAGCGTACGATTTCACCCCCACAGGGCTGGTAGGGGTGTATCTGAACCGTTTTACCCGTACGCGCACCGGGCATGACATCACCTACCTGCGGTTTGCCTTTTGCGGCACGCTAGGACAGCATCATCCTGACCAACCTCTGGATGAAGGCATCGTCGGCCCCGTCTGGATGACACTGGAAGAGCTGCGGGCCAGCACCGAGCGCCACCGCAGCCCGCTGGTGCTGCAATGTATTGAAGACTATTTGGCAGGCCAGCGCCACCCGGTAGATCTGATCCATACCGATGCCAGTGTGCTCACCCACCCCCACGCACGCAACATGGAAGGCACCCCATGAGCAAGCAACGTGTGGTCGTTGGCCTGAGTGGTGGCGTGGATTCGGCCGTGACGGCCTATCTGCTGAAACAGCAAGGGCACGAGGTAGTCGGCATCTTCATGAAAAACTGGGAAGATGATGACGACAGTGAATACTGCTCGTCAAACATCGATTTTGTAGATGCAGCGGCAGTGGCCGACGTGATTGGCATTGAAATCGAGCATGTCAACTTTGCAGCAGAGTACAAAGACCGGGTTTTTGCCGAGTTTCTGCGCGAATACCAAGCAGGACGCACACCCAACCCAGATATTCTGTGCAATGCCGAGATCAAGTTCAAGTCGTTCCTAGACCACGCCATGCGGCTAGGAGCAGAAAAGATTGCCACCGGCCACTACGCCCGCGTGCGCCAAAACCAAGACACAGGGCTGTTTGAACTGCTCAAGGGACTAGACCCCAGCAAAGACCAAAGTTATTTTTTGCATAGGCTCAACCAAGCACAGTTGGCAAAGACGTGGTTTCCGGTGGGTGAACTGCACAAGACCGAGGTGCGCCGGATTGCCGAAGAGATTGGCCTGCCCAATGCCCGAAAAAAGGACTCTACGGGAATTTGCTTCATTGGTGAGCGGCCTTTCCGGGAGTTTTTGAACCGCTACATTCACCATGCACCCGGCCCTATCTGGGACGAACGGGGCCGCAAAATCGGCCAACATGTGGGCCTGAGCTTTTACACCTTGGGCCAGCGCCAAGGACTGGGCATTGGGGGCATCAAAGAACAAGGTGCCCAACGAGGTGGTGGAGAACACCAACCGTGGTTTGTCGCACGCAAAGAGCTAGACAAAAACGTACTGCGGGTGGTGCAAGGCCACGACCATCCTTGGCTTTTATCGCACCAACTGACAGCACAAGAGGCCAGCTGGACAGCAGGCCACCCCCCTGCGGCAGGCGTCTATGCCGCCAAGACACGCTACCGCCAGCAAGATACCCTCTGCTCACTAGCCCCCACCAACGCTCAACACTTTGCCTTGGACTTTACCGACGCCCAGTGGGCAGTCACGCCAGGGCAATCGGCGGTGCTGTATGACGGTGATGTCTGTTTGGGTGGTGGCGTGATTGCCACCGTCAGCACCTCTTAAACAGGTGCGTTTCAGAAGGGGATGTCATCGTCCTCGAAGTTACCACCAAAACCGGCATCTGGACGCGCAGGCGGTGCCATAGGAGCAGGAGCTGCTGGGGCAGGGCGTGCAGCCGGGGACGCCATACGGGGTGCAGCTGGTGCGGCACGACGTGGGGCATCGTAACCGCCAGCATCGCTGGCGTAACCGTCGTCTCCTTGTGGGCCAGCACCGCCCATGCCCTGACGACTGCCCAGCATCTGCATCTGGTCGGCACGAATTTCGGTACTGTATTTTTCTACGCCTGTAGGGTCAGTCCACTTACGGGTGCGCAGGGAGCCTTCCACATAGACCTGCGAACCTTTGCGCAGATACTGCCCAACGATCTCAGCCAGACGGCCATTAAAAACCACGCGGTGCCATTCGGTGTGCTCGCGGGTTTCTCCTGTTTGCTTGTCTTTCCACTTATCGGTGGTGGCGATGGTGACATTGGCCACCTGATCGCCGTTGGGGAAAGTACGCATTTCTGGGTCACGGCCCAGGTTGCCGACGATGATCACTTTGTTGATGGATGCCATGCTGCTTTACCTTGAAAGGAGAGGGTGCGCGACGCGCCAAACGGCTGATTGTGCCGCATAAGGCTTCTGTTCCAACCGTCGTTTTCCGTGCACAGCCTACCTTACTCTGGCACCCGCCCCACAAGACGCAAAGGCCAAGTCCACAACAGCCACAGCAGCGTTAACACAGTGGTGACTGTAAACAACAAAGCAGCTCCTCCACCTTTGAGCAAAACTCCACCCAGCACTCCACCAGCAAACAAGCCCAAGGATTGCAGCGTGTTGTACACCCCTAATGCTGCACCACGCATCTGTGCCGGTGCCATGCGTGATACCAGACTGGGCTGGCTGGCCTCCAAAGCGTTAAAGCCACAAAAGAACACCAACAACAACCCACCCAACACCCACAGCGAAGGCATCTGGACACTGGCAGCCATCCAGCCTAGCCCAACCTGCACCAACAGCACCAGAGCAATCGCGCCCAACAAAGCCGCACGCAGATGGCCACGCCGCTCCAACGCGAACAAGCCCCCCAGAAACAAAAAGGACACCAACACCGCAGGCAAATACACTTGCCAATGCAACCCTTTGGCCAATCCTGCCTGCACCAGCAAGGCAGGCACCGCCACCCACATAGCCATCTGTACCGTGTGCAGTGCAAAAACACCCAAATTCAGACGCAACAACGCAGGGTGTTGCCAAACATCGACCAGACGGCCACGGGCAGCCTCTTGGTGCTGTACTGGCTCCGGCGGCACCCACCAAACCACAATAGCCACACCACACAGTGCCAAAGCACCAGTGAGACCAAATAAACCCCCCAGGCCTATCTGGGAGGCCAACAGGGGAGCCAACACCAGAGCCAGTGCAAACATCAGGGCGATCCCTCCCCCGATCAATGCCATCGCTTTGGTGCGAACCACATCACGGGTCTGATCGGCCAACAAGGCCGTGACAGCCGCTGACACGGCACCTGCCCCCTGAAACGCTCTGCCCCACAACAAGCCCATCAGGCTATCGGCCCCAGCCGCCCAAAAACTGCCCACCGCAAACACCAGCAGGCCCAACACGATGATGCGCTTGCGACCAAAACGGTCCGATGCCATACCCAAGGGCAATTGCAGACAAGCTTGCGTCAAGCCATAGATGCCCATCGCCAACCCGACCAGTGCAGGGTCATCGCCACCGGGGTAATGGCGCGCTTCAATCGCAAACACGGGCAGCACCAAAAACAGGCCCAACATACGCAAGGCAAAAATCAGTGCCAGCGAGACACTAGAGCGGCGCTCCAGTGCCGTCATCAAGGCACGCACCGGCTTGTCCGAAGCCGCTACAGAGGGAGAAGAAGAAGGAGAAGAAGACACAGTGGGTTCTCAGACGCGGGCAGCACACCCGGCACGACAGACAACAGCCGCCAAAGGGGGTGATTGTGCGCGAAGCGCCGATTGGATGCCTTGGGCCTATGGGCTGTCCCTATCATGGTCAGCTTTGGTCCGCCTGCCACATCTACCGTGAACGCACTTTCCCTCCCCCCCTCAGACAACCCTGCTTTTCCCACTGAAGAAGGCCGCCCACTGGCGGCTGCCCTGGCCCGGCACCACTGCATCAGCATCCGAGGGGCGCGCACGCACAACCTAAAAAACCTTGATCTCGACATCCCGCGTGAACAATTGGTGGTCATCACCGGGCTCTCAGGCTCAGGCAAATCGAGTCTGGCTTTCGACACCCTCTATGCCGAAGGCCAGCGCCGTTATGTGGAAAGCCTGTCTACCTATGCCCGCCAATTTTTAGGGAGGCTAGACAAGCCTGATGTGGACTGGATTGAGGGACTGTCTCCTGCCATCGCCATCGAACAAAAAGCCACCAGCCACAATCCACGCTCCACGGTGGGTACGGTGACAGAAATCCACGATTACCTGCGCCTACTCTATGCACGGGCCGGCACCCCCCACTGCCCTGAGCACGGTCAGGCACTGACAGCACAAACCATCAGCCAAATGGTAGACACCCTGCTGGCACTACCCGCAGACACCCGCTTGATGGTGCTGGCCCCCATAGCACGCCAGCGCAAAGGCGAATTCACCGAACTGTTCAAAGAGATGCAGGCCCGCGGCTATGTCCGCTTTCGGGTGGATGGGCAGATTTACACGCACGAGCAATTGCCCCCGCTGAAAAAAACAGAGAAACACGATGTGGATGTGGTGATCGACCGGCTCAAGGTGCGCCCCGAAGTGCAGCAACGGCTGGCCGAGAGCTTGGAGACCGCGCTGCGTGTGGCCGGCCCAGATGCCAGCGGACAAGTGCTGGCGCTGGAAATGGATACGGGCAGCGAGCACCTGTTGAGCAGCCAGTTTGCCTGTCCGGTGTGCCACTACACCCAGCCCACACTAGAGCCTCGTCTGTTCTCCTTCAATGCCCCATTAGGGGCTTGCCCAAGCTGCGATGGCATTGGCCACAGCGAAGTATTTGATGCGACACGGGTAGTGGCTTTTCCCTCTCTGAGTTTAGCCAGTGGAGCCATCCACGGTTGGGATCGGCGCAACAGCACTGGCTTTGCCTTGTTAGAGAGTTTGGCCCAACATTACGGCTTTGATCTGGAAACCCCATTTGCTGCCTTGCCAAACACCGTACAACAGGTGATCTTGTATGGCTCGGGCCATGAATCCATTGCCTTTCGATATTTTTTGGGCAGTGGCACCCACAAAGGGCAAGCCATCGTCAAGCAACATCCGTTTGAAGGCATCTTGCCCAACATGGCACGGCGCTGGCGCGACACCGACTCCAGCGCCGTGCGTGAAGAATTGGCCCGCTGGCGCAGCACCCAACCCTGCCCCGACTGCCTAGGGGCACGCTTGCGCCGCGAAGCCCGGCACGTCAAAGTGGGCCACGGCCCCCAAGCCCGAGCCATCCAAGACATCAGCCACAGCACATTGGCCGAGGCCCATGCTTGGTTTTCTGGCCTACAACTATCGGGTACCAAGGCCGAGATTGCCGCCCCGATAGTGCGCGAAATTCTGACCCGTCTGCAATTTCTCAATGATGTAGGCCTGAACTATCTCAGCCTAGGCCGCAGTGCCGAAAGCCTGAGCGGTGGCGAAGCCCAGCGTATCCGGCTGGCTTCACAAATTGGCTCGGGCCTGACGGGCGTAATGTATGTACTGGATGAACCCAGTATCGGCCTGCACCAACGAGACAACGACCGCTTGATTGCTACCTTGCAACACCTGCGCAACATTGGCAACAGCGTGATTGTGGTGGAACACGACCAAGACATGATGCGCGCGGCCGACCACATCATCGACCTGGGGCCGGGCGCTGGGATGCACGGAGGACAAGTCATGGCACAAGGCAGTTACGAGCAAGTGCGTGCCAATCCCCAATCGCCTACCGGACGCTATCTGGCAGGTACACAATCCATTCCTGTGCCCATGCGGCGTACGCCACCCAAGGCCACACAGCAATTGCGCCTCATTGGTGCTCAAGGCAACAACCTGCAAAACATCAGTGTGGATTTTCCGGTGGGCCTGCTCACCTGCGTGACAGGTGTTTCCGGCTCTGGCAAAAGCACACTGGTCAATGACACTCTGCACAAAGCCGTTGCCCGACAGCTTTATCGCGCCCACGACGAACCAGCCCCCCACGAGGCTCTCGAAGGCATGGACTACTTCGACAAAGTCATTAACGTCGATCAATCCCCCATAGGCCGCACCCCACGCAGCAACCCAGCCACCTATACCGGCCTGTTTACCCCAATCCGCGAACTGATGGCCGAAACCCACACCGCCAAAGAGCGTGGCTATGGCCCTGGGCGCTTTTCCTTCAATGTGGCCGGTGGCCGCTGCGAAGCTTGCCAAGGCGATGGCGTGGTGAAGGTCGAAATGCACTTTCTGCCCGATGTCTATGTGCCCTGCGATGTCTGCCACGGCCAACGCTACAACCGCGAAACCCTAGAAGTGCAATGGAAAGGCCGCCACATTGCACAAATTCTGGAACTCACGGTAGAAGACGCATACGCTTTCTTCAAAGACGTACCCAGCATTGCCCGCAAACTCCGCACTTTGCTAGATGTTGGTCTGAGTTATATCCGCCTCGGACAAAGCGCCACAACGCTCTCAGGCGGAGAAGCACAGCGCGTCAAGTTGGCACAAGAACTGAGCAAGCGCGACACAGGCAGAACCCTTTATATCCTGGATGAACCCACCACTGGGCTGCACTTTGCTGACATTGCCTTGCTGCTTCAGGTGTTGCACCAATTGCGTGATGCGGGCAACACCATTGTGGTGATTGAGCACAACCTCGACGTCATCAAAACCGCCGATTGGCTGATCGACATGGGGCCAGAGGGCGGAGCCGGTGGCGGCACTGTGGTCGCCACCGGCTCCCCTGAAGCCTTGGCAGCCCATCCTGACAGCCATACTGGACGCTACTTGCGCAGCTACTTGTAAGCAAATGAAACCATTTTGCCTGTGGATAACCCTGTGGAAATTTTTTGAATAACTATGCAGTTACCCACAGGGTAGTGAACTTCTCCAAAGTTGTTCATTTTTCGGACACAGGAAAACAAGGGTGGTTTCCACAGGGTTATCCACTGACTAAGTCACTGATTTATAAAGAAAAAGTTCACTTATCCACAGAAAAACGGTTCCTTCTACTACTACTACTAAATATATACATAAGAAAAAAGATAACAACCTGGGATAACTTTTGTGGGGAATTCCAGCCCCAAGACAGGCGCTACACCCCTTGTGCTTAACCCTATTGGCCTGCCAAACAAACTTGCTTTTGCTATAGTGGCCCCATGCGCCGATTTGCCACAGCTTGCGGGCGCTCTATAAATCCAGCTAAAGACAGACCGACAGCTTTGCCCGGCCCCGTTTTTAGCGTTGCCGGGCTTTTCTATGTCGTTCATCGCCACCCCTGAATTTCTGCACTTTCCACAGGCGCTGTCATTGCAAAGCGGTGCCCGTATCCGTGACTACACACTGGCTTACGAGACTTATGGCACCTTGAATGCGGAGCGTTCCAATGCCGTCTTGGTCTGTCATGCCCTGAACGCTTCGCACCACGTAGCAGGTGTCTATGCGGGTCAGGAAAAAAGCGAAGGTTGGTGGAACAACATGATTGGCCCTGGCAAGCCAGTCGATACCAATCGGTTCTTTGTCATTGGCATCAACAACCTGGGCTCTTGCTTTGGCTCCACTGGCCCCATGCATACCAACCCAGAGACAGGTCAGGTCTATGGCTCAGACTTCCCAGTGGTCACAGTGGAGGACTGGGTCAATGCCCAGGCCCGTTTGTTGGACTGCTTGGGGGTGCAGCAGTTGGCCGCCGTGCTGGGGGGTAGTTTGGGCGGTATGCAAGCATTGAGCTGGACACTGCAATACCCTGAGCGGGTGCGTCACGCGGTGGTGGTGGCCAGTGCGCCCAACCTCAATGCAGAAAACATTGCCTTCAATGAAGTGGCCCGGCGGGCCATCGTGACCGATCCAGACTTCCACGGTGGTCACTTCTACCAACACGGTGTGGTGCCCAAACGCGGGTTGCGTATCGCCCGCATGATTGGTCACATCACTTATTTGAGTGACGATGTGATGAACGAGAAGTTCGGGCGCCAATTGCGCGAGGGCTTGGAGCTGAAATACAGCACCCAAGACATCGAATTCCAGATTGAGAGCTATTTGCGCTACCAAGGTGACAAGTTCAGTGAGTACTTTGACGCCAATACCTATTTGCTCATCACCCGTGCCTTGGATTACTTTGATCCAGCCCGTGCGTTTGGTGGTGACTTGAGTCAAGCCCTGGCGCGGGCTACGGCCCAATTCTTGCTGGTGAGCTTTAGCACTGATTGGCGGTTTTCGCCACAGCGCAGCCGCGAGATCGTGAAGGCGCTGTTGGATAACCGGCGTGATGTGAGCTATGCCGAGATTGATGCCCCCCATGGGCATGATGCTTTTTTGCTGGACGATGTTCGTTACATGAACCTCATCGGCGCTTATTTCCAGCGCATTGCCAAGGAGTTTGCATGACCGAAAAAGCCACTATGCAGGCCATTGCAGCTTTGGTGCCTGCTGGTTCGCGCGTGCTCGATTTGGGTTGTGGTGATGGCGTCTTGCTCGACTACTTGCAACGTGAACGTGGCTGTAGTGGATATGGCATTGAGATCGATGATGCCAATGTGTTGGCCTGCGCGCGCCGGGGGGTCAATGTGATCCAGCTGAACCTGGAGGAGGGGCTGGCGATGTTTGCCGACAACTCGTTCGATGTCGTGCTGCAGATTGACACCCTGCCGCACCTGCGCAATGCCGAGACCATGCTGCGCGAGACCGCTCGTGTAGGGCAGGCCGGTATTGTGGCCTTTCCCAACTTTGCCCATTGGCCCAACCGGCTGTCAGTGCTGCGCGGCCGTATGCCCGTGACCCGCCGCTTGCCTTACCAGTGGTATGACACACCCAATATCCGCGTGGGTACCTATGCCGACTTTGCCGTGTTGGCACAGAAGAACCAGTTGCATATCTTGGATGCCTTTGGCTTGCAGAATGGGCAGAAGGTGCGTTTTTTACCCAATGTTCGAGCCAGCACAGCGGTATTCCATCTGCGGCGTGACGTGGGCTGAACCTTAAAATTGCACCATGACCTTCCTTGACATGCTGCACGCTGCGGCCACGCAAAACAACTCCATGCTGTGCGTGGGTTTAGACCCTGAACCCTCCCGGTTTCCTGCTGCCATGCAGGGAGACCCCCGCAAGATCTATGACTTCTGTGCGGCCATTGTGGATGCCACCGCAGATTTGGTCTGTGCCTTCAAGCCCCAGATTGCCTACTTTGCCGCCCACGGTGCAGAAGACCAGCTAGAGCGCCTGATGCAGCACATGCGCAGCCATGCGCCACAGGTGCCTATCATCTTGGATGCCAAGCGGGGTGACATTGGTTCTACCGCAGAGCAATACGCCAAAGAAGCCTTTGAACGTTATGGCGCTGATGCAGTCACGCTCTCGCCCTTTATGGGCTTGGATTCGATAGAGCCTTACCTGCGTTATCCAGGCAAGGGGGCTTTTTTACTGTGTCGTACGTCCAATCCCGGCGGGGATGATTTTCAGAACCAGCGATTAGCCAGCATCGCTGGGGAGCCCTTGTTGTACGAGCACATTGCCCGTTTGGCCCAGGGCTCTTGGAATCACAATGGTCAGCTAGGACTGGTGGTGGGGGCCACCTATCCTGCTGAGATTGAGCGGGTGCGGGCTTTGGCACCCACAGTGCCTTTGCTGATTCCTGGCGTGGGTGCCCAAGGGGGCGATGCTTTGGCCACTGTGCGTGCAGGTTGGCGCCCCAATGGCCCTATCGTAGTCAACTCCTCACGGGCCATCCTTTATGCCAGCAATGGCGCTGACTTTGCTGATGCCGCTCGCCGCGAAGCACGCAAGACGCGCGATGTGCTACAGGCGGCCCGCCCCTGAACAATCTCACCCATAACGCTTATGTCGCTGCTGCACCGTTGGAGTTTGCTCCAGAAATTCATGATTCTTGGTGCCATCGGGTTGCTGATGGGGGCCTTGCCTACCTTCTTGTATGTGGAGCATGCACTGCAAACGATTGCAGATGAGCGTATGGAAGTGACGGGCGCTCCGCCACTGATTGCACTGAACAAGGCCGTGCAATTGATGCAAATACACCGTGGCTTGTCAGCCAGTATGCTCAGCGGAGACGAAGGGCTGGGTGCTCGTCGCCCAGCGGTACGCGATGCCTTGGCTAAGGCATTGGTACAGGTGGATGAGCGTTTTGCCGCAGCAGCGATGCCGGCAGTGCATGTGGCTGCTTGGGACAAAATCAAACAAACTTGGCAGGCACTGGAGCCACAGGTGGCGGCGCGCAGCCTGACGCCACCACAAAGCACAGCACAGCACACCCAGTTAATTGCCACTGTCATGCTACTGGGTGAAGAGGTGCGTTATGTCTACAAGTTGCAGATGGATCCTGATGCAGACACCAACGCCCTGATCCAAGCCACTCTGGTGCATGCTCCGATGTTGAGTGAGAAATTGGGCATCATGCGGGCCCAGGGGTCGAGTTTTCTGGTGCAAGGGGTGTTGTCACCCGCAGGGAAAAGCACCTTGCAAGCCTTGCAGCAGCGCGCTGGAGAATTGCATGGAGAGACCTTTCGTAATTTTGATCGGGCTATGGCCGCCCATGCAGAATTTCGCCAAAAGCTGGAAGGCCCGACCCGTGATTTGAAGGCGCGCATCGATGCAACGCGCCAAATGGCAGACCAAAACTTGATCCATGCGGCCAGTTTGCAAATGCCTGCCAAGGATTATTTTGATGATTTCACCCGCACCATCGATACCTTGTTCAAGGTCAATGACTTGGCGATGGAGGCACTGGAGGTCAGGCTGCAAGAGCGCGCCGAGCGCCAGCAGTTGACCCTGCTTGGGGTGGGTGCTGTGCTGTTGTTGATATTGCTGAGCACCGTTGTGCTGGCCATTGTGTTTGTGCGTTCCATCACCCAGCCTTTGGCCCAAGCCCAAGCCTTGGCCCGTGCTGTGGCCCAAGGAGATTTGGCAGGGGCTGATCTGCCGTATGGAAGCAACGAGGTGGGCCAGTTGATTGATGCACAACAACAGATGCGTGCCAAATTGCGCCCAGTAGTTGCCCAAGTGCGCCGCAGTGCCGAGAGCTTGGCCACTGCCAGTGCCGAGATCGCTCAGGGCAACAATGACCTGTCCGCCCGTACCGAGACGCAGGCTGGAGCCTTGGAAAAGACTGCTTCATCGATGGAGCAACTCAATGCGACCGTACACCAGAATGCAGAAAGCGCCCGCCAAGCCAACCAAGTGGCTGAGAGCGCAACCCAAGTCGCTGTGAAGGGCGGGGCTGTAGTGGCCCAAGTGGTTCACACCATGGAGGCGATCAACAGCTCCTCGCGCAAGATAGCCGACATTATTGGAGTGATTGACGGCATTGCCTTCCAGACCAACATTCTGGCGTTGAACGCAGCGGTAGAGGCGGCGCGGGCGGGAGAGCAGGGCAGGGGTTTTGCGGTGGTGGCGAGCGAGGTGAGGAATTTGGCGGGGAGGTCGGCAACGGCGGCGCGAGAGATTAAGGATTTGATAGAGGCGTCGGTGGGGAATGTGAGTGCGGGGTGTACGTTGGTGGAGCAAGCGGGCAGCACGATGGACGAGATCGTGGTGAGTGTGCGCCGGGTGGCCGACATCATGGGCGCCATCAGTGCCGCGAGCCAAGAGCAGTCCACTGGGGTTTCTGAAGTCAGTACGGCCATTACGCACATGGATCAGGTCACACAGCAAAATGCCGCCTTGGTAGAAGAGATGGCCGCCGCCGCTGCTAGTTTGCGCGGTCAGGCAGAAGGTTTGGTGCAGACCGTATCTTTGTTTCGACTCGATTCATCCCACAATTCAGAGCCTGGGGTGGGCTTGCGCTTGGGTGTCGAAAAATAAATATCAGTGCACAGGAGAATTTGGCCCATAATGGCTTGGCTTTTCTGCCACAGCAGAGAAGCGGTTAAGTTAGCGGTGATTGGTCAGTTTCGCGTCTTTGAAGTCGTCACAGGTTTGTTGATTGCGTCGGGCTCCATCGCGTTTTATGTTTTTTCGGGAGTCCTTCATGGGCAACAAACTTTACGTGGGCAACCTGCCCTACTCTTTCCGCGACCAAGATCTGGAGCAAACTTTCAGCCAGTACGGTGCTGTTGCTAGCGCCAAAGTCATGATGGAGCGCGACACCGGCCGTTCCAAGGGTTTTGGCTTTGTCGAGATGGGCAGCGATGCTGAAGCCCAATCCGCCATCCAAGGCGTGCATGGTCAAAATTTTGGTGGCCGTGATCTGGTCGTCAACGAAGCCCGTCCTATGGAGCCCCGTCCCCCCCGCAGCGGTGGTTACGGCGGTGGCAATGGTGGCGGCTACGGCGGCGGTGGCCGCAGCGGTGGTGGCTACGGTGGTGGCGGCGGTTACGGCGGTGGCCGTGGCGGTTACTAATCCCCAGTCTTGACCTTTGGCTTTCGGGCCGGAAACAAGTACTTCAAAAGAGCCTTCGGGCTCTTTTTTTATGGCGTTGTTAAAAAGACACACTACAGCTTGTAAAAATCCTTGCGTTTTGCCCATTTCCCCGGGACATAATGCTACTGCGGGCGGCGCTCGTATTGGTTTTGCGGTGATCCTGTAGTGGCGGGCGCAGCGTATCCTGAGGGTGTGCTGACTGAGTTTTCGGGGCTCCATCGCGGTGTCAAAAGTGTTTTTTAGGAGTCCCTTGATGGGCAATAAACTGTATGTGGGCAACCTGCCCTATGGTGTGCGTGACGATGATCTGGCCCAGGCATTTGGCGAGTTTGGTAATGTGACCAGCGCCAAGGTGATGATGGAGCGTGATACAGGCCGTTCTAAAGGCTTTGGTTTTGTCGAAATGGGCAGCGATCCTGAAGCCCAGGCCGCCATCAATGGCATGAACGGCCAGTCTATGGGTGGGCGCAACATTGTGGTCAACGAAGCCCGTCCGATGGAGCCTCGCCCCCCCCGCAGTGGTGGTTATGGCGGTGGTGGCTATGGTGCTCGCACTGGTGGCGGTGGCTACGGTGGTGGTGGCCGTGAAGGCGGCTACGGCGGCGGTCGCGAAGGTGGCGGTGGCTACGGTGGCGGCAACCGTGAGGGTGGCTACGGCGGTGGTCGTGAAGGCGGTTATGGTGGTGGCAACCGTGAAGGCGGCTACGGCGGCGGTGGCTACGGCGCCGCCCGTGGTGGTGAGAGCGGCGGCCGCACCGAAGGGGGCTTTCGCAGTCCTTATGGCAATGGCCCCCGTGGCCGGGGTGGTCGCGATGGTGGCGGCTATGGCGGTCAGGGTGGTTATTGAGATCTAGTGAGCAGGCCCATAAGCCCAATAGGCTAAAGGGCTGCTGCACAACCAAAGGGCACGTTGTTTGCGCAACGTGCCCTTTGGTTTGTGGTCCCACGCAGGGGCGCCTTAGCGTCGTGGTGGCATCAAGGTGCCGCGCACCCGGCCTCGCAGTTGCAACACTTGCTCCAAGTGGTCGTATTCCATCGTATCGGCGGTAAATTGGTCTTGGCCCCGCGTCAGGCGCACTGGCAGGTGAGAGCGTACCCGTTCAGACTGGGGCCACAGGTGCAAAAATTCACCACGAAATTCCATGGAGGGGGAAGATGCAGCCGATGGCCCTTGCCGGGTGATGAGCGCATTGCCAAACAATTGGATTTCGGAGCCATCACCATTGCTGAGGGCCCGATCTGCACGGGCTTGTGTTTGTTGGCCTTGGAGGGTGCGGGCCTGGATGCGCACTTGGTCAATTTCCAGGGTGTCGTTGCCGGGGTAGTGTCGTGCCATCTCGCCTTGCACCTCACTCTCGAGCCGGCCTGTGGGGTCAAAGCGTTGTACAGAAAACTGGCGCATGAAATAGTCTGGCCCAGATGAGGGCACTTGGGCGGCGGCAGTGCCAGGGGCTTGTGGTGCATTGCGCACCAGCCACCAGGTGCCCAGCGCGAGCAGACCCATCAGCAGCACAGGCAGGTACATAGAGACGCTGTCCCAGCGCCGGTGCAGGGCACTGCTCATGTTTGGTAGGCTGCCAGTAGGCGGCGGTAGTGGCCGCTGGCTATGAGCAACAAGTCGCACCATTCGCGCACGGCCCCCTCTCCGCCGGGGGCGGTGGTGGTGTAGTGGGCTTGGGCGCGTACCTCGGTATGGGCTTGGGCGGGGGCGCAGGCGATGGCACAGCGGCGCATGACTGGCAGATCGGGCCAATCGTCTCCCATGGCCGCTGCTTGTGACCATTGCAGGCCCAAGGTGCTCAAAATCTCTTCTGCTGCTGGGCGCTTGTCTTCGGTGCCAAAAATGGCGTGTTCAATGCCCAAAGCCCGCAGCCGCAGCCGCAGCGGAGCAGAATCGCGGCCCGTGATCACGGCGGGGATGATGCCTGCCTGTTGCAATAACTTGAGGCCGTGGCCATCGAGCGTGTGGAACCGCTTGAGGGTTTCGCCCTGTTCGGTGATGTACAGCCCCCCATCGGTGAGCACGCCATCGACATCAAAGAATGCTACCCGCACCCCTTGGGCACGCAGCAACAATTCGGGAGCAAAAACAAGAGTAGGTGCGGACATGGCGGCCGCCTTTCAGATGACTTTGGCGCGCATCAAGTCGCCGATATGCACCATGCCTGTGAGGCAGTCTTGTGCGTTGAGTACCAGCACGCTGGTGATGCCGTGCTCCTCCATCAGCACGGCCGCATCTACGGCCAAGGCATTTTCTGTGATGGTGTGGGGGTGGGGGTGCATCAATTGGGCCGCAGTGGCACTGCGCAGGTCGGCCCCCATCTCCAAGCGGCGGCGCAGATCGCCATCGGTGAAGATGCCCAATACCTGACCATCGGTATTGACGATGGCCGAAGCGCCCAACCGTTTGGCACTCATCTCGCGCATCAGGGTGCTGAAGCTGGCTTCAGGGGCGACGCGTGGCACTTCGTCGCCGCTGCGCATGATGTCGCTGACATGGGTTAGCAGTTTGCGTCCAAGAGCGCCGCCGGGGTGTGAACGGGCAAAATCTTCGGCCCGAAAGCCTCTGGCGTCGAGCAGGGCTACGGCCAAGGCATCGCCCAGCGCCAACTGCACTGTGGTGCTGGCAGTGGGGGCCAAATTGAGCGGGCAGGCTTCGCGCTCCACTTGGGTGTCGAGTACCAGATCGGCATGTCGGGCCAGGGTGGACTGGGCTTGCCCAGTCATGGCCACGACAGTGACCCCTAGGCGCTTGAGTACGGGTAGCACGGCGTTGAGTTCGGCACTTTCACCACTGTTAGAAATTGCCAACAGCAGATCTTGTTGGGTGATCATGCCCAAATCGCCGTGGCTGGCTTCGCCAGGGTGAACAAACAGGGCGGGGGTGCCCGTAGAGGCGAGGGTCGCCGCTATCTTGCGCCCTACATGGCCGCTCTTGCCCATGCCCATCACCACGATGCGCCCGCGCGTGTGCAGCATCTGTTGCACCGCTTGGGCAAAGTGCTTATCCAGGCGCTGACCCGCCGCCCGTAGGGCAGCAGTTTCGATGTCAAAAGTTTCTCGGCCCAAGCGGAGAGCTTGGTCGGCGTCAAAGGGGCGCGGGGCGCCAGAGGCAGCTTGCATGTGCCGATTTTATCGGTCACACCCAGGGGCTGGGCTAGGATTCGCGCATGTCCTCACTTGCCTTGACTTTGCTTTATTTATTGGCCGCCGTGTTGGGGGTGGTTGTTTGCCGTAGCCTCAAACTGCCCCCCATGCTGGGTTACCTGACCGCCGGTATCTTGATTGGCCCCCATGCACTGGCCTTGGCGCAGAACTCGGAGAGTGTGCGCCATCTGGGCGAATTTGGCGTGGTGTTTTTGATGTTTTCGATTGGGCTGGAATTCAGCTTGCCTAAGCTGCGGGCGATGCAGCGCGATGTGTTTGGCTTGGGCCTGCTGCAAGTGCTGCTGACGATGGTGGCGGGCTTTGGTGGTACTTTGTTGTTGGCCCAAGGGCTTGCAGGGGTTTGGGATGTAGGCTGGCAGACGGCACTGGCGTTGGGGGGCACGCTAGCCATGAGCAGTACGGCCATTGTGGTCAAGCTGATGGCTGAACGCGCTGAGATTGAAAGTGAGCATGGTCGGCGCATCATGGGCATTTTGTTGTTCCAAGATTTGGCGGTGGTGCCACTGCTGGTGTTGATTCCGGCATTAGCGGCCTCGCCAGACAATTTGCTGCCTGCATTGGGTTGGGCTTCACTCAAGGCGGTGGTGCTGGTGACGGTACTGCTCACGGGGGGGCAGGGGCTGATGCGTTGGTGGTTAACGCTGGTGGCACGGCGCAAGAGTGATGAGCTGTTCATGCTCAATCTGTTGCTCATTACCTTGGGCCTGGCATGGCTGACTGAGCTGGCGGGGCTGAGTCTGGCGTTGGGGGCTTTTATTGCCGGGGTGTTGGTCTCAGAGACTGAATACCGACACCAAGTGGGCACTGATATTCGGCCTTTTCATGATGTGCTGCTGGGGCTGTTTTTCATCACCATTGGCATGATGCTGGACTGGCACATTCTGGTGGAGCAGTGGGCGCTGGTGTTGGGCTTGTTGGTGGTGCCGCTGTTGATCAAATTGGGCGTTATTTTGCTGCTGGCGCGGGGGATGGGGGCCACCACGGGGGTGGGGTTGCGTGCTGGGCTGTACTTGGCGCAGGCGGGGGAGTTTGGTTTTGTGCTGTTAGCCCTGATGCACGAGCATGGCCTGTTGCGCCCAGCATTGATGAATCCGATCTTGGCAGCGATGGTGTTGTCGATGTTGGCAACGCCGTTCTTGATCATGTACAGCAACCAGATTGTGATGAAGCTGGTAGCCAGTGACTGGATGCAGCAATCTATCCAAATGACACAAATTGCCCGCAAGGCCATTGATACCAGCAAGCATGTGATTATTTGTGGCTATGGCCGTTGCGGTCAGAACTTGGCGCGGATGCTGGAGCAAGAAGGGATTCCCTACATGGCGTTGGACTTAGACCCCGACCGGGTGCGCCAAGCTGCTGCAGCGGGTCATTCGGTTGTCTATGGCGATGCCACGCGCTTGCAGGCGCTGGTGGCGGCTGGGCTGGTGCGTGCCAGTGCTGTGGCTGTCACCTATTTGGATGTGCCTGCAGCATTGAAGGTGTTGGCCCATACCCGCAGTCATGCGCCCCAAGTGCCTGTGGTGGTGCGTACGCAGGATGATTTGCATCTGGATCGCTTGCTGGCAGCAGGTGCTACCGAGATCGTGCCAGAGGCCATTGAAGGCTCACTGATGTTGGCTAGCCATGCTTTGGCCTTGGTGGGGGTGCCGATGCGCCGGGTGATCCGGCGGGTGCAAGATCAGCGCGAGGCCCGCTATAACCTGCTGCGTGGGTATTTTCATGGGGCCGATGATGATACGGTGCAGGAGCGTGATCAAGAGCGCCTGTCTACCGTGACCCTGCCCCCAGGCGCTAAGACGCTGGGCCAACCGTTGGGGGAACTGGCTTTGCACGCCATGGGAGTACGGGTGGTGAGTTTGCGCCACGGCAATGGACGCATTGCCCTGCTGGCCGACACCTTGGTGTTGGCAGCGGGCGATACCTTGGTGCTGTCGGGCCACCCGTCGGCCTTGTTGGGTGCGCAGGACAAGCTGTTGCGCGGCTGAAAAGGCCGAGGCGGGAGCGGCTTAGCGCAGTTCGCCGTATTGGGTGCTGCTCAGGTCGGGGCCACGGGCATCGACAGGCATTTCGGTATCGGCAAAGCCGGTGTCGCTGACAGGCTGACGCAGTGGCCCAGAATGCACCGAGACCCCCAACGGTACATTGCTGGCGGGGCGGGCGGCCGCCGCACTGGCCAAGGCCCGTTTGAAGGCCGCCACCTCTTCGGCCTCGATGGGGTCGAATCGGGTGCCGTGGGCGGGCGTATGGACTGGTGTCACCACCGGGGGCGGAACGGCCACTGGTGGTGGGGTGACATGCACTGGCAGCTCTGGGGCGACAGGGACGGGGGCCGCAGCGGCCACCGGAACGGGGCGGGGGCGGTGTGCAGGCCGTTCGGGGGCTGTGGGAGCGGTTGGACGGCTGGGGGCTGGGGCTACAGCAGCTGCCCCAGCCTTTTGGGGCAGGCCCACTGCTACATGGTCGTTGATGCGCCAATACACCGCTGTGACGGCAATGTCGTAGCGGGCCTTGGCTGTTTGGGCAATTAAAGCCTCAATTTCACTCAGACGGGCGGTTTCGCCGCCGTATTCGCGGGCCAAGTCCATCATGATCAGGAATTGACGGCCCTTTTGGTCGAGCGACAGCACCTTGAATTTGTAGCTGGCCGAGAGCACCCCGGCACGCACCATTGCATCGCGTACGACGATATAAAGCAGCTCGCGCCGCTCCATGCGCTCATTGACGCGGTTGGCTGCATGTTCGGTGGGAGCCGGTTTGAGCAGTGGCTGACCATCGGAGCCTGGCACCAGGGGTACGGTGGCGTCAGCATTGAGCAAGCCAGCCGCATCGCTTGTGCGCGGCTTGGCCGGGGTGGATTTGCGCGTGAACCAGCTCAACAAGGACATGGCATTCTTTCTTCGGATAGCACCTGTAAAAATCCGGAAAGAGTGTACTGTGACTGCTTGGCGGTAGGAGTTCTCATTACCGTGGATTCTGCGTTATCTCAAGGCTTGCCCAAGCTTCTAGGTGGCAGCCACGCGGCGGCGGCGGTTGCCCAGCCGTTTGGACAGCACGGCGCCTGCTGCCATGCACAGGGCCAGCGCAATGGCGGGTTGGCGGTTGGACAATTCGGTAAAGCGCAGCGCAGGCAAAGCCCATAAACGGCTGGGGGCTGCGGCCTGCACGGTGGCGCTGCGTGGTCGGTGTGAGAAGAATCCCCCTTCTCCCACGATAGAGCCTGCGCCGACCATAGCCATACGCAGGCGCTGTTTGTCGTCTTCGTAATGCACACTGAGGTTGCCGCTCTCTACCAGATACAGGGTGCGGTCGAGCACACCTTTGGCAAACAGAATCTGGGAAGCCTCTAACGCATGGGGTTGCAGGTAGGCCGACAAAGTCTCCCACTGCGCGGGCGTGAGTGGGTTGCTCAGGCTGTCTTCAGCGTTGGCTTCTGCAATGGCCTTGACCAGTCCTTGCAGAGTGGGGGGATTTTGCGGAAGGTAGGTTGCGTTCATGGTGCAAAACCAAGGGGGCGAACCTTGGGCCACAAAAGTGGGTAGATGATGGATGAGATCATGCTACGTGTCGGCGGATAGGGCAATGGGCCACACCGGTGGCAGCAGTGCAAGAGAGGGCGCCATCGTGAACCATAGGGATCGGTTGGTGGGATGGCGCACAGTATCCACCCGGGGCAGGAAGGGTTATTTCTCGACGAAGGCGCGTTCGATCACAAAGTCGCCCGGCGTGGTGGTGTTGCCTTCCTTGAAGCCACGCTGTTCCATCATTTCTTTCAGGTCTGCCAGCATGGCGGGGCTACCACACAGCATGACGCGGTCGGTCTCGGGGTTGAGCGCAGGCAGGCCTATGTTTTGTGGGAAGGTGCCGTTGTTGATCAGATCAGTGATGCGGCCCTGATTGCGGAAAGGCTCGCGCGTGACAGTGGGGTAGTAAACCAGCTTGTCCTTGACGATATCGCCCAAAAACTCGTGCTCGGGCAGTTCTTTCTCAAACAGATCGTGGTAGGCCAGCTCTTCCACCTGACGTACACCGTGCACCACGATCACTTTGTCAAATCGTTCGTAGGTTTCGGGGTCGCGGGCTACCGCCAGCCAGGGGGCCAGGCCGGTGCCGGTGCCGATCAGGTACAGGTTCTTGCCAGGCAACAGGTAGTCGATCAGCAGTGTGCCGGTGGGTTTTTTGCCAACGATGATGGTATCGCCCACCTGGATGTGTTGCAGGCGTGATGTCAATGGGCCATCTTCGACCTTGATAGACAGAAACTCCAGATGTTCTTCGTAATTGGGGCTGGCGATGGAGTAGGCGCGCAGCAGGGGCTTGCCGTCTACCCGCAGGCCGATCATGGTGAAGTGGCCGTTGGAGAACCGCAAGGCAGTATCGCGGGTGGTGGTAAAGCTGAAAAGTCGGTCAGTCCAGTGGTGGACAGACAGCACGCGTTCTTCAAGAAAGGCGCTCATGGTGGATAGGCGAAAAAAGTAAGGAAACGGGCTTGTTGGTGCGGGAAAGTGTGCGAGCACAGCCGTTGGCAGGACTGTTGAACACTTTCTTCAGGGAAAACCCGTCCATTGTGACATTTCTGCTCACAACCACAGGTTAGGTGCTTATGCCTGCGGTTGGGGGTTGAGGCGTGGCTGCGCACGCAGCATGAAGAAACACAGGTTCTCGACCCTTTGGCGTGCCCAAGGCGTTCTGCGTAGAAATTTCAGGCAGGATGCCACGTTGGGGGGCTTTGAAAGCAGCGTACCGGGATGCGCTAACCCAGCTCTTGCCTACTGTAATAGCTCGAGAGTGGCCTTACCATCGCTTTGAGAGCAATGGTAACGGATTGCGGGGCTGCTATTGGGAGGTGTAGAGTTGGGAAATCTTAGAAGTGTGTGCCATCCCACGATCTAGGCAAGAGCTTTGAGCAGCAATTGGGCATGATGCTCATCGCTAACGGCTTCCCACGCAGCAAGGAGCTGTATGTGAGCTTCCTTACTGATTTCTACAGCTACTGCAAGTCCTTCTTCTTCCTCAGGTGCTTGCACAATCTTGCCAACACACTCGATGGCTTTGAGGATCGCTGTGCTCACAGTAGTGGAGTCGAGGGAACCAAGTTTGCTTCTAAGTGCCTGTGCCGTCGCTGTCGAGATCCACAAACGGATGGTTGTTGAATTGACAGGTTCACTTTGAACGCGGAAATAGTAGAGATTTTTGTCTGATGGAGGCGGTACGTCAAAGTAAGGTTGGATTTTGATGCCTGCACTGGTGGTCACGGAGTAGCGTTTCTTTTTCGTGTCTTTGTCGAATATCCAAAGGCTTTTGCTGGCCTTGCGCGAGCCTCTCACAGGTGTGATGTTCCATTCGGCAGTAAATTGTTCCGGATTGGGCGGCAGCATCCGCTCTTCGAAGTAGAGGAACTCTGTAAGGTTATCTTCCCAAATCAGCCAGCCGGTACGCATATCTGGTGTTCGGTGAGGGGCGGCCTCTTTGACACGGTTGGTGCGCTCTTGAATCAACTCTGCATATTGTTGGAACACCTCATGCATGACATCGTCAGCATGGCGCGATGTGTCTTCAATGCGAATGGAGCGCGTTGCTGCTGGATGCATCAGCGAAGTGCCACAAACAGACTGGATAGGCTTATTACGAAGCCCTGGAATACGCAGGAGCTTCATCTCTAGTCCGAGGCCTTGATGGTTAATATCGATGTGTAGGTTACTCCATCCTCCATCAGGGATATTTTTAGCCAAGCAGTAGACACGGCTCCAGTCTCCTTCTTCCAGCTTCCTCCCCATCATCGATGCTACTTGTGTGGCAAGCCATCGTTTCGCTAGTTCTTGTTCTGTGTCTGTAAATGCTTGTAAATAGGACATATTACGTCACAACCTTCTTGGTTTTGAGGATGTCAGATGCTTGGAGTCTGAACGTAGCAAAATCTAGCGTTCTGCTGTGTTGCAGGAGACTGTCAGCTAGGTATTCGCTGTAGAGCGTGCGGTAATCGAAATCAGCGTTTCGTGTGACATGTAGGTATTGCAGCATGGGAACAATGCCACTACGGCGCTCCAAAAAATCCTTCACGGAGATTACGTTCGTAACCTCGATCATTGTGGTTTTTGGGCTTGTGGCTTGGGGCTTGTGGCAATGGAGCATGAGATCAGCGCCTGCGGCGTTGTCGCTGACGAATTGCTTGAATGTACCGTGTTGTTTGTCGAAGATATCGACTCTCTCGATAATGAAACCAGCATCAATAATGGCATGCCTAATACGATTCCAGATGTTTTCGGCAGAATTCATGAAAACGAGTACGAGCCAATGACCAGGCCGTAGAACACGATAGCATTCTTGAAGGCTCTGCGTCATCAATTCTTGATATTTGCTTGCATCTTTCTTTTGAACCCGGTTAACAATTGCCTCGTTTGTGGCATCTGTATAGAATTTAAGCCACGACTCCCAAAGTATGTTCATCTCGCTGTAGTTGATATTAGCTCCAAAGGG
Source organism: Giesbergeria sinuosa (assembly GCF_042652905.1). Taxonomy (NCBI): domain Bacteria; kingdom Pseudomonadati; phylum Pseudomonadota; class Betaproteobacteria; order Burkholderiales; family Comamonadaceae; genus Giesbergeria; species Giesbergeria sinuosa. The sequence continues at coordinate 186,522 of NZ_JBHSHJ010000005.1, read as the reverse complement.
AGGATCGGTGAAAATAAGGTCAACACAGTTATCTGGAAGAAAGGAGAGATTGGTTGCTGAACCTGTGTGGACAAGGCTACGACCCTTGTAGGACTGGGCGGTTGTCTCTAGGTGGTCAACGATGGAACGTGCTTTACGTTCGAAGGTCAGAAAAATGTTGGCTTCATTGAAAATGTAGGGGACATTAAAATTTGCGGTGTTTCCGCTACCACCCCAAAATCTGTATTCGGAGAGTTTCGTCACGCGCTGATAAAGGGATGTGAATACAAAGCCGAGGAATGCTGCGATGTTGGTGTCTTCCACTCTGTGGATCATCTGCCAAAGCTGACTCATAGCTGCAAGATTTCTAGTGGTGTAAAAATCTTTGACGTTGGTCAGGCCATGTCGCTTAGGCTGTGCGAGGTTCACGCCATCGGGCAAATCGAAGTCTGGCAGGAAGTCCGCTGCCACAAATTGATTGGCGTGTATCGATGAGATGAGTTTGAGATCGGCATCGCTGGGAGGAACCTCTGATTGAATCTTGCTACAGCACTTGTAACCCACAAGGACAGGAACTGGGGTTGTGCGGGCAAGACGTGATTTCTTGATCTGTTGCTTGCAGTGAGGGCACGGAAATTCACGCAGAAACTTGTGTTCGCGAACGGTCTCGCCATAGCTGCGGCATTCGTCCCAAAGTACGAATTCCCTACTACACTGGGTACAAATCACCTTATATGACCAGACGGTGAACAGTAGCTCAGTGTCTTTGGCACATGTGCGACACTGCGTTGTATAGAGTCTTTTTCGCAGTTCAGCCAGACTGTTGGTAACCGTCTTGGCTGCTGCTGCGAGGGCTGCTGGGTTGCATTGGGACGTGAAACGATCGGCAATGAAGCTAGCTGCTGGCGAAAGTTCATTAAGAATAACATCGTGTCCTGTCGTCAGTGCTGCAACGCCTGTCATTCCACTTCCTGCGAAGGGATCGAGTACCAACCCGCCAGCGGGCAGGTAATTTCGCAAGACTTGGGCTATGCCCTGTGGCGGTACTTTAGTGTGGTAAGTGTGGGCATCGTAGGTGTAGGTGTTTTTACCAGCGGAAACTCCATTGGCCACTGGTTGGTCAACAGTTTGTGCGGCCTCAACGTGTTCTAACAGGATTGTTCCAAGCTCCTGCTGTGCTCTGCCCCAAAATGGTCCCTGTTTAAGCCGAGAAAGCAGATACGGGCCTGGATCGTCTTGTATTGCGATTACGCCTTCGAAGGTGTTTGCTTCAGAAACTGATCGGATGCCACGTGAGGCGAATGTGCGATTTACATTGAGGCTGGTGAGGTCGATTGTGCGACCTGCTTTGATATCTGCTATCAGATGTTGTAACTGTGTGATGATATCTGCGCTAGGTTCAATGTCTCCACGTTCCCACCGAACGACCGAGAAGTAGGATGTACCGAGGTACTGTGCTAAGCGATTTTGATCGAAGCCGCTTATCTGGAAAACCGCCTCCAATATTTTTTGAATGGTAGTTTTGTTGCTCAAGAATTGATGCTCACTCTGTATTCTATGGTGATGATCCGTTGTTGCCATAGTTGAGGGTGGTATCAGCCAACGGAAAAAGCCGATTTTTAGGTGTTAATTAATTGCCTCTTTTAAGAATTGCTGTTGGCACAAGAGATGTAGAAGTAGGTGTGGTTTGATTGGATGAATATTGTATTTTATAAAATACAATTGGATAGATTGTTTTGAAGTGATATTGCTCAGTAGTGATTAATGAGGTTGATTCCCTCTTTAGTAATTTGAGGGTCAGCTGTTGGATGTTGATTGATGATGATCAGTTTGTTATATTTTCAAATAAGTAATTATTTGAATTTGTGTTTTTGGTTTTGTCTGAACATCGATTCAGATATTTCTTTGTTATTATTGTCTGGTGGTTCGTTGTTTTGACACTGTCTACACAGTGCCCAAGACCATGCTGCGTTGCAGGTGTGGCAGCAGGTATGTCATCGAAATGCAATTCCAACATACTTGATACGGTACCAGTCATTGTTCCTGTACGAAGTACCAGAACTGACCCCGATTCTCGCCATCATGTAAGAGTTTGCTTAAGGCAGGGTGTGTATGAAGGCGTTGTTGGAACAATGGCACACCCGTCTTGCTCTCATGGCCCCGAGCGGGATTGGTTGGGTAGATCAGTTATGTGACATCACAGAGCACCTATGCTGTGGCTAAAAGATGCCAATACAGGCGGTGGTCAGACCACAAGAAACTGCATCATTTATGCCACGCTGAGGCCCGCAGCCAGCGCCACATATTCGGTCACGGGGACTTCTTCGGCGCGGCGTTGCACATCGAATTGGCCTGCAAAGCCTTGTTCGTCTAGCCAGCGTCCTAGGGTGTGGCGCAGCAGTTTACGCCGTTGGCTAAAGGCTACCTGCACCAGAGTCTCCAGCAATTTGGGGCTCAGGGCCACTGGCTCGGCATAGGGCACCATGCGCACTACTGCGCTATCGACGCGCGGGGGCGGATCAAAGCTCTCGGGCGGAACAAACAGCACGTTTTCCATCGCGTAACGCCATTGCAGCATCACCGACAGGCGCCCATAGTCGCTGGTAGCAGGGGCGGCCACCATGCGGTCGATCACTTCTTTTTGTAGCATGAAGTGCTGGTCTGTGATCGCGTCCACAAAGGGCAGCAGATGAAACAGGATGGGCGTGGAGATGTTGTAAGGCAAATTGCCCACCACCCGAATTTTAGGCACGGCCAGTTGTTGGGCTACTTGGGCAAAGTCCACCTTGAGCACATCGGACTCAATCACGTGCAGCTGACCATGCAGCCGTAGGCGCAGCGCCAAGTCACGGTCAAGTTCAATCACGGTGAGGCGACCCAGGCGCTCTACCAAAGGCTGGGTGAGGGCTGCCAAACCGGGGCCGATCTCTACGACTGGCTGGCCGGGCTGTGGGTCGATGGCTTGGACGATGGCATCAATGATGCCGTGGTCAGACAGGAAGTGCTGTCCGAAGCGTTTGCGGGGTATGTGTTTCATCCAAAGCTCATCGATCAGGGCGCATCGCGGTATTCAACGTAGGCCCGTGCGCGCAGCTCCTGCGCCCACAGGTTGTAGGCCTCTTCAATTTTCTTTTCGCGCAGTGCGTAGCGGGCCATCTCGCGTTGCTCGCGTGGACTGGGCTGCACTTGGCGGCGTTCCATCAGTTGGATCAGGTGCACACCAAAGCGCGATACCAGTGGTTGGCTGATCTCGCTGGGCTGCAAGGCTTCTAGCACCGATTCAAACTCGGGCACATAGCGTCCGGGCGTCGACCAGCCCAAATCACCCCCTTGCTTGGCGCTGCCGTCTTGTGAGTGTTCACGGGCCAAGTCAGCAAAGTCTGCCTGACCGGCCAGAACGCGGCGACGGTAGTCGGCCAAGCGTTCAACGGCGGCAGCTTCGCTCAATTGTGGTGTGGCCCGCAGCAGAATGTGGCGGGCCCGGTTTTGTGTGATGGGGGGCAGCTTGCTGGTGCTGACCTTGTCGACCAGTTTGAGCACATGAAAGCCTGCTGCCGATCGCAGTGGCCCCACCACGCCACCCACTGGCAAGGTCTGCACAGCGGTGGTGAACAGTTCAGGATAGCGGTCGGCTGGGCGCAGGCCCATCAGGCCGCCTTGGGCGCGTTCTGGGCTTTCGGAGTAGCTGCGTGCCAGTGCAGCAAAGTCACCCCCGGCACGGGCCTGATCGACCACTTGCTGGGCGCGGGCTTGGAGTTGTGCCACTGCTTCGGGCGAGGCATCCTCGGGCACCGTGATCAGCACATGGCCGAGGTTGATCTCTGAGGAGGCGGCGCTTTGGCCTCCAGTTTGTTCGCGCAGGTAGGCATCGGCCTCCAGATCGGAGATGCGCACGCGCGCGTCTACTTCGCGTTCGCGCAGGCGCTGTTGCAGCAGTTGGCGGCGCAGGTCTTGGCGAAAGCGTTCGGGCGTTACGCCATCGGCGGCCAGGCGGCGGTACATCTCTTCGCGGCTGACGCTGTTTTGGCTGGCGACCATTTGTTCGGCTTGGGCCACGGCCACGTCATCGACACGAATGCCGTTTTGCTGTGCCTGTTGCAATTGGATTTTTTCTAGGATCAGGCGCTCCAGCACTTCGCGTTCTACCACCGCCAACGGAGGTGGGTTGGGTTGTCCGGCGAGTTGCTGTGCCACTCTGGCCACACGGGCCTGAACCTCGTTGTGGGTGACAGGCTCGGAGTTGACCACGGCCACAATGTAGTCGGCTTGCCGTGTGGTGGGGCTGCTCCCCGGTGCGGGTAGCAAGACGGGGGCAGACAGGGCGCGCGACAGGCTCGGGGTGTGGCTGCCGGTTGCCGCAGGACGCAAGCCCTGCGCACTGGCGCCCGAGGTGGCAAAGGTGGCCAGACAGGCAAGGCCCAGGGCAAAGACACGGTGGTTCATGGCGGAAAAAGTCTCAGTCGTAGTTGCTGAAGCGGCTGGGCGTGCTGACTTGCTCGCGCAGGTATTGGTAGCGCGGAATATTCTGCTTGAGGCTGGCCAAGGGGTTGGAGCCTAAGGTTAAGCGTGAGAAGCCCACAAATTCGAGCTGGAACAGCAGCCGGGTGTTGGTACTGGTAACGGTGCTTTGCAGGCGCTCGAGCACCACGCGGCCAATCCAGCAACAGCCGTCGTATTCCAGCCCCACAACGGTATCGACCAGCTTGCGGTCTTGCAGGCTGTAGTTCAGCCGTCCCACGCTGTACCAGCGCCCGCCGCCTTGGCCCCGGCCTGCACCCAAGTCCAGCCCTTTGTCGCCCCACAAGTCATTGAGCGGCCATTGCCAGCCTACGTCAATTTGCTCGCTGGTGCCGCGTTGGAGCCGGTAGGCAGCGTGGAGGGTGCGGTAGTGTCCGGGACTGTAGCGGGTGCCTACTGTGGTGCGGATAGATTGGCTGGTTTTGGGGTTGAACTGCACGGTGGAGTCCAACCCCCATTGTGGCGTCCATTGCACCCCGGCACCCAGCAGCAGGTCGGACAGGCGCTCGTCTAGTGGCGCCGCCCCTGGCAAAGTGACGTTTTGGTCAGAAAAGCGCAGGCGTTGGGCGATGCCAAAGCGCGCAGCCTCGGCGCCTGTGGCCGGGTCGAGCAGACGGGTGGTCACGCCCAAGGTGAGCAGGTTGTTGTCGGCCAGACGGTCGTGGCCGCCAAAGGCGTTTTCGGTGTAAATGGTGGCAAAGTTGAAGTCGTTGGCAGCGGTGTCGTACACCGGCAAGAGGCTCTGGTTGCGGTAGGGGGTGTAAGTGTAAAAAGCCCGTGGCTCCAGGGTTTGCAGGAAGTTGCGTCCTAGGTAACTGGTGTCGCGCTCAAACACTAGCCCACTGTCGAGGCTGAAGGTGGGCAGCACGCGGCTGACTGAGCGGCGGCCATCGGCCAGTGGGCTGTCAAACTGGTATTGCGTGGCGTGCAGTTGCAGCCGGGGCACTAAAAAGCCCGCTGCTGCCAGATAGGGGCGGCTGATTTGCGCCAGCGCATAGCTGCGGGTGGCATTGGGCTGGCCGGTCAGGCTGCGCTGGGCCTGAAAACGTGTGGCATCGGCCTCTACATTGACATCGAACACGCCCCACTGCGGGGGCGCATAGCGCCAGTGCAGTTGTGGCAGGCGATCGTAAGGGGGCACGATGGGGGCCGAGACGTCTTGCAAGGTCTGCCACTTGAGGGTGCGCAGTTGCAGGCCCATGTCACCACCGGCCCAAGACAAGGTGGCATCGCCTGGTAGCAGGCGCTGGGTGATTTGGGTTCCGGCACGGGCAAAGTCACGCCAGTAGTGGTCGTCACTGACACGCTCTAAATTCAGGTTCAGGCCCAGACCCCCCAGTGGAGTGGCAATACTGCCCTGGTGCTTGATGCCATAGCTCCAGCGGTGGCGATGGCGCAGCCGGTCTGAGGGCAGGAAATCCCCACGCAGCTCACCGTGGTAGTCGGGCTCCAGATAGCGGAACTCGGCCCCGGCTTGCACGCCCCGTTTGGCCATGATTGCTCCCCGCAAGGTGGCATCGCGGTTGGGGGCGATGTTCCAGTAGTAGGGCTGTTCATACTCCATGCCATTGGTGCTGTTGAGGCCAATGGTGGGGGGCAACAGGCCAGACTTGCGCTTGTCCGATAGCGGAAAACTGATGTGCGGCAGTGGCAGGATGGGCACGCCCTGAAATTCCAGCACTGCACCTTCGGCCCGTCCTACTTCTTCAGCCATGTCCAAATGAATGGTGTTGGCCCGCAGCATCCAGCCGGGCTGCCAGGTGGCCTCATCGCTGCGCTCGCAGGTGGTGTAGGTGGCCTGGCGCACAATGGCCCGGTCGCGGTCTAAAAAATCGACCCGTGCCGCTTGCCCGTGGGCGGCATTGCGCAAAAATTGGTAGCGGGCATCGTTAAAAAACCCCTCAAAGGCATTGACGTGTAGCTCCAGCAGCGTGCCTTCGTAAACATTGCCCGCCCGATTGATGCGTACTTGGCCTTGCGCTTGCAAGAAGTCCTCGGGCACGGTGTATTCCATGCGTTGGGCTCGAATCACCGTATCGGCGCGGCGCAGCTCGGCATTGCCCTCCAACACGGCTCGCACATCGGGCTGACCCTCTATGTGGTCACCCGAGACAAACGTGGGCATTTGCGCCCGCACAGCGTCTGGGATGGTTTCTTGCAACAGCGGGCTGGCGCGCAACACCAGGGGGGCAGCGGCAGATGCTGCCTCCATGTCTTGTGCCGATGCCAACAGGGGCAACGCGCACAAGGCCGCCATCAACTGCTGCACCAGTGCCGTGCGCGTACAGGGTGGGGCGTTGCGGGCAAGAGAGCGCACAGGCATTGAGGGAGTGCGAAGCAGGTCGGGCAAGGGTGTCAGTCCAGGAAAACAGCAGTGGGCATGCCCCTACGGGGGCCGCCCACCACCCGCGCCGGGCGGGCCGGGTTTGTAGGCACAGATTATCCACATGCGCAGCACCCCAACACGTCCAAAAGTGGGCGTGGCTGTTGTAGAGTCTGCGCCGAAACGGTAGAGCCACTGCCGTTGCACCTTTTCTTTCCGTTCCATCCACAAAGGAATCCCAGAATGTCAGAACGCAAGACCATTGAAAGCTGCCTCAAGAGCTACGACGGCTATATCGATTTCTGGAGCGATGATGCCGGAGATACTGAGCAGCTCTACAAGCTGCGTGATCACATCCATGATCGCTTGGGCGAACTCAACCCCACCCAACAGGCCGAGTTGCGCAAGATCGATGACAAATTGCTCAAGCTGGTCAATGACAACCGTGACAGCCAAAGCTGGGACGCCGTGATGCTGCGCAAAACCGGCGTGCTGGTCAAAGACGAGCGTTACTGACCTCCTTGGCGGGAGCCAGGGGTGGCCGGGTTTGTAGAATCCGGCCCGCCATGAGCCACCCCTCTTCCCCCCCCGCTTGCACACCTGCTGTTGCTTTGTCCTCCAGCGTGACTTGGGCCGAACCGGCCCGCCATGCTGCCTTTGTTGCTTGGTTAACGCCGCTGGTAGATTTGCACCAGTTGTTGCCCGACACCTTGCGCCCCGCCTCTGCCGATGCCAGTTTTAGGCGCTATTTGCGGCTCGACACTGCCACGGGCAGCAGTTGCATCGTGATGGATGCCCCCCCCGATAAAGAAAACTGCCAGCCCTTTGTGCAAGTGCAGGCACTGATGCAGCAGGCGGGCTTGAGCGTGCCCAACATTCTGGCTTGGGAGCAAAGCCACGGCTTTATGCTGTTGAGTGATTTGGGCCAACACACCGTTATTGAAAAGCTCCACCCCGAACACCCCCAAGACGCCTATGCTTGGTACCAGCAGGCCACCGATACGCTGCTGCAATGGCAACTGGCCTCTCGCCCCGGGGTGCTGCCCGCTTATGACGAGGCGGTGCTGCGCCGGGAGCTGGCGCTGTTTCCCGACTGGTACGTTGCTCAGCATCGGGCCTTGACGTTGGACGATAAGCAGCAAGCTCTTCTCACACAGACTTTTGATTGCATCGTGGCTGAGAATTTGTCGGTGCCCAGCGTGTTTGTCCACCGCGACTTCATGATGCGCAACCTGATGGCACCAACCACGGCAGGCGGGCCGCTGGGGGTGTTGGATTTTCAGGATGCGCTGTATGGCCCCATCACCTACGATATTGCCAGCCTGTTGCGCGATGCCTTTATCAGTTGGGAGGAGGATTTCATCCTCGACATCACGGTGCGTTATTGGGAGAAGGCGCGCAAGGCCGGGCTGTTGGGCGCCCAGAGCGCCAGCGGCTGGGGGGCTGATTTTGGCGAGTTCTACCGCAGCGTAGAGTGGATGGGTTTGCAGCGCCACCTCAAGGTGGCGGGTATTTTTGCCCGCCTGACCTTGCGCGATGGCAAGCCTAAATACTTGGCCGATGCGCCGCGCTTTATCCACTACATCCGCTCCACCACCCAGCGTTACCGCGAACTGCTGCCGTTCAGCCGCTTGATTGACCAGATTGAAGGCACCCAAGCGCCGGTAGGCTACGCCTTTGGCCGCGTCTAAGTCAAAGGAATACCTATGCCACGCTTTTACTGTCCGGTTGAGTTGCTGCCCGGTGCCGAGGTGGACTTGCCCGCTGGGGCGGCACGCCATGTGCAGGTGCTGCGCATGCAACCGGGTGATGCCATCACCTTGTTTCAGGGCGGGCTGGATGGGTCAGGTGCCGGTGGCGAGTTTGAGGCCACGGTGCTGCGCATGGGCCGCAGCGAGGTGCGGGTGCAGGTGGGCAAGCACCACCCCATCGAGCGCGAAGCCGAGCGGGCTATTCACCTGTTGGCGGGCATCACGGCCAATGAGCGCATGGACTGGTTGGTGGAGAAAGCCACGGAATTGGGCGTAGCCAGCATCACCCCGCTGCTGGCCGAACGCAGTGTGCTCAAGCTCAAGGCTGAGCGGGCCGAGAAAAAGCAGGCCCACTGGCAGGCCGTGGCGGTGGCCGCTTGCGAGCAATGCGGGCGCAATCGGGTGCCACGCATCCATGCGGCCCAATCGCTGGCCGACTGGTTAAGCCAAGGCTCCAGCACGGCCCCCGCAGAACAACGGCTGGTGCTCTCGTTGCGCACGGGCACCCAGCCACTACAGCGGGCGGTGGTAGGTGCTGGCCCCGTATGGTTTCTCTCTGGCCCTGAAGGGGGGCTCAGTCCTGCCGAAGAGACATTGGCACTGGCCCACGGTTTTGTGCCCACCACACTGGGGCCACGGGTGCTGCGTGCCGAGACGGCTCCACTGGCTGCACTGGCCGCATGGACGTTGGCTTGAGGGGCAGGCCGCGCCGCCGCGTAAATATTTGTGAATTCAACTGCACACAGCCAGCGTAGGCACTCCTAGAATGAAGCTGTAGTGGTTCCAGCAGCCGCTCGTTTCTGAAGCTAAGGAGGTTCGCATGTACAAGAACGCGATAGCAGCCATCGTTATGGCTTGGTGTGCGTCTGTTGCTGGTGCTGCGGGGGTGGAGCAAGCCCCACAGCAGGAACAAGATGAGGGCGTTACCGTAGCGCAACGCTACGATCATCCTCACCGCGATCGGTATGACCGTTACGACCGCTACGATCGATACGACCGGCGGGATTGGAGAGATCGGCCCCCACCCCACTGGGCGCGTGACCGGCCTCCACCACCACACCATGATGCCATGTGGGTGCCTGGTCATTGGGAGCGCCATCGTGGTGTAGATGAATGGGTGCCTGGTCATTGGGAACATCGTGGTCGTCGCTATCCGCACTATCCTCGTGACGGTTACCGCCCGATCCGGTAAGCCCTGGCGGCCCTGAGCCTTGGCGCCCCTGCACGCAATGCCCGCAGGGGTGTGCTCCTTCATCTTTTTGCATAAAAACTTCCCATGAAGCTCCGGCCCTTACCACACGCCCGTTTGTGGGCGGTTTTGTCGATAGCGACGGCCCTGACCGGCTGTGCCAGCCTGAAAAGCCACGATGAGCTGGCAACCGAAATGCAAACGGCGGGCCGCACAGGTGGCGTTGCAGCATCGCTGGCCCGGCTCGAATCCACAGCCACCACCGAAGACGACAAAAAAGCCCTGCTCTACAACTTGGAGCGCGGTGAGTTGCTGCGCATGCAGGGCCGCTACGAAGACAGCAACAACGCCTTTTTGTTGGCCGACACCAAGGTCAAAGACTGGGAAGAGGCTGCCAAGACCAACCCACAAAAGCTGATGGGCACCTTGGGTGCCAGCCTGATCAGTGAACGCTTTAAGGTGTATGAGGGCCAAGACTATGAAAAGGTCTGGCTCACTACCCGGTTGGCCCTCAACCGTATGGCGCTGGGCGATTTTGAGAATGCCCGTGTGGATATCAAGCGCACCCATGAGCGCGAAGCCGTGATTGCCGAGTTCCGTGCCAAAGAGATGGTAGCCGCCGAAGAGGAGGCCAAGTCCAAGGGGGCCAGCAGTGCCAGCAAGGAAATCAGCGGCTATCCCGTCGAGACCCTCAATGACCCCGAAGTATTGGCTCTGAAAAATGGCTACCAAAATGCGCTATCGCACTATTTGGCCGGGTTTTTGTACGAAGCCATCAATGAGCCGGGAATGGCGGCACCTGGCTATCGCAAGGCCATCGAGCTCAAGCCCGAAACCCGCGTGCTGGAAGAAGGTTTGCGCGGTCTGGACAGCCGCACCAGCTTTACATGGAAGCGCCGCCAAGGCATGACCGATGTGTTGTTTGTGGTGGAGGCGGGTGAGGCACCGGCGCGCAAGCCCAAAGCGTTCACCCTGCCCATCCCTATCAACCACCGCATCAACACGGTCAGTATTTCCTATCCGGTGATAGAGCCATCGCGCGATCCGTTGCTGAGCCAGTTGTCGGCTGCTGGGTACGACTTTCGGCTGGAACGGGTGGTGGATCTGAACGTCATGGCCCGGCGTGCTCTCAAGGACGAGATGCCCGGCATGGTGCTGCGCGGCTTTACCCGCGCGTTGGCCAAGGGGGTGATGCAAGACCAACTGCAAGAAAAAGGCGGAGCTTTGGCAGGCTTGCTGGGTGCCATTGCAGCTATTGCCACCGAAAAAGCCGACGACCGCATGTGGCGCATGTTGCCAGGCCGTGTTTATGTAGCACGGGGTTATTTGCCTCCCGGTAAGCACCGCGTGCGTATCAATGGCCGCGAAGTAGAAACCGAGATTGACGTGGGCGGGCAATATGCGTTGGTGCCGCTGCGTTTGCACGAGCAGCAAATTCTGGTGGGTCAGGTGGCCACCATTGGTGCCTTGGCCGCAGGCGCTGCACCAGGGCCAGTGCCCGCTCCCACCAGCACGGCTGCACCCGCCAGCCCTGTGCAGCCACCAACCAAAAAAACCTCTCTAACAACAGCACCCAACCGCCGTACGGTGGTGGCGCCTGCCGAGGCCGCGGAGCCACCGCCCGCACACAACGTGGAGCCAATGGCAGCCCCATCGCGCTCATCTGGCCGCCCACCACAGCGCACCCGCCCTTATCCGTCTTGGCCCGTTGGTACGCCTAACATGCCCGCACCGTTGCCCAGTGGGCAGCAGTGATGGCTTTTTTCTGGAGGATGTGTGTGATGAATTTCCGTTTGACACTGGCCAGTGCGGCCACGGCTTGGTTTGCCCTGATGGGCAGCGCACAGGCCCAATACCACGATCCAGCCACCCCCCCTGCGGTGGCCGATAAGGTGTTTTTGAGCAGTGATGCCAAAGGCGTGGCCGTGACAGAAATGCGCATCCAGCCCAAAAATGGCGTGCTGGTGGTGCAGGCCGATTTGCTGAATATGCGCCACAGTGAGCGCACGGTGTACTACCGGTTCCGTTGGGTCGATGGTGCGGGCAACCAGGTGGGCGATGGCGAAGCCTGGAAACAATTGCCACTGATGGGTATGGGCCGCCAAACCGTCAAGAGCGTAGCCCCCAGCAGCGAAGCCAGCGATTTCCAACTGGAAATGAACGTGGATCGCCCCCGTTGAGTGGCTGGACGGCCTGTTTTTTCACATTCTTTTCGCTATGACCTTCTCACGCTATCCCCTTTTGCTGGCCGCACTGGTTGGCACCCTGACCCTGACCGCCTGCCAGAACCCGCAGGTACCCACCATCCGTTTTGACCGTCAGGTCAACTACGGCGATGCCAAAGGCGTCGAGTTGGTAACCAACGAGTTTGGTTCTACCGACCTGCAAATGATTGCCGAGAAAATGACCGGCAGCTTGCTCGAGACGGGCATCTTTCAGGGCCGCCCCACCGTCACCATTTCTACCGTCAAAAACAAAACCAGCGAGTACATCGACACCACCAATGTGATGCACTCGATCCAGACGGCGCTGGTCAAGTCGGGCAAAGTGCGTTTTGTGCGTTCCATCAACGAGATGCAGGCCGGTGTGGATGAGCTGCAACGCCAAAACCAGAGCGGCCTGTACAAGCAAAACAGCACGGCCAAAATTGGCAACATGACCGCTGCCCGCTACAGCATGGAGGGCGAGCTGACCAGTATCGTCAAGCAAACGGCAGGCACCAAAGACGTTTACTACAAGTTCACGCTCAAGCTGTTTGATGTGGAAGAGGGCACCATTGAATGGCAGGACGAAAAAGAAATCCGCAAAACTACCCGCCGCTGAAAGGAGCATCCATGCAACGCAGAAGTACATTGGCCGCCGCAGCAGCCTGGATAGTCGGTGCTGCTTGGGTGGCTGGCCCTGCCAGCGTGCAAGCGCAGCCAGCGCCGCGCATTGCCGTCACCGATCTGGCTTACACCCCACGGGTGTCGGAATACTTTGAGGCGGGCACCGAGCAAGGCAGCTCCCATACGCGCGACACCCGCTGGAGCAGCACCACCAGCGAGCAATACAGCTCTACCTATGTGGCGGGGCGCTACAGCTATATCGAGCAGCGCCAGCTGTACTCTTTTACCAACGACATCAAGGGCGCACTGCTGCGCGGCACGGTGTTCCGGCTGGTACAAGGCAAAGCCTTTGATGCTGGCGCACCACAGCCCACCAAGGCTGAACAGGCATTGCACCAGTTGCAAACGGGACGCATGGCACGGCCCAGCCGCCAGCCCGAAGTGCGCGACATCATCGCCCGTATCAAGAAGGGCGAGTTCAACGGGGCCGACTATGTGCTGTTTGGCGCTGTCTCGAGCGTGCAGTTTCGCGATGCACTGTCGCCACTGCAAGGCACGAGCAGTGCCACGCACCAATATGGGCTAGATCTGTTGGTGGATTTTTCGCTCATCCACACCCGTACTTACGAAATCAAGGCGGCCTTCTCGGCCCAAGGTGCTGGCAACGACACCAAGATTTTGTCGAACCGGGGCGATATTGCCCCACCCAACCGGGCCAAGGTGATGCGCGAAACCTCGCAAAGTTTGGCAATGAGCGTGTATGAGCAGCTGGTAGATCAGTTGGGCTACAGCGATCCGCGTCTGTCGCGTGGTGTACGTCCACCACCCTTGTCGGATGGCGAGCCAGAACCGTATCCAGACCAGCCCCCCCCGCCTCCACCCGTGACTATTCTGCGTTGATGCCACAACAATGTCGGCTTGAGGCCCGCTGTATGCGGGCCTTGTTGTTTTTGCTGGGGCTATCTTGGTGGTGGCCCCATGCAATGGCTTGGCCTGCCTCGCACCCCACAGAACTGTCTAGACCTTTGTTGGCCCCCAGCCGTTGGCAAGAGAGTCGCTGGCCCACCACACCAGGGGAAGCAGATTTGCCCGTGCTGCACCGAGGGGCGTTGTTGCCACCGTTGCGCTATCGGGTTGTGGTATTGCCCGGCTCTGGTTGCGCAGGCATGGGTGCCATTGCACCGCGCTATTTTGCGGGGTTGCTCCATGCCGAAGTGTGGGTGTTGCACAAACCCGGCATTGAGGTGGGACATATGACACCACCGACCCAGTGCGCCCCCGCTTTTGTCCAGACCGATGCGCTGGCATGGTGGCATCGGCAGGCTCAGGCGGCGCTAGAGGGCTGGTGGCAGCGCACAGCCCACAGCCCAACAGCCACGCTGCCCACGGTGTTGGTTGGAATTTCTGAGGGGGCGGAGCTTGTACCTGCTTTGGCACCTGTGGTGCCCGGAATGGCCGCGATGGTGTTGTTGTCGGCACCGGGCTTGGACCCGCGCGAGACGGCCGTCTTGCAAGCACAACGCCTAGGCCGCTGGCCTGAATGGCAGGCCTTGGAGCGTGCGCAGGCCAGCCCGTTGCCCGATCACACCCTTTACCAAGGGCGCAGTCTGCGTTACTGGCGCGACCTTTGGCACTGGCCGTTGGAGCAGCCATTGCGCAACAGCCCGTGGCCCTTGTTGCAAGTGTGGGGTGATGCTGATGCGTTGGTGCCTGCACAGGCATTTGCCTTATGGGCGCAGCGGATGCGACAGCGCCCCGCTCCGTGGTGTGTGCGCCAGTTGCCCGGTGCCGATCATGGCTTACAACACGGTGCCCAAGATGGGGTGCAACAGCTATGGCACTGGCTTGAGCAGTGGGCACGCCAGCCCTTGGCCGGGCTGTGTGCGCCTACCACGACCCCTGCTGGGTAGGCACAGGGTTGCCAGCAGAATCACTTCTGCCGGTCGGCCTCCTTTTGGTCGGCGTCAATCTTGCGTTGCAGCACATACACAAACGCAACCCCAGCCACCACCATCATGGCAATGCCGATGATGCTCATCAGGCCATAGTCGGTAGTGAAAAGGTCGTTCAGCAGCTTCATGGGAGCCCTCCGGTTGGAATAAAAAACCATTGTATGGGCCGGAATTCTGGTGATGGCCTTGGATGACGGTGTTGATACAGGTCAACCGGGCACACCGAACCCCTGTGCTGCAAGAAAATCGCACTGCTTCTAAGATGGCTGCATGAGTACCACGTCTGCCCCCGCCCATCCCGAGGCTGCAGCCCTGCGCCAAGATATACGCACCATCAGCCTGATTGGTTTGGCCCACGGCAGTTCGCATTTTTTCCACATGCTGTTGCCGCCGCTGTTTCCGTGGCTGATCGCTGAATTTGGCTTCAGCTATGCCGAGTTGGGCTGGCTGGTCACGGTGTTTTTTGTCATCTCGGGGGTGGGGCAGGCGCTGTCGGGTTTTTTGGTCGATCGGGTGGGGGCTCGGCCTGTGCTGTTTTTTGCTTTGGGCAGCTTTATGTTGGCCGGTGTGACTGCAGCGACCGCGCAGGGCTACGCTGGGCTGGTGCTGGCAGCCGCTTTGGCGGGGTTGGGCAATGCACCGTTCCATCCGGTCGATTTCACTATTTTGAACAAGCGGGTGTCGGCGGCACGGCTGGGGCATGGCTTCTCGGTGCATGGTATTTCGGGCAACTTGGGCTGGGCCGTGGCCCCGTTGTTTATGGCCGGGCTGACCACGGCCACTGGCTCGTGGCGGCTGGCCTGCTTGTGTGGTGCGGCGCTGGCGTTGTTGGTGCTGGCGGTGATGGTTTGGCAGCGAGATGCCTTGGATGACCGCCAAGGCGCTTGGGGGCATCCCAGCGGTAGCCACGCCAGTGCTGCGGCGCCAGAGCACCCGATGGCCTTTTTGCGCCTGCCATCGGTGTGGCTGTGTTTTTCATTCTTTTTCTGGAGCACCTGTGCTCTCAGTGCCATTCAGAGTTTTGCCAGTCCTGCCTTGCAGCAAATGTATGGGCTGCCCCTGAACCTGACGGCACTGGTGGTCACGGGCTACATGCTCTGTGGTGCCGCTGGCATGGTGGCGGGTGGTTTTCTGGTGGGGCGGGTAGTGCGGCTGGAAAAGACGATCTCGGTCTGTTTGGTGGCATCGGCCGTGCTGCTGGTGCTGGCAGGCACAGGCTGGCTGCCGGGCACTGCTGCCTTGGCCTTGGCGGCACTGGCAGGGCTGGGCACGGGCATTGCTGGCCCTTCACGCGACATGCTTATCAAGCGTGCAGCCCCACCGGGGGCCACAGGCCGGGTGTATGGCACGGTGTATTCGGGGCTGGATCTGGGCTTTTCGGTGGCGGCTCCCGTGTTTGGTGTTTTGCTTGATCGTGGTTTGACGGGCGGTATTTTTTATGGCTCGGCCCTGGCTTTGCTGTTGAGCGTGGCCTCTGCCACGCTGGTGGGCATGGGAATTTGGGCGCGCACTCGGCACCCGGTGGCCCCAGTGAGCCCCTGAATCGGCTATTTTTGAGTGAGGTGGCTTGCACGGTTAGTTTTTCGGAATATAATAGCGGTCTTACTTCAGTAAGCGC
This sequence comes from Giesbergeria sinuosa, assembly GCF_042652905.1. Taxonomy (NCBI): domain Bacteria; kingdom Pseudomonadati; phylum Pseudomonadota; class Betaproteobacteria; order Burkholderiales; family Comamonadaceae; genus Giesbergeria; species Giesbergeria sinuosa. The sequence continues at coordinate 170,364 of NZ_JBHSHJ010000005.1, read as the reverse complement.
ATGGTTTTCAAAAAACCATCATCTGCGGGATTAGCTCAGTTGGTAGAGCGATACCTTGCCAAGGTATAGGTCGAGAGTTCGAACCTCTTATCCCGCTCCAGTTTTTTCCTTTGCGTACAAGCTGCCCATGTGGCTCAGTGGTAGAGCACTCCCTTGGTAAGGGAGAGGTCGCGGGTCCGATTCCCGCCATGGGCACCAATCATGGTTTACGCAGCCAGTGCACCAGCATGGGTGCCGCGCTCAAAAATGCCAAACCAAACACCAAATAATTGCCTGATGCTGGGTTAAATTCTTGCGCAATCCGAGGCCACGGTCTGTGCATCAGCCATCGGCCCAGTGCCACATCAAACAGGGCCATGAAGGTCGCCAACCCCAGGCCTAGCGCGGCATGGTGCCAAGCGGTGTGCAAGCCCAGGCCGGGCACCATGAACCAGCAAATGGCCCCCGCCAGCAGCGATCCTGTCAGGGCGCTGCGCTGGAGTGCCCGCTCTTTACCCCAGCGGGGCACCGCCCACACGGTGCGTGCGATGCCGTGCAGGGTTTCAGCACCGGCCAATAGCACACACAGGGCCAAAATCCGCAGGGCGGTATCCCACGCCAAGCCATGGCTCATTTGAGCACATAGCTGGCCAGCACGGCCTGCACCTCGTAGATATTGAGTGTCTTGTTGAACTGCTTTTGCAGGGGAACGGGGGTGCCAGAAATCCAAATTTTGAGTTCGGCATCCAGATCAAAAGTGCCTGCGGTTTCGATGCTGAAGTGGGTAATGCTTTTGTAGGGGATGGAGTGGTGTTCAACCTTGCTCCCGGTCAATCCCTGTTTGTCTACCAGCACCAGGCGCTTATCGGTAAAAACGAAGTAATCACGGATCAATTGGTAAGCATGTTCTACCTGCTCACCGGGTGCCAGAATGCGCTCGAATTCTGCGGCAATCTTGCGGGTGTCTATTTTGGAGGCATTGCCCAATACGCCGTCAAAAAGGCCCATAGTGGTTTTCTCGCTGGTGAAGGGTGGTAGGAGGTGGCTGTGCGTTACCAACTAAAAATTTTGCCGGGGTTCAAGATATTGTGTGGGTCTAGCGCCTGTTCGATGGCCCGCATCACGGCCAACGCGGGCGTCCCTGCCTCATCGACCAAAAAGCCCATTTTGTGCAGGCCCACGCCATGCTCGCCGCTGCAAGTGCCTTGCATTTGGATGGCCCGTTGCACCAGCGACTGGTTGAGCTGTTCTGCCTGCGCACGCTCTTGGGTGCTGTCGGGATCGATCAGGTAGCCAAAGTGAAAATTGCCATCCCCCACATGACCAACTAAAAAGTACGGGATGCCGCTGGCATCGGCTTCGGCCACCGAGTCCAGCAAGCAATCGGCCAAGCGGCTGATGGGCACGCAGGTGTCGGTGGACATGGCTTTGCAGCCGGGGCGGCTGGCAATGGCGGCAAACAAGGCATTGTGCCGGGCCGTCCATAGCCGGGTGCGCTCTTCGGGGGTGGTGGCCCATTCAAAATCATTGCCACCCAAATCGCGGGCAATCTCTTGCACCGTTTGCGCCTGCTCTTGCACGCCAGCGGGGGAGCCGTGAAACTCCATCAGCAATAAGGGCTCCTCGCGCAGACTCAGTTTGGAGTAGCGATTGACCATGCGTACGCTGTGGGCGTCGATCAGTTCTACCCGGGCAATGGGCACCCCCAGCTGTATGGTCTGGATGACGGTGCGCACCGCAGCCTCAATGCTGGGAAAAGAGCAGATGGCTGCCGATACCGCCTCGGGCAGTGGATAGAGCTTGACCGTGACTTCGGTGATGATGCCCAAGGTGCCTTCGCTGCCCACCATCAGGCGCGTCAGGTCGTAGCCTGCGCTGCTTTTTTTGGCGCGTGAGCCGGTGTGGATCACGCTGCCATCGGCCATCACCACTTGCAGTGCCAGCACGTTTTCGCGCATGGTGCCGTAGCGCACGGCATTGGTGCCGCTGGCACGGGTGGCACACATGCCGCCCAAGGTGGCGTCGGCGCCGGGGTCGATGGGGAAAAACAGGCCCGTGGATTTGATGGCGTCGTTGAGCTGTTTGCGTGTCACGCCTGCTTGCACTGTCACGGTGAGGTCGTCGGCGTTGACCGACAACACTTGGTTCATGCGCGATACGTCCAGACTGATACCTCCCTGCACTGCCAGCAGGTGGCCTTCCAGCGAGCTGCCCGCACCAAACGCAATGATAGGCACGGCGTACTGCTGGGCCAGTTGCACAGCGTCGCGCACGTCCTGAGTGCTTTCGGCAAAGACTACGGCATCGGGTGGCGGCATAGCCGCATAAGCCGATTCGTCACGCCCATGCTGTTCGCGCACAGCTTGGGCTGTGGAGCATTGGGGGCCAAAGCGGGCTTTGAGTGCCTCTAGGCATGCTGTGGGCGCAGTGCGGGGAGCAAATGCAGGTGAATGGACGTGGGACGGTGCGGCAGGGCTGTGCATGGGCGAACTCTCCGGGGGAGGCGAAGAATACCACCGGGTCGATAGAGAGACTCAAAGGCCCGAGTATGGGTTTATGGGGCACTCTGGCCGACAATCCCCTATGGGCTGCCTGCGCGGTGCGGCGGCCACCGACCAGGGGAAAGAATTTATGGGCAACCGCCTGACAGAAATCGCCACACGCACCGGCGACAATGGCACGACAGGTTTGGGCAACAACCAGCGTGTCTCTAAAGACAGCCTGCGTATTCATGCATTGGGCGATGTGGACGAGCTCAACTCGCACATGGGGCTGCTGTTGTGTGAGGCACTGGCATCAGATGTGCGTGAATTGCTGATCGATGTGCAGCACCAACTGTTCAACCTGGGGGGGGAGCTGTCTATTCCTGGCTACCAGTTGCTGCAACCGCAGGCGGTGGTGCAACTGGATCAGGCACTGGCCCACTACAACGCGCAATTGCCACGTCTGTTGGAGTTCATTTTGCCCGCAGGCAACCGTGCTGCCAGCCAAGCGCATGTGTGTCGCACGGTGGCCCGCCGCGCCGAGCGGGCAGTGGTGGCCCTGGGCAATGAGGAGACCCTGTACGACACGCCCCGCCAATACCTCAATCGCCTGTCGGATCTGATGTTTGTGCTAGCACGGGTGTTGAACCGTGCAGAGGGAGGGGACGACGTCTATTGGCGCAGCAGCCGGTTAAGCCAAGATCAGGAGAACACACAATGACATGGAGCCTTGCACGGTGGCGCATTGGTTTGCGCCTGAAACTGGGTTTTGGCATATTGATGGTGATGATGTTGCTGATGGCCGCCATTGCCATCTTGCAAATGAGCCGGGTAGCCCAAGCCAATAGCCAATTGGTGGATGAAGACTGGGTCAAGGCAGAGGCCACCAGCACCATCGACACCCTGACACGGGCCAATGCCCGCCATACGATGGAGTTGGTGCTGTTTGCTGATGCTGCCCATCTGGCCCAGAGTAAGGCAAAAATTGCTGCCAACCGCCAAGCCATTGACCAGGCTCTGGCGACGCTGGAGCGTTTGGTGCAGGGCACAGAGGGCAAGGCGCTATTGGCCCGTGTGCAAGAGGCGCGGGGCCGCTATGTGCAGTCGTTCAGCCGCGTCAGTGGTTTGGTAGAGGCCGCAGAGCATTCCAAGGCACTGCAATTGCTGCAAGGCGAGACCTTACCCACTCTGGACGCACTGCAAACCGAGGTCAGCGCGCTCAACAATCTGCAAAAGCAGCGGGTGGACAATACTGGGCACTATGTGCTCAAAGAGATTGGCACCGCCCGTTGGCTGCTGTTGGCCCAAGCCTTGGCCGGGCTGGTGCTGGGCACGGTGCTGTCACTGTGGATCACGCGCTCTATTGTGGCCCCACTCAAACGGGCAGTGCAAATTGCCCAACAGGTGGCCGCTGGTAATTTGGGCAGCCCCATTGAGGTGCAGGGCCAAGACGAAACCGCCGAGTTGCTGCACGCTTTGCGCGAGATGGACGAGGGTTTGAGCAAGATTGTGGCCCAAGTGCGCAGTGGGGCGGAGAACATGGCCAGTGCCACACGGCAGATTGCTGCAGGCAATATCGACCTGTCTTCGCGCACTGAGGAAGAAGCCAGCGCACTGGAGCAAACGGTGGCCTCTATGCACGAGCTGACCAGCACAGTGCGCCAAAATTTTGAGCACAGCAAAACGGCCAACCAGATTGCCGATGCGGCGTCCAAGGTGGCTGTCAAGGGGGGGGAAGTGGTGGCACAGGTGGTCAACACGATGGATGCCATCAATGTGTCATCGCGCAAAATTGCCGACATCATCAGCGTGATCGATGGCATTGCCTTCCAAACCAATATTCTGGCGCTCAATGCAGCAGTGGAGGCGGCACGGGCGGGTGAGCAAGGGCGGGGCTTTGCGGTGGTGGCCTCTGAGGTGCGCAGTTTGGCCGGACGTGCCGCCAGTGCTGCCAAAGAGATCAAGGCGCTGATTGATGCCTCGGTGGGCAATGTCAGTGCGGGTTGTGCCCATGTGGAGCGTGCAGGGGCGACGATGGATGAAATCGTTGTCAATGTGCGCCGCGTGACCGACATCATGGGCGACATCGCCCATGCCAGTGAAGACCAAAGTGCGGGCATTGACCAAATCAACCAAGCCATGTCGCAGATGGATCAGGTCACGCAATCCAATGCGGCGCTGGTGGAGCAGGCTGCCGCTGCTGCACAGTCATTGGAGCAACAGGCGCAGAGTCTGGTGCGTGCCGTCAGCGTGTTCCAGTTGCGCGAAGACCGTTAAGGCTACCTTGACCGGGTGGTAGGTGGCTACCCGGTTCAAACTCTCTGCCCAAATGGCCCGCCAAAGGCTATATTGGTTGCTTCCCATGCTGGAGGCCCGCCATGTTTGAATCCGCAGAGATTGCGCACAAGGTCAAGAAATCGGTCTATAAAAAAGCTGTTCCGGCACTGCGGGCGGCGCTGCTGGAGGCGCAGGTCGATCTGTACGAGGGCAAAAAAATGCCGGTGGTGCTGTTGATCAGTGGCCAAGATGGCGCTGGTAAGAGCGAGACCATTAACCTGCTCTACGAGTGGATGGACCCACGCTTTCTGTCTACCTTGGCATTTTCTTTGCCCAGTGAGGAGGAGCGTGAACGCCCGCCCATGTGGCGCTATTGGCACGCGCTGCCGCCCAAAGGGCGCATTGGCATTTTTGCCGGTTCTTGGTATTCAGACACCATCCGGGAGCGAATTTTGGGCAATATCTCGTTGCAAGAGGTGGACGCCCATGCCGACCAGATCAACCGCTTTGAGGCCATGCTGGTCAACGAGGGGGCGCTGGTGCTCAAGTTCTGGTTCCACCTGACGCGTGATGCGCAAAAAAAGCGCCTCAAGGATTTGGAGAGTGACCCGCACACGGCTTGGCGTGTGACCAAGTGGAACTGGGAGCGCCTCAAGACCCACGACAAGCTCCAAGAAGTGGCGGGGCATTTTTTGCGCATGACCAACACCCCTTGGGCACCTTGGGTGGTGGTGGATGGCAGTGACGACTGCTACCGATCCCTGACCGTAGGCCAAACTTTGCTTCGGGCGATGCGTGCCCGACTCGATCGCCCCCACGCACCCAGTGCTGCGGTGACGCCATTGGTGCGGGCCGATATTGATGGGCGCAACGTGTTGTCGGTGCTAAACCAGCAATTGTCTTTGACACAAGACCACTACGAAAACGAGTTGGCTCTTTGGCAAGGGCGTTTGGCGGAGTTGTCGCGCTCGCCAGCCTTTAAGCACCGTGCGGTAGTCTGTGCCTTTGAAGGTTCGGATGCGGCGGGCAAGGGCGGTGCGATCCGGCGCGTTTGCGCTGCACTGGATGCACGGCTGTACCAAGTTGTGCCCATTGCTGCACCCACAGACGAAGAGCGTGCCCAACCACACTTGTGGCGCTTTTGGCGGCACCTGCCGCGCCACGGCCACATTACGCTGTTTGACCGCACTTGGTATGGCCGGGTGTTGGTGGAGCGGGTAGAGGGATTTTGCCAAGAGCACGATTGGTTGCGCGCTTACACCGAGATCAATGATTTTGAACACGAGTTGGCCGAGGCGGGCACCATCGTGGTCAAGTTCTGGTTGCAAATCAGCCAAGATGAGCAGTTGCGCCGCTTCAAGGAGCGCGAAGAGATCGCATTTAAGCGTTTCAAGATCACACAAGAGGACTGGCGCAACCGCGAGAAGTGGGACGCCTACCAACAGGCCGTATGCGATATGGTGGATCGCACCAGCACCGGCACTGCGCCTTGGACGCTGGTGGAGGCCAACGATAAGAAGTACGCCCGTATCAAGATTTTGCGCACCCTGTGCGAGCGGCTAGAAGCCGAACTGCAAACCCCACCCAGCAAACAGGCGGTGGTGCGGGCCAAAAAAATAGCCAAGTCTGAAAAATCGGGCAAGACGGACAAACCCCGCAAGGCGGGCAAGGACAAAAACAAGAACAAACCGGCAGCTGTGGAGTTGGAGCCGGACGAAAAAACCTGAGTGCGCCACCCCCTTTGCGGGAGCTTGCCCACAGGGCCAGCCCACAGCGCATAGCATGGTGCTTTGGATTGGATGTTTCAACCCCGGAGATTTTTTCTGATGAAGCTGTATTACTCCCCCGGTGCTTGCTCGCTCTCGCCCCATATCGTGTTGCACGAGTCGGGTTTGCCTTTTGAGGGTGTGGTGGCCAGCACCAAGACCCATCTGTTGCCCGATGGCACAGATTTTTACACCATCAACCCACTGGGTTATGTGCCGGTGTTGGAGCTGGACAATGGCGAGCGCCTGCGTGAAGGCCCAGCCATCGTGCAATACTTGGCCGATCAGGTGCCTGCCAAGCAATTGGCCCCCGCCAATGGCACGCTGGAGCGTTACCGCTTGCAAGAGTGGCTCCACTTCATTGGCACCGAAATCCACAAGGGCCACAGCCCGTTGTTTGCCCCCGGCACGCCAGAAGATTACAAGCCATTGCTGCGCGAGCGCCTGCTGTCGCGCTTTGCTTGGATCAATGAGCAACTGGCCAACAAAGACTATTTGCTCGGTGCGTTCAGCGTAGCCGATGCCTACCTGTACACCACCACCCGCTGGGGGCAGTTTGTGGGGGTGGATATCAGCGGCCTGCCCCATCTGGTGGCCTTCAAGCAGCGCATGGAGGCCCGCCCCGGTGTGCAGGCCGCCCTGCGTGCCGAGGGTTTGCTCAAATAAGCACCATTGGTGCCTGACCAAGAAAGTTTTGCCTTATGCCCACCACCTTGTTCTCTCCCACCCATGTGGGTGACATGACCCTTAGCAACCGCGTGGTTATGGCTCCCATTACCCGCAACCGGGCGCCGGGCGCTGTGCCCACGGCCATGATGGCCCAATACTACGGGCAGCGGGCCAGTGCCGGTCTGATCATCACCGAGGCCACGGCCATCAGCCCGCAGGGGCAGGGCTATGCCGATGTGCCAGGGCTATACAGCACTGAGCAACTCGATGGCTGGAAAAAAGTGACAGATGCCATCCATGATGGTGGTGGCAAGGTGGTGGTGCAGTTGTGGCATGTGGGCCGTGTATCGCATACATCGCTGCAACCGGGCAATCAGCCGCCAGTGGCCCCTTCGGCCATTGCGGCCCAGAGCAAAACTTTTGTGCTGGACCCAACCACAGGCCAAGGCCGTTTTGTGCCTACATCGACCCCGAGGGCGCTGGACCTGTCGGAGCTGCCCGGCATTGTGCATGATTACCAGAGCGCAGCGCGCAACGCGGTAGAGAGTGCAGGCTTTGATGGGGTGGAAATCCATGCTGCCAATGGCTATTTGCTGGAGCAATTCCTGAAAACGGGTGCCAACCAACGCAAGGATGACTACGGCGGCAGTATCAAGAACCGCGCCCGCCTACTGCTGGAAGTAACCCGTGCCATTGTGGAAGCGATTGGGGGTGGCAAGGTGGGCATTCGCCTGTCGCCGGTCACGCCTGCCAACGACATTGCCGATGCCGATCCGCAGCCATTGTTTGAATATGTGGTGCAGCATCTGGCCCCTTTGGGCTTGGCCTATATCCATGTGGTGGAGGGGGCCACAGGTGGCCCGCGTGAATTGCCTGACCGACCTTTCGATTACGCCGCCCTTCAGGCCGCCTATCGCCATGCGGGCGGCAAGGGGGTTTGGATGGTGAACAATGGCTACACCGGCGAGTTGGCCCAAGAGGTGGTGCGTTGCGGCCGCGCCGATCTGGTGGCGTTTGGCAAGCCATTCATCTCTAACCCTGATCTGGTGCAGCGGTTGCAGCAGCAGGCACCCTTGAATGCTTGGGACAGCAGCACGTTCTATGGTGGTGGTGCCCAAGGTTATCTGGACTATCCCACGCTGGGCAAGGCTTGACGTGGGGCGCTGCCCACCCCCTCAAGGCTCTTTGGGGAGGTAGCGTTTTTTGCCTGTGGGCAAAAGGATGTAGCGGCCCCCACGCGGGCCAACGTGTACCACCGCATGCTCAGTGATGCCTTTGGTTTTGGCCTGGGGTTGACTGGTGGGCGGGGTGGTGGCGTGGGCCGCAGGCTGCACGGCGGCTGCGGTAGCCGTGCCTGGCGGCGGGGGGGGCTTGTAGTGGGGGATGTCGGCCTTTTCTGCCTTGCCACTGGTGCAGGCATCGTCTTGGTAGCTGATCTTGCCATCTGGGGCCGTGCATTTGTTCATGGCCTGTGCCGGTGCCCCAACGGCTAACATGACCAGCACCACTGCCCGCACCAAGGCGGGCCAGAGGTGTGTGAACGACATGGTGCGGTGCCCCATTTGACATCCTTGCCGCCCTAGAGGGCGGTAATTTCTACTGCTAAAGGGCGGCGTTTCGCAGCACGAGCCCGTTTGGGTTAAACACGCTGCGTTCCCTTCCATCAAGATGACACCCGCGTGCCGCTGGCTTGGTGGGCCTCATGCGCCATTGGACGCAGCACAGGCTTGTCTTGTAGGCACAGTTGGAGGGTTGGGGTGCAGGCATTCACGCTCAGCATCATAGGCTATGCGAGACAAAAAACCACAGGCTGCGTACCAGCCTGATCGCTACCCCATCGGGTCAGGCCCGTCCTAGGCGTGGCAGATGGCCTACCGTGGCAGTAGGCAGGGCTTTGCTGGTACTGGGCCGACTGCTGGGCGGTTGCTGGCGGGGCGGTATGGTGCCCACACCGTCGGCCAGTTGAAACTGCTGCACCACTTGGGACAGGCGCTGGGCCTGCTCGCGCAGCGACTGGGCTGCGGCGGCTGACTCCTCTACCAGTGCGGCATTTTGTTGGGTCATGCGGTCGATTTCGGCCACAGAGTCATTGACTTGGCCGATGCCCGTGGATTGTTCGTGGGTGGCGGCACTGATCTCGCCAATGATGTCGCCCACCCGCTGCACGCTTTGCACCATATCGGTCATGGCCCGGCCTGCATCTTCGACATGGTGTACCCCACCATCGACGGCCTGCACGCTGGCATCAATCAGGGTTTTGATTTCTTTGGCAGCGGCAGCACTGCGCCCGGCCAGACTGCGCACCTCGGAGGCTACCACCGCAAAGCCACGCCCTTGCTCTCCGGCGCGGGCGGCCTCTACTGCTGCATTGAGGGCCAGAATATTGGTCTGGAAGGCAATGCCATCAATCACGCTGATGATGTCGGCAATCTTGCGGCTGGCGCTGGAGATGCCGTGCATGCTGTCGACGGCATGGGCCACCACGGTGCCGCCATTTCTGGCGGTGGTGGAGGCCGCTGTAGCCAGTTGGTTGGCCAATTGTGCTGACGAGGCTGTTTGCTGCACGGTGCCAGTGAGTTGCGACAGAGAGCCTACGGCCTCTTGGGCATGGTTGGCGGTTTGTTCGGTGCGGGAGGACAGGTCTTGGTTGCCCATGGCAATTTGTGCGCTGGCGGTGGCAATGTTGCCGCTGGCATCACGCACTTGGGCCACCAAGGTGCTCAGCCCTTGCTGCATGTCCAGCAAAGCACGCTCCAAGTCGGCCACTTCATCGCGGCCAGTCACGCTCAGGCGCTGGGACAAATCGCCCCCGGCAATCGCCAGTGCCAGCCGCTGGGCGCGGGCCAAGGGGCGGCAAATGGAGTGCATGTTCAGCAGTGTGGTTGGCCCCACGATCAGGATGGTCAGTATGACCACCACGGCAAACATGATCTGCGTTTGGCGGGTCAGATGGGCTTGGGCTGCCACGGCCTCGTTGGCCTCTTTTTGCAGGGCAGCTTCTAGGGAGATGCGCAGCTTGTCGGCTTCATCAAACTGTGCCAAGGCTTGGCGGCTCATGCGGTTGGCAATGGTGGCCGAGTCGTAGCCCCCGTTTTCGAGTTGGCGCACGATGGGCTCGAAGCGGTCACGGTAGGCGGCCACCGATTGCCACAGTTTGCTGGCAATGGCGTTGTCTTCGTCAGGCTCGCCCTCCTGCATCTTTTGTGTCAGTTGTTCAGTCTTTTGCAGGCTGGCTTTCCATTGGGCATGTGCCTCGCGCACCGCCTCGGGCTTTTCGTAGTTGATGATCATGTCTTTTTCGTACATGCGCACGGCACCCAGTTCTGCCCGCAATTGGCTCAGCAATTGCAGCTCGGTGTAAGACATGGCCAGAAAGCTCTCGGTCAGCACGGTGATGCGGTACATACCCAACAGGCCCGCCCCACCCAGCAAGCCCAGCAAGCCCATCACTACCACAATGGCCCCCATCATGCGAAAACGGATAGTGAAATGGCGCATGAGCGAATTGATCGTCATGGTGTGGCGTTCCTTAGGAAAATGTATCAACCCGCAATTTTTGGGGCAACTGTCAACAACTTGACAGTTTGCCATGCTAACGGAACAAATTTCCTACCTTTGTCATCGTTTTTTTATATAACCTATTGATTTCTAATGCCATTTATTGTGGTGATTTGCCTGCTCGTATGGCGTGGGGTGCCAACGCTTGAGCAGCAGTGCATTGCTGATGACGCAGACGGAACTCAGTGCCATAGCAGCCCCGGCAATGACCGGACTGAGGTAGCCCAATGCGGCCAGTGGAATGCCTGCCACGTTGTAGGCAAAGGCCCAAAACAGGTTTTGCCGTATCTTGACCACAGTGCGCCGAGAGATGTCCAACGCTGCCGCCACCAGCATGGGGTCGCCACGCATCAGGGTGATGCCCGCAGCGTGCATTGCCACATCGGTGCCATTGCCCATCGCCATACCCACATCAGCAGCGGCCAGTGCCGGGGCGTCATTGACGCCATCGCCCACCATCGCCACCACATGGCCGCCGCCTTGTAAGGCCTGCACTTGGGCGGCCTTGTCTCCGGGCAGTACGTTGGCACACACTTCGCCTGCTTCGGGGTGCAGGCCCAAGCGGCGGGCCATTGCTTCGGCGGCGGGTTGGTTGTCGCCCGAGATCATGACGGTGCGCAGCCCGCGTTGGCGCAATTGTGCCAATGCAGGCTGGGCCTCGGGTTTGGGTTGGTCACCAAAGGCCATCACGGCCTGTAGTTGCCAGCCTTGGGCGGTTTGCTGGGCCAAGGCCGATACGGTGGCACCTTCGGTTTGCAACTGCTCGGCACGGGCTGCCAAGCTGCCCAAGGCCACGCCCTGCTCTTGCATCCAACGCAGGCTGCCCAGTAGGTAGCTGTGGCCCTGCACTTGGCCTTGGCTGCCCCGGCCCGGCACACTGTGCACGGCATCGGGGGCGGGCACATCCAGCCCTTGCTGTTGGGCAGTTTGCACTACGGCACGGGCCAGTGGATGGCTGCTGCCCGTTTGCAAGCTGGCGGCAGCGCACAGCACGGCGGTGCGATCCAGATGGGGGGGCACTTCCAGCGCCGTCAGGGTGGGCTGGCCCACGGTCAGGGTGCCCGTTTTGTCAAAGGCCACGGTATCGACGCGGTGCGCCAGCTCCAGCGCCTGCGCATCTTGGATCAAGATGCCATGCTGCGCTGCCACTCCTGTGCCCGCCATGATGGCCGCTGGAGTGGCCAGCCCCAAAGCGCAGGGGCAGGCAATCACCAACACCGCCACGGCGCGAATCAGTGCGGTCTCTAGCCCTACACCAGCCCACCACCAACCCAGCAGCGTACACAGCGCAATGCCCAACACCACCGGCACAAACACGTTGGCCACTTGATCGACCAGCCGCTGGATAGGTGCTTTGGCGGCTTGGGCGTCTTCAACCAGCCGGATGATGCGCGAGAGCACGGTTTCTGAGCCCACCGCGCGCACTTGCAACACGATGCGCGCCTCGCCATTGATGGAGCCACCGGTCAGGGTATCACCCACTGCTTTAGGCACGGGCAGTGGCTCGCCGGTGAGCATGGACTCATCGACCTGGGTCATGCCGTCCAACAAGGTACCATCTACCGGGATACGCTCGCCGGGGCGCACCACCAACCTGTCGCCCACCATCACTTCGGCCAGCGGCACATCCACTTCACCGCCTTTGCCCAGCCAATGTGCCACTTCGGGGCGCAAGCCATGCAAGGCACGGATGGCAGCAGTGGTTTGGCGCTTGGCACGGGCCTCTAGCCATTTGCCCAGCAGCACCAGCGTGATGACGACCGCAGAGGCTTCAAAATACAAATGGGGGGTGTGGCCGGGGTGGGCTGTCCACCACAACCAAACCGATAGTCCCCAGCCAGCTGTGGTGCCAATGGAGACCAATAAATCCATATTGCCGCTGCGCGCCAGCATGGCATGCCAGCCTGCACGGTAAAAACGCGCTCCCAATATGAACTGCACTGGCGTGGCCAGCAAAAATTGCACCCAAGCCGGTAGCATCCAGTGCGTGCCCCATAGATCGCCCAGCATGGGCAGCACCAGCGGCAACGACAGTAGCAGGCCCACGGCCACGGGCGCAAAACCTGCCCACGGCGAGTCTTGCTGCTCGCGGGCCGTGGTGGCCGCCGGGGTAAGCGGCTCATAGCCCGCATTGCGCACAGCGCGGCGCACCAGTGCCTCCATGCTGGCGCTGTCTTGCGTGGCCGAAGGTAAAAAACGCACCCGTGCCGATTCGGTTGCTAGGTTAACGGTGGCCTCTTGCACACCGGGCACTTTGCGCAAGGCACGTTCCACACGGCCCGAACAACTGGCACAGGTCATGCCGCCAATGGCTAGATCTAGTTCTTGGGAGGGGGGGGAAGATGCAGCAGGGAGGGTCATGGGGCCACCAGATTTTTCTTATGATGATGCGCGTTTCTAATACCTTCCACTTCGAAAGACCCTGATGCAATACCAGTTTGAAGTCCACGGCATGACCTGCGGCCACTGTGAACGGGCCGTGACCGAAGCCCTGCAAACCGTTGACCCCCAAGCCAGCGTGCGTATTGACCGCGCACAAAACCTTGTGGAGGTAGAGAGCGAGCAACCGCGTGAGGCCTTGGCCGCTGCCATTACCGAGGAAGGCTACCGGATTGCGGCATAGGCAGGAGGTTTGGGGCCGCCGGTCTTATTTGTAAAACGCTTCTACTTGGCCTTTGAGCGTGAGCAACAAGGGGCGGCCTTTGCGGTCTACGGTTTTGCCTGCGGGCACCTTGACCCAGCCTTCACTGATGCAGTATTCCTCCACATCAAAGCGTTCTTTGCCATTGAGTCGGATGCCAATATCGTGGGCAAACACAGCCGCCAGATGGTGGGGGCTGCGTGGGTCAATGTTGAGGCGGTCGGGCAGGGCAGGGCGGGTGGTGGTGTCGGTCATGAGAGAGATTTTTCCATTGCTTGAACAAAGCCGGGGATTTTCCCGGATTTACCCTGATTAGAACGGTGCCTCTGCGGGGGCTGTGTCGGGGGGGGCGGTGGCTGGGCCGGTGATCACAGCTTGGTCAGGGCGTGTGGTGGTTTTGGTCGATGGGGTGGCGTTGCTGCGTTCGCTTTCACCATCCAACGCCTCAATCAGGGCAGGCAAGAAGGGGGCCAGTTCGCCGGTGGTCAAGGCCCAGTCGGTGTCAAAGCCACGGTCTTCGGCGTTTTGCTCGGCCAGCGCCGCATCGAGCAGGGCCAGCTTTTTCAGCTGCAGCCCTTCGGTCAGCACAAAAGAGAGGCGATCTGCCCAACTGAGTGCCAGTTTGGTGGGCATTTTGCCCGCTTGGATGTGGGCGCGGATCTCATCGATGTCGAGTGGGTGGCGGGCGTAGCGCACCACGGCTTTGTCTTCGTTGCTGCTTTTGAGTTCGCATTCGCGGTCAAGGCTGAAGCCCGAGGGGGGCTCTTGGGTGCTGAGCCATTGCGCCATAGCAGTGGCAGGCGCTGTTTGTGTGTCGAGCAGCCACAGCGATAGCCCTGGCAAGGCTTCTACCAATGCAGTGACTACTTCGTCGGCACGGCTTTGGCTGCTGCTGTCGATCAGCAGAAAATGGGCCTGTGGATCAATCCATACGGTGATGCTGCTTTGTCGGGTGAAGGCTTGGGGCAAGAGGTCGAGTTTGGCTTCCTCCTGGAGGTCGCGGCTTTGGCGTTTGCCGGGCTTGCGGCCGGTGGTGTGCTCTATCTGGGCGGCCTTTTCTTGCACTTTGCGCGCCAGCACGCTGCTGGGCAGCAGCTTGGCCTCGGTCATGAAGCGCAGCAACCATTGGCCCCCCACCGATTCGGCCAGCGGGCCGTGGGCTTCACCACGCGGTGGCACCCAGCCCCAAGATCGCTCTTGGGTGGCACTGCATGGCAGAAAAGGCGCTTGGGCCAGCGCCGCTTCGATCTTGTCTAGCCCGGTCTGCCACGGGTGTGCAATGCGGTAGATGATCATGTTTTTGAACATGGACATACTTTCTGTAGATGCAGGGTTGGCGGGTGCCTCCCCGTGGTGGGATTGTCTGTCAGGCGCTGCGCAGGCCATCTTTACATAGGCGCAGCACTACAACACCAGCGACTGACATGCGGGACTGATGATGGAGGCTGTGCTGCCAGCACGGAGGTCATGGATCACTGCGTGACACCTTCAGCTGGTAGGAACATACTGTGGTGTCATCGCTGGCATGGGTGTGCTGGTGGTGTTTTCCTCTGAAAGGATTTTTCATGGCCTTCTTCCTTCCTCGCAAACTGTTGGCAACTGCTGTGTTGGCTGCCTTGTCGCTCCCAGGGTGGGCTCAGTCGGAGGCAGCGGCGCCTGCGCCTGCAGCTACCCCGCCAGCAGTGTCTACTCCTGCTGCACAGGCCGCCACACCGGCCGCGCGTCCCGGCCTCCGTGCCCAACGTGGTGGGCCACGCTACCACCAGCAGCAACGCTACCGCCACCACCGCATGCGCGCTGAGCAGCGGGCTGCTTACTGGCAGGAACACCGTGCGCAGCATTTGGCCCAACTTAAAGGGCAGCTGCAGTTGAGCCCAGCACAGGAGGCGTCTTGGACAGAGTTCACCACAGCGATGGAACACCAGCCACGCCATGCCCGTTTGGGCTGGGATGATGCGGCCCAATTGACGACCCCTGAGCGCATTGACCGGATGCGTGCTTTGCGTGCCCAGCGTGCTGCCGAGGCCGACCGTCGTGGCGATGCCGTGAAGGCGTTTTATGCCCAGTTGAATCCAGCCCAGCAAAAAACCTTTGATGCCCACCACGGGGCGTACCGTGCGCAGCACTACCGCATGATGGGTAGCCCCGGTGGCCGTGCTTTGGCACCCGCGCCCGGTGGGGAGGGGGCTGCCCAGCCGGGTTGGCAACATCCAGACTGTCCTATGGATGGCTCTGGCCCCCGTGATGGTCGTGGCCCGCGTGGGCCACGGGGGACTGCGCCCGCACAATAAGTTGGTGCTGCCAGCACCTGTCTGGTTTAGGGCTGGTGCTGGCGTAGCCAGTCTTCCAATTGCGACTCGGGCAATGGTGGGCTGAACAGATAGCCTTGGAAGGTCTGACAGCCTGCGTGCAAGAGCACATCGCGCTGTGCAGCGGTTTCTACGCCTTCGGCGATCACGTTCAGGCCCAGGCTGCGGCTCAAACCAATGATGGTATTGACGATGGCCGCATCGTTGGGGTCGGTGAGCAGGTCGCGCACAAAGCTTTGGTCGATTTTGAGCTGGTCTAGTGGCATGCGCTTGAGGTAGCTCAGGCTGGAGTAGCCGGTGCCAAAGTCGTCCAGCGAGAAGCCTACCCCCAGTTCGCCCAGCGCCGTCATGGTGGCGATGGTGGTGTCCATGTCTTCTACCAGCAGGCTTTCGGTCAGTTCGAGTTTGAGCCGTTGGGCGGGAGCCTTGGTGTTGTGCAGCACTTGGGCCACTTCTTCCACAAAACCTGCGTGGCGGAATTGGCGTGAACTGACATTGACGGCCATGCTGATGTGGCGCAATCGGGGTTGGTGCTGCCAGCGGGCCAGCAGTTGGCAGGCACTCTCTAGCACCCAGCGGCCCAGTGCCAAGATGATGCCGGTTTCTTCGGCCAGCGGCACAAAGTCTGCGGGCGAGACCATGCCGCGTTGGGGATGGCACCAACGGATCAAGGCTTCTACGCCGACATATTGTTCTTGGTGGTTGACCTGCGGTTGGTAGTGCAGCAAGAACTGGCCTTGGGTGATGGCGTTGCGCAGGTCGGCCTCGAGTGCAGCGCGGGCCGTAACGACGGCCTGCATGTGTGGATCAAAAAAGCGCAGTGTGTTGCGCCCAGCAGTTTTGGCCTGGTACATGGCCAAATCGGCTTGTTTGAGCAGTTCTCCCACGCTGGTGCTGTCGCCTTGGAACGGTGCAATGCCGATGCTGGGGGTACTGCGGTATTGGTAGCCTGCCAACTCGTAGGGGGCTGCCAGGGTGGAGAGAATTTTTTCACCCACGCCACGGGCGCTCAGGGCCAAGGCGCCGGGGTCTGGGCCCAAGGCTTCGAGCATGACGACGAACTCATCTCCGCCAAGGCGGGCCACGGTATCGATGCTGCGCACACAGGTGTTCAGGCGCTGCGCAACCTGTTGCAGGAGTTGATCGCCCTTGTCGTGCCCTAGGGTGTCGTTGAGGGTTTTGAAGTTGTCCAGATCAATGAACAACAAGGCGCCGCCTTGCTGTTTGCGCCGTGCCACAGCCAAGGCTTGGTGCATGCGGTCCATTAGCAGCATACGGTTGGGCAGGCCGGTGAGCGAGTCGTAGAAGGCCAGGCGCTGGATTTCGCGTTCGGTGGCTTTGCGCTGGCGGATGTCGGTGTGGATGGCGAGGATGGATTCGGGTTGGCCGTCTTCGCTACGCACCAGCGTCCAGCGGCCTTCGATGTCGATGGCGTGGCCATCGCGGTGGTGCTGCACGATCTCGCCAGCCCATTCACCTTGGCCCAAGACGGTTTCGGTGGCGCGGTAAAACAGGGTGGGGTCTTGGTAGAGCAGCGAGACGATGGAGTGCCCCAGCACCTGCCATTGCGGCCAGCCATAAACGCGTTCGGCACTCTTGTTCCAGTAGGTGATGCGGTGCTCAAGGTCATGGACGATGATGGCATCTTGGGCCTTGTCCAGCAGCGAGGCTTGCTGGCGGATGCGGTTGTCAGAGACTTGGCGCTCGATTTCGGCAGAGGCGCGGGCGGCAAAGATTTGCAGGGTAGAGATGACGAAGTCGGGGTCGGCCAGCGGCTTGGTGAACAGCACGAAGATCATGCCGATGGTGTCGCCGGAGCTATCGCAGAGTTGCTGGCCCACATAGGCCTGTGCCTGTAGCCGTCCGGCGGTGATGGGGGTATTGGGGTAGAGGTCTGCGGCACCTTGGGGCACCACGTATTGGCGCTGCGTGAGCAGCTTCATGCTGGGGGTGGCTTCGAGGTCGTATTCCATTGTGGGCAGCAGTTCGCCCTCTACCACCATTGCCAAGGCAGATACGCGCGGAGGCTTGTCATATTGCCGAGGCAGCAGGCGCATCACGCAGCCTGCCTGTGCATCCAGCACTTCGGCCATCTGACTCGATAGTTGCACAAAGAATTCAGTGCCCGTGGCGGTAGAGACGGCGGCAGCCACCTTGAGCACGGAGGCGTGCAGTCGCTGCTGCTCTCGGCGTGCGCGCAGGCTGGTGATGCCAAAGGCCAGATCGTTGGCTAAATCTTGCAGCAGTCGTGCTTCTTGGGCGCTGATGTGCAGCACTTCGGGGGCATAGAGGTAGAGCAGGCCAAAGGTGCGCTCGCCGTGGCGCAAGGGCAGGCTGATGACGCCGTGAAAGCCGTGCGCCAGTAGGCGCTCTGATAGTTCGGCATAGATGGGTTCGCTGCGCACATCTTGCACAATGACGGGCTGGCCTGTGCGTACGGTGATGCCCGATGGCCCTTGGCCGCGCGGGTTGGTGTCTGACCAAGACAGATCGATGGTGTCAAGGTAGCCGTTGCTCAGCCCAGCATGGGCCACCAGTTCAATGGTTTTTTCTTCGTCGTCGCGGGCAAAACCCACCCAGCCCAAACGGTAGCCGCCAATCTCTACTGCAATGCGGCAGACGGCTTCGAGCAGATCTGGCTCGGAGGTGGCCCGCACCATAGCCTCGTTGCAGGCACCCAAGAGCTGTTGGGCACGGCCCAGACGCGCCAATTCACGTTCGGCACGCAGCCGGTCTGTGATGTCGGTGGCCATGATCTGGCGGGCTGGGCAGCCATTGAAGGCGATGGTGCGTGAGGAGACTTCAACATCGATCAGCTCGCCGTCTTTGCGCACATGCTGGTGCTGCAAGCTGCGCCGTCCGGTGCCTTCGCCCAGGGCCAGCACTTCGGCCTGGAATTGGACGCGTTGCTCGGGCAGCCACAGGTCGGCCATCGTCATACCCAGCAGTTCGTGCTCGGTGTAGCCGTACAGCGCCAGCATGGCCTGGTTGACGGCCAAGATGTGCAGGCTTGGGTCGAGGGCATATACCCAGATGGGCTGGGGATGGGAGTCGAAGAGCAGCCGGTATTGTTGTTCGGAGGCCCGCAGTTGTGCGGCCACTTGGCGCAGGTGTAACAGTGCCCCCAGCGATTCGGCCAGCATTTGCAGGTGGGCTGCGTCGCGGGCTATAAAGCCGTTGCCATGCCGGGCACTGGCTTGTAGCAAGCCCACCATTTGGCCTTCTACGCGCAGGGGGGTGACCAGAGTGGAGCGGACTTGTGTATGACCATGCAGCAATCCCACGTCGTCGCACAGGCCACTGGCTGGATTGCATTGCACGGTCTGGCCTTCTTGCAGGCGTTGCCATGCGGCACACTGGCGTAAGGGCATGACCCGGCCCAACAGGGGCGCATCTCGCCCCGCACTGGCTTGGGTGATGAGCTGTTCGCCCTCGAGCAGTTCTACGGTGGCGCTGCGCGCGCCGGTGATGTCTAAGGTGGCTTGGGCCACCAGATCGAGCAGGGCTGGCTGGCTCAAATCCAGTGCGGCCATCCGCTGCTGCACATGCACCAGGGCAGACTGGGTTTGGGCTTCGCGTAGCGCATCCAGGTGGGCTTGCTTGTCGGCACTGATGTCTCGGATGCCACCGACCATCCGCAGGGCTTGGCCGTTCTCGTCCCGGATGACGAAGCCCCGGTCTTGCACCCAGATATGGCTGGCGTCGGCACGCACAATGCGGTATTCCGCAGACCATGCGGTGTCGCGGCCTTGGATGGCGGCATACAGGGCTTTGAGGATGCGTGGACGCTCCTCGGGGTGGATGCACTGTGCCCAACCATCGGCATCGGGCATGGCCTCATCGGAGCGCCTGCCAAACAAGGTGCGGAAGGAGTCACTCCACCAAATGTGGCCCGTGCGCACATCCCAGTCCCACACGGTGTCGGCGGTGGCATTGGCGACGAGATGAAAGCGTTCTTCGCTCAAACGCAGTGCCTGGTGCTGGCGGCGCAGTTGCAGTTGCGCCATCACTTGGTTGGCTAGCATTTGCAACGCTGCACGTTGGCTAGGGTTTAACGCTCCAGGGCGGGTGTCCATCACCAGCAAAGTGCCAATGGTCACGCCCTCAGAGGTGAGCAGTGGTGCGCAGGCATAAAACCGAATATGGGGCGCCCCAGTGACCAGCGGGTTGTCTTTGAACAAGGGATGCTGGCGGGCATCGGCAATCTCCACCACATCACCACAGCCATCGAGCCAGTGTTTGCAAAAGGCCACCGTCAGATCGGTTTGCTGCAACGCAAGGCCGATGCGGGCTTTGAACCATTGGCGTTGATCGTCAATGAAGTTGACCACCGCCATTGGCGTACCACAGATGTGGGCTGCCAGTCGGGCCAATTGGTCAAACGCTTCTTCTTCGGGGGTATCTAGGATGGCATAGGCCTGCAATGCCTGCTGGCGCCGGACACTGGCGCTCAGGGGGAGCACAATGCCCCGATGGGGCGTCATTGCCCTGCCCCTCCCAGGGTCAGGAACATGGGCGCGGTACAGCGCAAGAGGTAAGACGGAGACCTTGGCATGGATCCAATGGCTGGTGGACAGTTGAACACAAGGGCATACAGATACGGCCACGCTTGCCCCAGAGCGCAACGTGTCCAGATACTACATGCACCATGCCATATCGCAAACAGCAGAATGGTGGGATCACAGACGGCTTTTTTGCTATACATAAAATAGCAAATAAAGCCTTTCTATAAACGATTGGGGCGCTATTCTATGCAAATAATTCCTAGTCCGTTGTATGTAACGAGAAGTTAATACTTCGGGAAACTCTGGGGGAATGGCTGTGTGCCTGCGGCCACAGCGGCTTTATGGCCGCAAGAAGGCCACTTGCTGGGCCGACCAGTAGCGCGATTGCAAATGGTCTAGCCGCACCTGTCCTCCGGTGGAGGGGGCATGGACAAAGCGGCCCTCACCGACATAAATGCCCGCATGGGTGGGGGTGCGGCCCCGTCCAAACAGCACCAAATCGCCCGTGCGGCGTTGCTCCAGAGGCACTGTCTGGCCCCACTGTGCCAATTGGGCCACGGTGCGCGGTGGGGCTGCCGCTGTGCGGGCGCGGTAGACATAGCCAATCAGGCCACTGCAATCAAAACCGCCATCGGGCGTATTGCCACCATAGCGGTAAGGTGTGCCCACCAGCCCCAGTGCATGAATAGCGATGTCGTGTGCCATCTCTGACGATAGACGCCCTGAATCCACCGGCAGTGGGGCTGGACGGTGGATAGCCGCAGGTGCAGACGCCGTAGGGGGTGCAGAGCTACAGCCTGTCAGCACCAGCAACAGCACGGGGGTACCCCATCGGCCCCATTTTTGCCATGTCATTGAATGTCGTATCCACTGCACCGCCTGCATCCTTGAGTGTAGAAGGGGCTGGCATAGCCACCACCCCGTTACCCATCAACGCACAATCAGCACAGGCACTGTGGTTTGTGCCAGTACCTTGGTAGTGATCGATCCCATCACCAACGTGGCCAGAGCGCCATGACCATGCGAGCCCATCACCAATAGGTCGAAATGTTTGTCTTGCGAGGCCACCTCTGCAATGGTTTCGGCGATGTGGCCGACCTTGCTGATGGTCTGTAGCGCCACACCCTTGGTGGCCATGAACTTGACCACCGGATCGAGCACCTTCTGGCTCTCGTCCTCATAGTATTCTTCTACCAGCTCCTTGCTCAAGGAGGCACGGGCATGCGCGGGCAATGGCGGCTGCACCGTCAAGGCGGTGTAGTGGTGATTGGTGCCCAGCAACTCTTCATGGGTGGCCAGATAGGCCAGCATTTTTTTGGTGAAGGGGCTGCCATCTACGGCCAACAGAATGTTCATCAGTGTGCTCCTTGTCAGTAAAAGCGAAGGTAACAGCCATCATACGGTGACGCAATACTGGGGCTGGAAGGTATCCTGCTCACCTTTACGGGCATAACCCAGCGGATTGGCGACCACCCGGCATTGCCAAGGCTGCCCATCGGGCCGTGCCCCTTGGGCCACATAGTCACAAGGGGCATGAAGATGCCCGTGCAGCCAGGCTTGGGCCTGTGGCAACCAATCGTCTAGGGCATTGCAAAAGCCTGCCGTGCCCGGTACCAAGCCATAGCGTGGGTCGGCACTGCGCAAACTGGGGGCAAAGTGCGTTACCACCACTGTGGGGCCCGCAAAGGGCTGCGCCAGCGCCGCTTGCAGCCACTGCTGGCATTGCAAAGCCTGCTCACGCACCTGCGCTGCCAAAAAAGGTTGTCCACGCCAGGTGGTGCCTGTTTTGCGCAGATAAAAGTTGGCTGCACTGAACGCTTTTTGGCGTTGGCGCAATTGCTGCGTCAAAGGGGCGGAGGGCTCGCGCAATGCCAGTGCGTCAAAATCACTCCACAGCGTGGTGCCCACAAAGCGCACCCCATTCAGCACGGCTGTTTGGCGCTCCAGCCAGATCAGCCCTAGTCGCTCGCAGGTGCGGCGCAGGCGTTCTTGGGCTGCATCAAAATCCTGACCATCGTATTCGTGGTTGCCCGGCACCAACACCACTGGAGTGGGCCAGCCCGCAAACTGTGGCAGTGGTGAAAAGCGTGCCAACCCAAAATCTTCATCGGCCAGCAGCGAGCCGTGTTGGTATGAGCCTACATCGCCCGCCAGCACCAGCACCTCTGCCCCCGGCGCAGGCTCGGGCACCCAGTGCGGATGCACCTCCAGGTGCAGATCGGACAACAGTTGAATTTTCATTGCAGCACTTCATGGTGGGGTGCAGAAGCAGCCTGTAGGTAGTCACAAAAAGCGAGAAACTGAATACCTACAGATCCATGGGTTAGCGCGGACAGTGACTCATGAAGTGAGAGAAATGAACCCATAAGGTAAGAAATGCTTTCTCAGGGGCCTGAGCAGCTATCGAAACAGACAAAATTCAGCGGCTCTCCATAGTGCCACCTGCAACCGAAAACAATCTACGCCTACATGGTAAGTGATTCACGGGTTCATCATCTCCAAGGCCCGACCATCAAAATCTACCGAACCTGGGGCGATTCATGCAACTCCTAAAGCTAAATTGGTTAAAACAACCTCACGTAACTTGTGTCGATAGTTTCGTAGCAGGTCGGAGACACCCAAGCGCGCGCGTGGCAGTCTGCGGCATTGCTGTACGCCCATCCGGCCACTTTACTAAGGGTGTCACGATCTCCCATGATGCCCGTCAAGCTCCCAATTTCGGCCAGTTGGTCTTGCTTGAGGTCGATTCGTTCCAGCCAGCGTTCCAGATGGGGCTTGGCAGCCAAGGTGTCCGATTTGCTTCTGTTGCAGCTTGGATGCGCTAAGACAAAGTTAGCCGCCATGTCGCGCGGGTAAAGAGAAAAGGGTACAAAGTGGTCTACATCGGCTTCTTTGAGACCCTCGCCGCAATAGAAGCAGCGTAAACCGTCAAGCTTGCGCAGTTCATTGCCCAGAGCAGTCAGAGACTGTCGTGCCGTAGAAAACAGAAAGTCTTCTAAGTCATCAGCACGGCCCAGAATGGGGTGATTGCGACGGTTAGATTTGATGTGCCCCACCCAGTGGCTGCGGCACAGCTGCTGAATGAATGGGTAAAAGCGACGCAAACAATAAGTCACGCCCGGCTTCAGCCGTATCAGGCCTCGCCCAGCCCGTTCGTACAAAAATGGGTCGGTACCACCACCGAAGTTTTGCAGATAGTTCAGCGGTTGGGCGGCAACTACCGTTGCCACTTGGCTGATGAGACCTGAAAAACTATCCAGTACCTTAGCTTTGGTGAGGTGAGTTACTCGGTGAAGCCTGCGAAACTCTACGATGGCTGAGATGACCGCAGCCTGCGCCCCCATGTTCTGCACCAAGGTGTCTGGCTGGGTATCAGGTCTGTCTGTGCCATAGGGTGTGGCATGGCGCCAATAGAGTTCAACAAATCTGTCCGCAATGTCTCTGATGCTCAGTACCAGTTCACGTCCGTCATCATGGCCGCGTTGTAGAGCCAGGTCAGCTAAGGATGTCAGAAGGGCAAACTTGTAGGTCGCAGTGAAATCACCCTCGGCAAACAAGCGTTGCAACTTTGCGAGAAAGCCCAATTGCACATCGGCCGAAGGCGGCGGTATGAGGGTGCTCAAACCTTGGTGCTCCAGTAATTCGCCTTGTCCGCAATAACCCAGCGAACACCCCCTCGGGGGTCAGCAAGGTCACCAAGGTAGCGTGGAATCAGGTGAATGTGCAGATGTGGAACTGTTTGGCCAGCCGCAGGGCCATCATTGATGCCGATGTTGAATCCGTCTGGGTGGAGCTCAGCCTCCACCGATTGTTTTGCCTGTTCTAGGAGCTCAAACAGCGCAGTCCTTTCATCCGGGCTTACTTCGAAAAACGAGCCTACATGTCGCTTGGGGATGACGAGGCTGTGTCCTGGCGACACCGGAAAACCATCCATTAACCAAACAGCGTGCTCGTTTTGTTGAACAATGCGCGTTGCTGGCAAGGTGCAAAAGGGGCAGATTTTCTCGCTCATGGGTTTCAGCCAATCAATTGGCGAAAGGAAGCATGGTAATCCAACGGCTCCGAATGAAGGTACTTGGACACATCCCCGTTGAGCATGTACGAATCTGGCGATTCACGAAACTGGAATAAACGCCACACTATCAAAGAACAGACACCCATAGTTTTCTCAACTTATGGGAGCCTTTTTCTCAGCTTATGGGTTCATCTACATACACACTCAAACGTCAATGTTGCCCGCCCGCAGCGCATTGGTTTCGATAAAGTCACGGCGCGGCTCCACCTCATCGCCCATCAGCATGGTAAACACACGATCGGCCTCAATGGCGTCTTCGATTTGCACCCGCAACAGGCGGCGTACCTGTGGGTCCATTGTGGTTTCCCACAGCTGCGCGGGGTTCATCTCACCCAAGCCTTTGTAGCGTTGGCGTGCTGTGGTGCGTTCTGCCTCCGAGATCAACCAGCGCATGGCTTGGCGGAAATCGGCCACCTTTTCTTCTTTTTGGCGCTCACCCTCGCCACGCAAAACCTTGGCGCCTTCGCCCAGCAGCCCCCGGAAGGTAGCTGCCGCCTCGGCCAGCGCCGCATAGTCGGCTCCCAGCACAAAATCTTGCGTAATAACGCTGCTTTTCACGTTGCCGTGGTGCTGGCGGCTGATGCGCAGCAGGGGTTTGTCCGTGCGGGCATCAAACTCCCCTGCCACCGTGGCCGGGGTGCCCGACGTATTGAGTTCGCGCAGCTTGGCCTCTAGTGCAGCGGCGCTGACTTCGGCCTCGGCCAAGTTGTCCAAGTTCAGCGCCACGCCATCGGCCACGGCGCGCAGGGCTTCAGCATCCATAAAGCCCGACAGGCGGGCAATCACCGCTTCGGCCACTTGGTGCTGGCGGGCCAGCTCGGCCAAGGTGTCGCCACTCAAGGTTTGGGGCGTGGCTCCGCCGGTGGTCACGCTGGCATCTTTGAGTGCGATGCGCAGCAAAAAGCCGTCCAGCGCCGCAGCGTCCTTCAGATACAACTCTTCTTTGCCCGCCTTGACTTTGTACAGTGGCGGCTGGGCAATGTAGATATGGCCGCGCTCGACCAGCTCTGGCATTTGGCGGTAGAAAAAGGTCAGCAGCAGGGTACGGATGTGCGCACCGTCCACGTCCGCGTCGGTCATGATGATGATGCGGTGGTAACGCAGCTTATCGATATTGAAGTCGTCAGCCCCTGCCTTGCTGCCCTCCATGCCTTCGGTGGTGGCCTTGCCAATGCCGGTGCCCAGCGCGGTAATTAGCGTGAGGATTTCTTGGCTCGACAGCAGTTTTTCATAGCGGGCCTTTTCGACGTTCAAGATTTTGCCGCGCAACGGCAAAATGGCTTGGAACTTGCGGTCGCGGCCTTGCTTGGCCGAGCCGCCCGCCGAGTCGCCCTCCACGATGTAGATTTCGCACAGGCTGGGGTCTTTTTCTTGGCAGTCGGCCAGTTTGCCGGGCAGGCCCATGCCGTCCAGCACCCCCTTGCGGCGCGTCATCTCGCGGGCTTTGCGAGCGGCTTCACGGGCGCGGGCGGCCTCAACGATCTTGCCGCAGATGATCTTGGCATCGGCGGGGCGCTCTTGCAAATAGTCGGTTAGCAGGCGGCCCACAATGTCTTCTACTGGCGCACGCACTTCGCTCGAGACCAACTTGTCTTTGGTTTGGCTGCTGAACTTGGGTTCAGGCACCTTGACCGACAACACGCAGCACAGCCCTTCGCGCATGTCGTCGCCCGTCACTTCGACCTTGGCCTTTTTAGCCAGATCATTCTCTTCAATGTATTTGTTGATGACCCGCGTCATGGCCGCGCGCAGGCCGGTCAGGTGGGTGCCGCCATCGCGTTGCGGAATGTTGTTGGTAAAGCACAGCACCTGCTCGCTGTAGCTGCTGTTCCACTGCATGGCCACTTCCACGCCAATGTGCGTGCCAGGAATGCCGCCATAACTTTCGGCAGGGCGCTCACCGGCCGCGTAGAACGATGTGGGGTGCAATACCGTTTTGCCCTTGTTGATGAATTCGACAAAGCCGCGCACGCCGCCTGCTCCCGAAAAATCATCCTCTTTGCCGCTGCGCTCATCCTTGAGGCGGATACGCACGCCATTGTTCAAAAACGAGAGCTCGCGCAAACGTTTGGCCAAAATCTCGTAGTGGAACTCGTTGTTCTCTTTGAAGATGTCGGTATCGGGCAAAAAATGCACTTCGGTGCCGCGATGGTCGGTGTCACCCACCACTTTCATTGGCGAAACCTCCACCCCGTCTACGCTGTGGGTCAGGCGGTGTTGCACCACCCCTTTGCTGAACTCCAGCACATGCACCTTGCCCTCGCGGCGCACGGTCAGGCGCAGTTTTTTGCTCAGGGCATTGACGCAACTGACCCCCACACCGTGCAGGCCTCCCGAGACCTTGTAGCTGTTTTGGTTGAACTTGCCACCAGCGTGCAGTTCGGTCAGGGCGATTTCGGCAGCACTGCGCTTGGGTTCGTGCTTGTCATCCATCTTGACGCCGGTGGGAATGCCCCGGCCATTGTCTGTCACGCTGATCGAGTTGTCGGTATGGATGGTAACGACGATGTCATCGCAGTGCCCAGCCAGTGCCTCGTCAATCGAGTTGTCTACGACCTCAAACACCAGATGGTGCAGGCCCGTGCCATCGGAGGTGTCACCAATGTACATGCCGGGGCGCTTGCGCACCGCCTCCAGCCCTTCCAAAATCGTAATCGCCCCTTCACCGTAGCCCTCGCTGGCCCCTGCCTGGTGGGCGTCGATCTTGGAGACGGCGGGGGTGGTGTTGCCGTTGTCTTCGGGCAGGGAGTGTTCAGCGGTCATGGGGTCAGCCTTGGCAATGCGGGAGAAAACGGGGGGGCGAAATGGTAAAAATCAAAATGCCGCCAGCGCAATGCAAACGCGTGCTGGCGGCCAAGAACAAGAAAAAATCGATCCAAAGACCGTAGCAGCCTTAGATGCGCATAGGCATCACCACATACTTGAAGCTGTCGTTGTCGGGAATCGTCAGCAGCGCCGAGCTGTTGCCGTCTTGCAACTGCACCTTCACCATGTCTTGGCCCATGCTGGTCAGGGCGTCGATCAGGTAGGTCACATTGAAGCCGATCTCAATGCTGTCGCCAGCGTAGTCGATGTCGAGTTCGTCCACCGCTTCTTCTTGCTCGGCATTGTTGCTGGCTACCCGCAGCATTCCCGGCTCCAGGTTCAGGCGAACGCCTTTGAACTTCTCGCTCGTCATGATGGCGGTGCGTTGCAGACAAGCCAGCAGCGGTGCGCGGCCCAGCGTGACTTCATTTTTGTGATTGCGCGGAATCACGCGGTTGTAATCCGGGAACTTGCCCTCCACCAGTTTGGTGACAAACTCCATCGCGCCAAAACCAAATTTGGCTTGGTTGTGGGCAAAGCACATCTGCAAGGCGGTGTCGGTGTCGCTGAGCAGGCGCTGTAGTTCAATCACTGTCTTGCGCGGCAGAATCACCTCTTGTTTGGGCACTTCCACATCCAGCGTGGCGCTGGCAAAGGCCAAGCGGTGCCCATCGGTAGCCACCAGACTGAGCTGGCGCCCTTCGGCCACAAACAAAATGCCGTTCAGGTAGTAGCGAATGTCTTGCACAGCCATTGCAAACGCCACTTGCCCCAGCAGGCTTTTGAGTGTCTTTTGGGGCACGCTGAAGGTGGGGCCAAAGCTGGTGGCCTCCTGCACGACCGGAAAATCTTCGGCAGGCAAAGTTTGCAAGGTAAAGCGGCTTTTGCCACCCTTGAGCACCAGCTTGTTTTGGCTGTTTTCTATCGCTACGGTCTGGTCGCCAGGCATGGTACGCAGAATGTCAATCAGCTTGCGTGCATTGACAGTGGTGGCAAAGTCCCCCGTGTCGCCACCGAGTTCGGCGGTGGTGCGGATTTGGATTTCCAGATCGCTGGTGGTTAACTGCAAAGCGTTGCCCGTCTTGCGCAGCAGCACATTGGCCAGAATGGGCAGGGTGTGGCGCCGCTCAACAATGCCAGCCACCGACTGCAACACTGCCAGCAGTTTGTCCTGGGGAGCCTTCAAAACGATCATGTCAACCTCTTGTGGATATTCTTGTGGATATGTCTGCAAAACCCATCCAGTTGGGATGGATGCCAGATACCAAAACCTGCCATTTTGCCCGCTTGTATCGGGCGCAGCAGTAACAAACCTGCCACTGGCGCTGTTCAACCCTTGAGGGTCTGCTCTAGCACATGCAGCTGCTGGTTCAGCTCTGTGACTTGTTGGCGCTCGGCACCAATTTTGCGCACGGCGTGCAGCACCGTGGTGTGGTCGCGGCCTCCAAAGAGTTCACCAATTTCGGGCAGGCTTTTTTGTGTTAGTTCCTTGGCCAGGTACATGGCAATCTGGCGGGGCCGTGCAATGCTGGCGGGGCGCTTTTTGCTGTACATGTCGGCCATTTTGATTTTGTAAAAATCAGCCACCGTTTTTTGGATGTTGTCCACACTGATCTGGCGGTTTTGGATCGAGAGCAAATCGCGCAAGGCTTCGCGGGCCAACTGGATAGAAATTTCTTTGCGGTTGAAGCGTGCATAGGCCATGACTTTGCGCAATGCCCCTTCCAACTCACGCACATTGGAGCGCACATTTTTAGCCACAAAGAAGGCTACCTCCTCGGCCATCTCGGTGCCTTCGGCGCGTGCCTTGTTGATCAGGATCGCCACGCGCATTTCTAGCTCAGGGGGCTCCATGGCTACGGTGAGTCCCGAATCAAAGCGCGACACCAGCCGGGCGTGGATGTCGGCCAACCCTTTGGGGTAGGTGTCGCTGGTCATGACGATGTGGCTCTTTTTAGCCAGCAGTGCTTCAAAGGCGTTGAAGAACTCTTCTTGCGTGCGGTCTTTGTTGGCAAAGAATTGCACATCGTCAATCAACAGCAGATCGAGCGAGTGGTAGCGGTCTTTGAAGTCTTCAAAGGTTTTGCGTTGATACGCCTTGACCACGTCTGAAACAAATTGCTCCGCATGGATATAGAGCACCCGGGCCTCGGGCCGGTCGGCCAGCAGCCGGTTGCCCACGGCGTTCATCAGATGGGTTTTGCCCAAGCCCACGCCACCATAGATAAACAGCGGGTTGTAATGCTGGCCTGGCATGCTGGCCACATGCAGTGCAGCGGCACGGGCCATGCGGTTGGCGGTGCCTTCAATCAAGGTGTCAAACGTCAGGGCGGCATTGAGCCGGTTGCGCAGCACCGCACGGGCGCTGTCTTCTGATGCCACGGGCGGGGGCAAGGCCGCTTCGGCCACGGCTGCTCCCGCATGGGCGGGGTTGGTGGGGGCTGCTGCTGCGGGTGGCGCTGGGGCGGCCCGGCGCACGGCTGGGGCGCGTTGTGCCAGTGCCAGCTCTAGTGTGATGGGCTGGTCGCCCTGCAAATTTTGCAGCAAGGCAGCAATACGACCGGCATATTGGGCACGCACCCAATCCAGCGTAAAGCGGTTGGCAACGTACAAGGTAATGCGGGAAAAGTCGGCCGAGACTTGGGCGACGATAGGGCGAATCCAGGTGTTGAACTGCTGCACTGGCAAATCTTGGGCCAGCTGCTCTAGGCAGGATTGCCACAGTGCCTGACCGGCATCAGCATCTGCCCGCCGAGTGGCGTTGCGATGGGGTTCCTCTGTCATTTTGGAGCCATTTTTTGTGGATAGGAGGAACAAACTGGGCGTCAAATTCTAGCTTATCCCAAGGTTATCCACAATTTTGATGACCACCGATTGCTATGTCAAAGGCGGGGGGCTCATTGCTTATGGCGCATAAGCCTGCGATAATTTACGGTTTCCCTGAATGTGTTTCAGGGCAATCACCCCCACCGCCCCGGCCCACAGACTGCGCAAAATGCTCTTGGGTGGCGGACTGAACCCTCAAGGAGCCCCTCATGAAACGTACTTATCAGCCCTCCAAGACCCGCCGCGCCCGCACCCACGGTTTTCTGGTGCGCATGAAGACCCGCGGTGGCCGCGCCGTCATCAACGCCCGCCGCGCCAAGGGCCGCAAGCGCCTGGCTGTCTGATCCGCCAGATCTTGGATCGCTCCCCAGTGAGCGTCGGCAGGCGCCTAGGCGGGGTGTTTCCGTGCAGCGGCTAAAAACGCGCGCCCAGTTCCAAGCGGCCTTGGCCGGTGGCACCATAGCGCGCACCCCCCATTTCGCATTGCATTGCTTGGTGCTGCCTGCAAATGCGGGGTCTGTCGTGTCCAGCGCACCCTCTGGGCCTGTGAACAATGCACAGGCCCTTTTTCCCGTGGCCGAACCTTGGTTGGGTGCCATGGTGCCCAAACGGTGGGCGCGCAGGGCCGTGACCCGCAACGCCATCAAGCGGCAAATCTACAACGTGGCTATCCACGCTGGGGTGGCCGGTTTGCCATCGGCGGCCTATGTGGTGCGGCTACGGGCGGCATTTGATCGCCAGCAATTCATCAGTGCCCAATCTGAGCTGCTCAAGCAGGCGGTGCGGGCCGAGCTGGTGCAATTGTTTGCACGCGCTGTGCGCCACAGTGGTCACGGTGGCGTGGCCCCCACGGCACGGACACAACCATGATGCAGCGCCTGCTGATTGGACTGGTCAAGGGCTATCGGCTGTTGCTGAGTCCGTGGCTGGGTTCTGCCTGCCGTTTTGAACCAACCTGCTCGGCCTATTCACTGCAAGCACTACAGCAGCATGGGGCGGCGGCGGGCACCTGGCTCACCGTCAGGCGTTTGGTGCGCTGCCATCCTTGGTGTGATGGCGGCCACGACCCCGTTCCGGCGGAGCCCCCGCGCGCCACCCGGTTGTTTTCACGGCTGATCGCACCGGCCACTTCTTCCTCCTCTCCAAAAAAGTCTCCATGAACGACATCCGCCGTACCATTTTGTGGGTGATATTTGGCTTTTCCATAGTCCTGTTGTGGGACAAGTGGCAGGTGCACAACGGTAAACAGGCCACCTTCTTCCCCACGCCGCCCACCAGCAGCCAGGTAGTCGCTAGCAACACCCCACCAGCCAGTGCCAGCCCGTCCAGCGTTCCCACTGCCACTGGCACCAGTGCGGCGGCAGGCATGGCGGCAGTGCCAGGGCAGGCTGCACCGGCACCCAAGCCCCGCGAACGACTAGAAGTCAGCACAGACGTGTTCCGACTCGCTTTCGACAGCGAAGGTGGCACCCTGATCCATGCCGAACTGCTGCAACACGCCGATATGGCAGACCGGACACGCAACTTTGTGTTGTTTGACGAGAGCCCCCAGCGCGTCTATGTGGCCCAAACCGGGCTGATTGGTGGCGACTTTGCCACCCACAAGACCCCCATGGTGGCCGTGCCTGGCCCCCGTACCTTGCAAGAGGGCGAGAACGAGTTGCGTATCCGCTTTGAGTCGCCTAATCTGGGCGGCCTGCAATTGGTCAAGACCTGGACGCTCAAGCGTGGCGCCTACGATATCGCTGTCACGCACGAAGTGCGCAACAGTGGCACCACGCCACTGTCTCCCCAGCTTTATCTGCAATTGGTGCGTGATGGCAACAAGCCGCCCGGAGAGTCCTCGTTCTACTCAACCTTTACTGGCCCGGCCATCTTTACCCAAGACAAGAAGTACCAAAAGGTTGAATTCGAGGACATCGCCAAGAACCAAGCCGAACACGCCAAAGAAAGCAGCGATGGCTATGTCGCCATGGTGCAGCATTACTTTGCCAGTGCCTGGCTGCTCCCCGAGGGCGCGCGCCGCGAGATGTTCATGCGCAAGGTCGATACCAACCTGTATTCGGTGGGCATGATCACGGCCTTGGGCAGCATTGCTCCCGGTGCCAGCAAAACCCTGGAAGCACAGTTGTTTGCAGGCCCACAAATCGAGAAAACCTTGGAAGCCCTTACCCCAGGGCTGGAGTTGGTCAAAGACTATGGGTGGCTGACCATCTTGGCCAAACCGCTGTATTGGTTGTTAGACCAATTGCACCGCTTGCTGGGCAATTGGGGCTGGGCCATTGTGGGCTTGGTGCTGCTGCTCAAGATTGCGTTTTATTGGCTCAATGCCAAGGCCTATGCCAGCATGGCCAAAATGAAGGCCATCAACCCACGCATCATGGAGATGCGTGAGCGCCTCAAAGACAGCCCGCAGCAAATGCAGCAAGAGATGATGCGCATTTACCGTGAAGAAAAGGTCAACCCGATGGGCGGCTGCTTCCCCATCATGATCCAGATCCCGGTGTTTATTGCGCTGTACTGGGTGCTGTTGTCGAGCGTAGAAATGCGCAACGCACCGTGGATTGGCTGGATTCACGACTTATCCACACCCGACCCACTGTTCATCCTGCCGCTGTTGATGACTTTGAGCTCGTTGTTGCAGACGGCGCTCAACCCCGCACCGCCAGACCCTATCCAAGCCAAGATGATGTGGATCATGCCGCTGGTTTTCAGCGTGATGTTCTTCTTCTTCCCTGCCGGTTTGGTCTTGTATTGGTTGACCAACAACGTGCTGTCCATTGCCCAGCAGTGGCTCATCAATACCCGCATGGGCGTGCCACCGCAGTTCAATCTGCCCAAGTTCAAGTAAACGCCTGAACCACAGTCCCAGCAAAGGCCGCGCAAGCGGCCTTTTTTCCGCCACACTGCATCCTTTTGGAAGCCGATTTCACCATGCTGTCCCGCCACCACGATCCCATTGCTGCCATTGCCACTGCTCCAGGTCGGGGGGCCGTGGGCATCGTGCGGGTTTCGGGTAAGGGGCTGGAGCCACTGGTGCATTTGCTGTGTGGCCGCTCCCTCCAACCACGCGAGGCCACCTACCTGCCCTTTCGTGATGCCCAAGGCCAAGCCATTGACCAAGGTCTGGCCCTGTACTTTCCCGGCCCACACAGCTACACCGGCGAGGATGTGCTGGAGCTGCAAGCCCACGGCGGCCCGGTGGTGCTGCAACTGCTCTTGGCCCGCTGCTTGGAGGCGGCACAAACCCCCCACGCCAGCAGCGGTCAGCCCCTGTTGCCGGGGCTGCGGCTGGCCCAGCCGGGCGAGTTCACTGAGCGTGCCTTTTTGAACGACAAAATTGATCTGGCCCAGGCCGAAGCCATTGCTGACTTGATTGATGCCAGCACCGAGGCCGCCGCGCGCAGCGCCAGCCGCTCGCTCTCTGGGGCGTTTTCGCAGCAGATCCATTTGCTGCGCGATGCGCTGATTCACCTGCGCATGTTGGTAGAGGCCACGCTGGATTTTCCAGAGGAAGAAATCGACTTTTTGCGCCAGGCCGATGCCGAGGGGCAGCTGGCGCACCTGCGCCAGACACTGACGGGGGTGCTGCAACGCGCCCAGCAAGGCGTGCTGCTGCGCGAAGGCATCAAGGTGGTGATTGCTGGCCAGCCCAATGCAGGCAAGAGTTCACTGCTCAATGCGTTGGCCGGGGCCGAATTGGCTATCGTTACGCCGATTGCGGGCACCACCCGCGACAAGGTGCAGCAAACCATTCAGATTGAAGGTGTGCCGCTGCACATCATCGACACCGCTGGGCTGCGTGACAGCACCGACGAGGTGGAACGCATCGGCATTGAACGGGCTTGGAGCGAAATTGCCAATGCTGATGCGGTGCTGTTCTTACACGACCTGACCCGCACCCACCTGCCCGATTACCAAGCTGCCGATGCGGCCATTGCCCAAACCATGCGCGCCAGCTTACCAGCCCAAGTGCCCGTGCTTGATTTGTGGAACAAGAGCGATTGCCCCCCTCCCGGACAACCCTTGCCGGGCACTGGCATCTTGCTCTCGGCCCGCACGGGGGCCGGTCTGGACGCCCTGCGCCAGCAATTGCTAGCCCTGGCGGGCTGGCAAACGGCGGCCGAGGGCTTGTTTATTGCCCGCGCCCGCCATGTGCAGGCGCTGCACAGTGTGCAAGAGCATCTGGATACCGCCGCGCAGCAACTGCAAGGCCACAGCCCCGCGCTAGACCTGCTGGCGGAAGAGCTGCGGTTAGCGCAAAACGGCCTCAGCGCCATCACGGGCGAGTTCACCTCCGACGATTTGTTGGGGGTGATCTTTTCCAGCTTCTGTATTGGCAAATAAACAGCATCCAACGGCTGTTTAGCCGTGCGTGTGCGGGGGGGAGGCCACCTCTGCCTCTCCTAGTGCACCGTCCTCTTCAGCGGATGGTGCCCCTTCCTGATCGAGCCGCTGCATGTTGTCTAGCAGCTTGAGCAGGTAATGCAGGGTGTGTGCCATGTCCCCCACCGAAAAATCGGCCAGCGCCTGTGCGTAATAGCGCCGGATATTGGGCTGAGCCTCATGCAGCCAGACATGCCGCCCCGATGCCGTCATCGTAATGCGCCGTGAGCGCCGGTCTCGGCCATCGGGGGCATTGGCCAGATGGCCATCGCGCTCCATGCGGCTGAGCAGCCCCGAGAGGTTTTGTCGGCTCACCATCAGGTAACGGGCCAGATCTCCCACGCTCATACCGTCCTGCGCTTCGGGCCTCGACAGCGCGCCCAGCACCGCCCATTGCTGGGTAGTTAGCCCCTGCTCCTCTACGGCCCGGGTGCCAGTTTTGTGCAACATATTGGCACATTGATACAACCGGAAGAAGATGCGATTGGCTAAATCCATCTGAACTATTTCTCTTGTATCAGGGTTTCCCATGAAAAAATTTCCTATTTTTGTGGCTTGTGCAATGTGGGGTGTCGTTCTAATATATGTCAATGTATTGATATAAATGGCTGCGGAAAAACCCAGGGGCTGGCAGTCGATCAATCTCAAATCCATCTCAACCTTAACGGAGAAACAGATGCAAAGACTAGATGGCAAGACCGTGATCGTGACGGGCGGCGGCGGTGGCATTGGTGCTGCCACCTGCCGACGATTGGCCCGTGAGGGGGCCAAAGTGGCCGTGTTGGACATGAACCTCGACGCGGCCCACAAAGTGGTTGCCGACATCTGTGCCGATGGCGGCCAAGCCGTGGCCTTTGCCTGCGATATCACCGACCGCGCTCAGGTAGATGCTGCGGTGGCCGCCACCGAAGCGCAACTGGGCCCCGTGGCTGTGCTGGTCAACAACGCGGGCTGGGATGTGTTCAAGCCCTTCGTCAAAACCGTGCCTGAGGAGTGGAACAAGCTCATCGCCATCAACCTGACGGGTGCATTGCACATGCTGCACGCCGTGCTGCCCGGCATGGCCGAGCGCAAATATGGCCGCATCGTCAATGTGGCCTCGGATGCCGCCCGTGGCGGCTCTTCAGGCGAGGCGGTGTATTCCGCCTGCAAGGGGGGGCTGGTGGCCCTGTCCAAAACGCTGGCGCGTGAGCATGCCCGCCAAGGCATCACTGTCAATGTGGTGTGCCCCGGCCCCACCGACACCGCCTTGCTGGCCGGTGTGGCCGAGGGCGCCCGCGACCCAGCCAAGCTGATCGAGGCCTTTCGCAGTGCCATTCCGCTGGGCCGTTTGGGCCAAGGTGACGACTTGGCCAATGCCATTGCCTTCTTTGGCAGCGATGACGCAGCCTTTGTGACCGGCCAAGTGCTCAGCGTGTCGGGTGGCCTGACCATGCACGGCTAACCCCCCCGACCCTACCTTTCCCCTGACAGAGAAAAACACCATGCAATTTGAAGACATCCTGTACGAAATCCGCAACGGCGTGGCTTGGATCACCATCAACCGCCCAGACAAAATGAACGCCTTTCGGGGCACCACCTGCGATGAGATCATCAAGGCGATGAACAAGGCCGGTTACGACCGCAATGTCGGTGCCATCGTACTGGCGGGCGCGGGTGAGCGGGCCTTCTGTACCGGCGGCGACCAGTCGGCCCACGATGGCAACTACGATGGCCGGGGCACCATTGGCCTGCCGATGGAAGAATTGCACAACGCCATCCGCGACGTGCCCAAGCCCGTGATTGCCCGTGTGCAAGGCTTTGCCATCGGCGGCGGCAATGTGTTGGCTACCATTTGCGACCTGACCATCTGCTCTGAGAAGGCGATTTTTGGTCAAGTCGGCCCCAAGATGGGTTCGGTCGATCCGGGCTATGGCACCGCCTTTCTGGCCCGCGTGGTGGGTGAAAAGAAAGCCCGCGAAATCTGGTACCTGTGCAAGCGTTATTCTGGCCAAGAGGCCGTGGCGATGGGCTTGGCCAACGTTTGCGTACCACACGACCAGTTGGATGCCACCGTGCAGCAATGGGCTGAAGAAATCGCCGAGAAAAGCCCTACCGCGCTGGCCATTGCCAAGCGCAGCTTCAATGTGGATACCGCACACCAAAGTGGCATTGCGGGCTTGGGGATGTACGCGCTCAAGCTGTACTACGACACCGAAGAATCGCGCGAAGGCGTGAATGCGCTCAAAGAAAAGCGCAAGCCCGATTTCCGCAAGTACGCCAATTGACATCCTCGCCGCCATGAATGGCGGTGATTTCCTCTACAGGACGGCCATGCCCGACCGCATCGGCTTGTGCCGACTCATTCAGCAAAGCGCCTACCTTTCGGACTCCCACAAGGGGACGGCGAATTACCGGAGATTTCTGTGCTCAATCCCGACTGCCTGATGGCAAAAGAAGAATTCGGAACTGTTGTCGCAACAGGCGAAATGCTAGCTCAATCCAACATGAGGACGCCTACGGCGTCCGCGCTCTGCATCCTCGGCATGAATGCCGAGGCTTTTCGCGCAACTTGGTAAACCACTGGAGCCGTGACGATGAACCCGAATCCCTATATCGACGAGGACTTGCAGGCGCTCGCCACAACGGCCCGCCGTTTTGCCCAAGAGCGTGTGGCCCCCGGCTTTTTGGAGCGCGACCAGACCCGCGTGCTCGACCGTGCCCTGCTGCGCGAGATGGGCGAACTCGGCTTCATCGCTCCAGAGCTGCCTGAGCAGTTTGGTGGGTTGGGCATGGGCTGCTTGGCCGCTGGCGTCATCCATGAAGAAATCGCCCGTGCCGACCTGAGCTTTTCGTACCTGAACCTGCTGGCCTCGCTCAACGGGCAAATCCTATCTAAATATGGCAACCCAGAGGTTGTTGGCCCTTGGCTGCAAAAGCTGATTGCTGGGCAGGCCATTTGCGCCATTGCCCTGACCGAACCGCGCGGCGGCTCGGACGCGGCCCACCTGCGCTTGCGCATTGAGCGCGATGGTGACGAATACATCATCAATGGCGAAAAAACCTCCATCTCTGCCGCAGACCAGGCCGATATGGCTGTGGTGTTTGGTCGCACCGGCACGCCCGAATCGGGTGCGCACGGCGTGACGGCCCTGCTGGTGCCTATGAACACCCCTGGTATCACCACCAACCGCTTTGACTGCCACGGCCAGCGCGCCATTGGGCGCGGCTCGATCTTTTTTGAGAACGTGCGTGTACCCGCCAACCACCGTTTGGGCGATGAGAACAAAGGCTTTGTGCAAGTGATGCACGGTTTTGACTTCTCGCGCTCGCTCATTGGGCTGCAATGTCTGTCGGTGGCCCGTGTATCGCTAGAAGAAACCTGGGAATACATCACCCAGCGCGAAGCCTTCGGCCAGCCGCTGTCGGCCTTTCAGGGGGTGACGCACCCGCTGGCGCAGTACGACACCGAAGTCGAAGGCGCACGCCTGTTGTGCCTGCAAGGACTTTGGTTGAAAGACCGAGGGCTGGCACACACCGCTGAAGCGGGTATGGCGAAGTGGTGGGGGCCGAAACTCGCCTATGACGTCATCCACCAGTGCTTGCTGTGCTACGGCCACGGCGGCTACGACCGTGGGCTGATGGAGCAGCGCCTGCGCGATGTGCTGGGCTTCCAGATTGGCGATGGCACGGCACAAATCATGAAAACCATCATTGCCCGTGTGCGTGCCGGACGCAAGTTCGTGCCTGCCTGAGAGCCGCCACGGTGGCCCCTATCGGCACCTGCCAACGCAGTGGGTGCCGGTTTATCCCAACAATCACCAGGAGACAAGACATGGAATTTGACGCCGTATTGCTGCCGCCCCGCCGTGCAGCCATGGTGGCCCAAGGTTGGTGGCCCGAGCGCACCATCAATGATGCACTCGATGCCTGCGTGGCCGTCTGCCCCGACCAACTCGCCCTGACGGCGGTACAGGTAGAAACGGGAGAAGTGACCCGCTTTACCTACCGCGAACTGGCCCGGATGGCCGATCGCATTGCGGTCGGCCTTTCCCGTCTGGGGGTTGGAAAAAACGACATCGTGGCCTGCCAGTTGCCCAACTGGTGGCAGTTCACGCTCACCTACCTGGCCTGCTCGCGCATTGGGGCCGTTATCAACCCACTGATGCATATCTTCCGAGAGCGCGAACTCTCATTCATGCTCCAGCACAGCGAGGCCAAGGTGATGATTGCACCGCACACCTTCCGGGGCTTCGATTTTGAGCAGATGATCACGGCATTGCAACCCAACTTGCCACACCTGAGGCAACTGGTGGTGGTGGGTGGCAACGGTGCCAACAGCTTTGATGCCTTGCTCAGTGGCCCTGCGTGGGAGCAAGCCCCCGATGCTGCTGCCATTCTGGCCCTGCACCGCCCCGGCCCCGATGACATCACCCAGCTCATTTACACCTCGGGCACCACGGGCGAGCCCAAGGGCGTGATGCACTCGGCCAACACCACGATGGCCAACATCTTGCCCTATGCCCAGCGCATGCAGCTCGACAGTGAGAGTGTCGTGCTGATGGCCTCACCCATGGCGCACCAAACCGGCTTTATGTATGGCCTGATGATGCCCATCTTGCTCAAGGCCCGTGCTGTGTTGCAAGACATTTGGGAGCCGAAAAAAGCGATAGAACTCATCCGTACCGAAGGGGTCACCTTCACGATGGCTTCCACCCCATTCCTGACCGACCTGGCCCGCACCGTGACAGAAACCGGCCAGAGCGTGCCCACGCTGCGCACCTTCTTGTGTGCCGGTGCCCCCATTCCTGGCCCCTTGGTAGAGCAAGCCCGTGCGGCACTGGGTGCCAAAATTGTGTCGGCCTGGGGCATGACAGAAAACGGTGCCGTCACCACCACCTGTCTCGATGACGATGACGAACGCGCGTTCAACACCGATGGTTGCCCGCTGCCCGGCGTTGAGATCAAGGTAGTCGATGGCGATGGACACCCCCTGCCCGCAGGCCAACCGGGCAAATTGCTGTTGCGGGCCTGTTCCAACTTTGGTGGCTACCTGCACCGTCCACACCTCAATGGCACCGATGCCGAGGATTGGTTTGATACCGGCGACTTGGCCCGCATTGACGAGCGTGGCTATTTGCGCATCACTGGGCGCAGTAAAGACGTGATCATCCGGGGGGGAGAGAACATCCCGGTGGTGGAGATTGAGTCGCTCTTGTACCGCCACCCGGCGGTGGCACTGGCGGCCATCGTCGCCTATCCCGACGAGCGCCTGGGCGAGCGTGCCTGCGCTGTGGTGGTGCCCAAGCCCGGCCAGAGCCTCGATTTGCCCGGCATGGTGGAGTTTTTGAAGGCGCAGAAGGTGGCGTTGCAATACATCCCCGAGCGGCTGGTAGTGCGCGACGACCTGCCCTCCACCCCCTCAGGAAAGATCCAGAAGTTCCGCCTGCGTGAGCTGATGCGCCACAGCGCCCTCTGATGCTGCCCAAGGTGATTTTGAGACAACTACGACGGAGACCACACCAGATGACTTCCCCTTTCTCTCTTGCTCGCCGCACGGTGGCACAAGCGGCTTTGGCCCTCTGTGCCGTCACGGCCTTGGGCAGCGCGCAGGCGCAACAAAACGGCACGGCCTGGCCCAGTGCCAAGCCCATCCGCGTGGTGGTGGGTTTTGCTCCCGGCGGCAGCACCGATGTGATGGCCCGCATCGTCTCGCAGGCGATGGGTGAATCCCTCGGCCAGTCGGTCGTGATTGACAACAAGCCCGGCGCCAGCGGCAATATTGCCGCCTCGGAAGTGATTCGTGCAGCCCCCGATGGCTACACCTTTCTGATCGCCCCTACCTCGGTAGAAACCGCCAATCCCTCGCTGTTCAAGTCCAACATCTTGCCTGCGCGTGATCTGGCCCCAGTGGGCGGCGTGGGCAAAACGCAAATGTATTTGGTCAGCAAGCCACAACTGGACGTGAAGGATGCGCGTGAATTGGTGGCACTGGCCAAGGCGCAACCGGGCAAGCTCTCATTTGCTTCGGCAGGCCCAGGCACGCCGCCCCATTTGGCCTGTGAACTGTTCAAGCTGGCTACTGGCACTCAGATGGCCCATATCCCCTACCGGGGGGCTGCCCCAGCCTTGCAGGATGTGATGGCGGGCCAAGCCGATTTTGTCTGCGATCCGGGGATTGCCTTTCCGCACATCCGTACGGGCAAGGTCAAGCTGCTAGGGGTGGTGAGCGCCAAGCGTTCGCCATTCTTCCCAGAAGTGCCCACCGTGGGTGAGCAGGGCTTCAAGGAGGCTGACTTGGACATTTGGTTTGGTTTGTGGGCACCCAAAGGCACGCCGCCTGAAGTGATTGCCCGCATGAACAAAGAGCTTGCCAAAGCCTTGGCCTTGCCGGGCACCAAGACGCGCTATGCCGACCTGGGGGCCGAGCCAGTGCCGCTGGACACGGTGGAATTCAAGAGCCTGCTGAGTAAGGAAGGAGCCTTGCTGGCGAAGCTCATCAAGGAGCAAAAAATCATCGTGGATTGATGGACGATGGTTGGATGCAGGGGAGAAGAAAAAACCGGGCCTGACGGCCCGGTTTTTTTCTGTCTGGGCGGCGATGGCCTCAGTGCTGCAAAAAGTCCAGCACCATACGGTTGAACTTGTCGGCATGTTCCCACTGCGCCCAATGGCCGCAGCGGTTGAAGATGTGCAGCTCGGCGTTGGGCAAGCCCCACACCAAACGCAGACCCACATCCAGCGGCACGAAGCGGTCGTCGCGGCCCCAAATCACCAGCGTCTCGGCCTTCACTTCGCCCAAGCGGTGTCCATAGTCTGGGAACTGCTTAGGATTGGCTTCTAGGCTCTTGACAAAGTTTTCTAGGTGATCGCGGCGGTTGAGCATGTTTGCCAAGCGTGCTTGGTACAGCTCTTCGGTCAGGCTGCTGGCGTCAAACACAAACACATTCATCATGCGTTTCAGGTTGTCGATGCTCGGGTCGCGGTAGAGCGCCCCAATCAGTTTGATGCCCTCGGTGGGCATGGGCACAAACTGGCTGGGCCCGCCCGTGCCGCCGCCCATCAAGACCAGCTTGCCCACGCGCTCGGGGTTGGCCAAGGCAAAAGCCACGGTGCTGTGTGCGCCCATCGAGTTGCCGATGATGTGCGCTTTGTCTATACCCAGCGCATCCAGCGTGCCCTTGAGCGCACGGGCATTGAGGTCGGAGCGCGAGCCAGTGTTGATGATGGGGTCGCTTTTGCTCCAGCCGGGGCAGTCCAGCAGAATCACGCGGTAACCAGCGTTCACCAACGGCTCAATGTTGCGGTGGAAGTTGGCCCAGCCGCTGGCACCGGGGCCAGAGCCATGCAGCATTACCACGGTCTCGGCTCCAGAGCCGATGTCGTTGTAGTGCAGTTGCAGGTTCAGGTCGCCGTCTTGGATACGGACAAATCGGCTGGTAGCAGCTTCGCTCAGGGCGGGGGTGGTGTCTGACACAGTAGCTTCCTTGGAGATAGCGGTTTAATCCACGCTGGCGCCGCTGGCCTTGATCAATGGTGCCCAACGGTTGACTTCAGACTGCATGAAGCTGCCAAACTGGGCCGGAGTCGATGGGAAGGGCTGCATGCCTTGGTCGGCAAAACGTTTCAGAATGGCGGGGTCTTTCATGGCCGTCACAAAGGCCGTGTTGAGTTTATCGACCACTGGGGCAGGTGTGCCTGCCTTGGCTACCGCACCAAACCAAACACCCGCATCCACGCCCTTGATGCCCAATTCGGCCAATGTGGGCACTTCGGGCAATTGTGGCGAGCGTTTGGTGGCAGCAATGGCCAGCGGCTTGAGTTTCTTGCCCGCAATCAGTGGGGCGGTGGTGATCACAGGGTCAAACATCATGTCGACTTGACCAGCCATCACGTCTTGCAGGGCTGGCGCCGAGCCTTTATAGGCCACATGGTTGTAGCTGCCGCCAGTTTGGCCACGGAACAACTCCCCCAGCAGGTGGCCGATGGAGCCGATGCCTTGCGAGGCAAAATTCAGGCCACCCTTGGTGCTTTTGGACTGTTGCACCAAGTCGTTCACATTGTTGATTGGGCTGGTGCTGGGCACCACCAACACCAGTGGCGAGGCAATCAGTGAGGTGATGGGGGTGAAATCTTTGAGGGGGTCGTAAGAGAACTTGCGAAACAGGTTCTGGTTGATGGCAAACATTTCGGTGGCAGCCACAAACACAGTGTGGCCATCGGCCGCCGCTTGCTTGACTTGCATGGCTGCAATCTGACCACCGCCACCGGGTTTGTTGTCCACAATCACCGATTGGCCCAAGGTTTCACCCATTTTTTGGGCCAGGGCACGGGCAATCTGGTCGGTGATGCCACCAGCAGGAAAGGGCACGACCATGGTCACGGAGCGACTGGGAAAGGCTGGCGTCTGGGCATGGGCCACACCGGCAAGGGCGGTGGCAGACAGGGCGGCAATGACAGTGCGGCGAAGCAGCATGGTGGAGGTTTCCTAAAGGATAAAAAAGAGACCCGGCACCCTGGGGCAGCCGGATCGGTGGAGAAACAGCAAAGAGGTTTAGTGGCCGAAATGCGCCCGCACGGTGCCCACACCGCTGATGTGCGCCTCAAAACGGTCGCCCAGTTGCACCGGAGCCATTGGCCCTAAGGCACCGGTCAGCACCAAGTCACCCGCACGCAGCGGCTGGCCCAAAGAGGCCAGACGACGGGCCAACCAGACGGCCGCGTTGAGTGGATGGCCCAAGCAAGCGGCACCGTTGCCGCTAGAGACCTGCTCACCGCCACGGGTCATGGTCATTTCAACCATTTTCAGATCGAGACCATTGAGCTTGGTGGGCACGCCGCCCAGCACCACCAGACCGCTGGAGGCGTTGTCGGCCACGGTGTCGATGAACTGAATGTTCCAGTTGGCAATACGGCTGCCTACGATCTCGATGGCGGGCAACACATAGGCGGTGGCGTTGATGACGTCAATCAGCGTGGCATCGTCCAAGTCCAGATCGCGCTCCAACACCAGTGCCACCTCGGCCTCGACCTTGGGTTGCAGGGTGCGGCTGGTGGGGATCTCTTCGTCGTCGCCATACACCATGTCCGACAGCAGGGTGCCAAAGTCGGGCTGGTCTACGCCCAGCTGCTTTTGCACGGCTTTGGAGGTCAGGCCAATTTTGCGGCCCACAATGCGCCGACCCTGTTCCACCGCATGGCGCACATTGGCCAGTTGCACAGCATAGGCAGTTTCACCATTGGGGATTTCGTCGCGCAGTGGCGCTATGGGGGTGCCGGTGGCCTCGGCGTGGCGCAGGCGTTCGG
This sequence comes from Giesbergeria sinuosa, assembly GCF_042652905.1. Classification (NCBI taxonomy): domain Bacteria; kingdom Pseudomonadati; phylum Pseudomonadota; class Betaproteobacteria; order Burkholderiales; family Comamonadaceae; genus Giesbergeria; species Giesbergeria sinuosa. Next base: position 126,800 of record NZ_JBHSHJ010000005.1, on the reverse strand, counting down.
CCCAAGCGTTGATTTGCAATTGTTCGGGAGTGCTCATGGGGTTCCTTGGGTTGAAAGAGCGCCATCATGCACGTTGCACGAATAGCAGGCCACCACCCATGACCGGCCAAGTGGCAGGAGATGGCAAGGCATGGCACGGGGTATTTAACCCATTGTCTTGAGGCCCGGGCAGGCTGTAAACTGAGTGCATCTGGTGCACCTCTGGTTGGGGGTAAACCCTCACCTGCTCTCGGAAACATTGCCCTTGCCGTCTCTGTCCATCCCCGCCGTGCATCCCGTGGCCCCCCCTGCGGTGCCCTACAAAGATGTGCGCAGCTTGGCGCGGGGGCTGGAGGTGCTCAAGGCACTCAACCGTGCCCCCGGTGGCCGCGCCACCACCACCGAACTGGCGCGGGCCTGCGGTATGCACCGCACCACCGTGAAGCGCCTGCTAGAGACGCTGCGCCGCGAGGGGTTTGTGCGCCACGGCGAGCGTGAGGGCCAGTATTACCTGACCTTTGAAGTGCGCCGCCTGAGTGAAGGCTTTGAAGACGACCCCTGGATTGACCATGTGGCTGCCCCATTGATGCGGGCCTCGGTGCGTGAGCTGCTTTGGCCCTGCGATTTGGGCACGGTAGAGTCGGGTTTTATGGTGGTGCGCGAAAGCACGCACCGCTGGAGCATGCTGTCGCAGCACCGGGCCATGATTGGCGAAAAGATGCCGCTGCTGGTCACGGCGTTGGGGCGGGCTTATCTGGCCGCCTGCCCCGAGGCCGAACGACAGAGCCTGTTGGCACTGCTGGCACAGCGCCAAGACTGGATTGGTGAGCGCGCCCGCGACCTTCCATCTATCGAGCAAATGGTGCAAGAAACCCGCCAGCGGGGCTATGCTTACAACGCTGGCGAGTGGATACGTGAGGCCGACTTCGCCGCGGTGGCGGTGCCGGTACATTGTGAACAACGCCTGCTGGCAGTGCTCAATCTGGTGTTTCCCAAAGCCGCTGTGCCTGCGCACGACCTGCAAGAGCGTTATGTCCCAGCTTTGCTGCGGCTGGCCCAAGAGATTGGCAAGGGCAGCCGCTTTTGGTTAGAAGGTTAGTTCCCAAAGGGGCGTTGGCGTCAAAAGGGGCGTTTGAACGATGTTACTCACCCACCGCCCTGTGAACGGGCAAGATATTCCAACGATTTGTTGTTTTCCACAAACGGCACAAGAGTTGTTTTTTTGCTTCCCAAAGGCATCGTTTCCATTGACCCCCGCGCAGTTGCTGGCGGCGATGGCGCAACGGTCGGATGCCACTGTGGTTGAGTACGCAGGGCGAGTGGTTGCATTTGCCAACTTTTACCGTTGGGAGCGCAAGGGCCGCTGTGCCATTGGCAATGTGATGGTCTGCCCCTCGGTGCGGGGCCGTGGTGTGGGGCGGTATTTGATGGCACAGATGTGCAGTTTGGCTTTTGCCAAGCACCAAGCTACAGAAGTCACGGTGTCGTGTTTTCACCAGAACATGGCCGGGCTGTTGATGTACCCCCAACTGGGGTTTGTGCCCTATGCGATAGAAGAGCGGCAAGACCCGCAACACAACCGGGTGGCCTTGGTTCATTTTCGGTTGCTGCGCCACATGGCCTCTATACCAACCAGTGGGGCTTTGCACATTCGGCATTACGCGGCGGCTGATTTAGCCGCCGTGGTGGCGGTGTTTCAGCGGTCGGTATGGGAGGTGGCCTGCCGCGATTACTCGCCAGCCCAACTGGCGGTTTGGGCTCCAGAGCCTCCACAGAGTGCTGCATGGGCTGCCCGTCTGTCGGGCAGCGGTGGGGTTTTTGTGGCTGAGCGGTTGGATGCCATCCTCGGCTTTACCCGCATCACCGATGCGGGCCATATCGATCTGCTGTTTGTCCATCCAGAGTGCCAGGGGCAGGGCGTGGCCCGGTTGCTCTGTGAGCACGCCATCGCATGGGCAGTGGGGCGTGGTGCCTCTACCCTGACTGCCGATGTCAGTACCACAGCACGGCCTTTTTTTGAGCGCATGGGCTTTGGCGTGGTGCGCTCGCAAACTGTGGAGCGCCAAGGGGTGCAATTGCAGAATTTTTGTATGGTGCGTCCCAGTGCCAGCGCAGAACATGCCAGTGCCCACGGTGCCAACACGCCCTGAAGTTGCCCCAAGGGCAGGCTACATTGCTGCCCATGTCTGAACCACCTTTGCCCCAAGCCTCGCCGCCTCCTGTCCTGCAGTCCGCAGAGCCTCCTGCGCCTGCGCCTGCGTCTGGGCATGGATGGCCGGTGCGGGCCGTGTTGCTGTGGCTGGAGGCGGATGGCTTGCGCATGAGTGCAGCCATGTCGTTTTATGGCATGTTGAGTTTGGCACCCTTGCTGGTGGTGGTGGTAGCCACTTTGGGCTGGTGGTTGGACAGGGCGTTGGTAGAGCACAACCTGCTGGCACAGATCCGTGCCTTCACGGGCGAGCGCACTGCCGAGGTGGTGCAACAGGCGCTGGCCAGCGCCCAAGCACCATCCGAGGGTTTGCTGGCCTCGGGGGTGGCCTTGCTGTTGCTGCTTTGGGGGGCTACCGGGGTGTTTGCCGAGTTGCAAGCGGCCTTTGGTCGGGTGTGGCAGACGGTGGCTACCACACCCTCGCGCTTGGGCTGGCGTGAAACGGCCACCTTGCGCCTGCGGGGGCTGGCCTATCTGCTGGTGATGGGCTTTTTGTTGCTGTTGTCCTTGGTGTTGTCGGCGGCATTGGCGGTGGCTACGGCATGGCTGGGGACGCATTTTCCGTACCGTCTGTTGCTGCTGGCCTTGAGCGAGGGGGTGTCGTTTTTGTTTGCCACAGCCTTGTTTTTGGGGCTGATGCGTCTGAGCGCCAGCCCCAAGCCCCGCCTGCGTTTTCTGACCTGGGGGGCGTTGTTGGGTGCAGGGTTGTTCACCGTGGGGCGCCACGGCTTGTCTAGCTATCTGTCTGGGGCGGCTGTGGTATCGGCCTATGGTGCTGCCGGTTCGCTGGTGGCTCTGCTGGTGTGGATTTACTTTTCTTCGGCAGTGCTGCTGTTGGCGGCTGCCTGCGCCAGGGCGCTGGAAGAGCAAGCCTTGGCCGCTCAGCCTGGCAGCAGGTAGCCTTGCTCGCGAAAGAGCCGCACGCACACATCCACCACCGCAGGCTCGTACAACACGCCCCGGTGCGCTTCAATCTCCTGCAAGGCCGCCTCTGGCCCCAGACTGGCGCGGTACGGGCGGTGCGACATCATGGCCTCGACCACATCGGCCACTGCCAGCACTTTGGCCTCGGGCAAGATGTCGGGGCCGTGCAGGCCTTGTGGGTAGCCCGAGCCGTCTAGCCGTTCGTGGTGTTGGTACACCGTTTGTGCAATCGGCCACGGAAAGACGATGGATTGCAAAATGTCGTAACCGGTTTTGGAGTGCTCTTGCACCAGCCGGAACTCCAATTCCTTGAGCCTGCCGGGTTTGCACAGGATTTCAGTAGGAACCCGGATCTTGCCAAAGTCGTGCACCACACTGGCTAAATACAGCCCCTCAATTTGCTCTTGCGGCCATTCCAAACCCCGTGCAATGGCGCCAGCTAAATCAGCCACCCGGCGCTGGTGGCCGGCCGTGTAAGGGTCGCGCAGTTCCACCGTAGCCCCGAGGGTGGTAATGAAGTCCACCAGCGTTTTGCGCTGATATTCTTGGCTCTCTTGCAGTTTGCGGGTGCGCTCCTGCACCGCTTCTTCCAAGTGGTTGCGCAGCCGGTCTACTTCCAGATGCACCCGCACCCGCGCCAGCAGCTCTTCGCGCTGGAAGGGTTTGGTCACAAAGTCCACTGCACCCAGTTCAAAGCCGTGTAGCTTTTCGTCGGTGTCGGTCAGGGCACTGACAAAAATCACCGGCACCTGTGTCGTACTGGGGTGGGCCTTGAGGCAGCGGCAGACCTCAAAGCCATCCATCTCGGGCATGCGAATGTCTAGCAGTACCAGTTCGGGTGGGCTGAGGGTGGCAGAGCGCAGCGCCAACTCGCCGTTGATGGCCGAGCGCACATCGTAGCCCTCGTTGCGCAGCAGATCGGACAGCAGCTTCAAGGAGGCCGGGGTGTCATCGACGGCCAGAATTTTTCCTTTATGGGACATGAGAGCGGGCTTCTAGGGTGTTGAGGATGGCCGGGTAATCAAAGTTGCCCACCAGACGGCGCAGCACCTTGCCCAGCGTTGCATCCTGTGCAGTCACGGCTTGCAGTGCAGCATCGATGCGTTCATTCTCCAAGCTCTCGAGTGCCTGCTGCAACTGTTGGCACACCGCATCGGGCACGTTGGCAAACATTTCGGCACTCAGGGCCATAGCGGGGCTGTCATCTGCCTCTGGCAAGCCCTCGTAGATATAGCGCACCCCCAAGTGTTTGGCCATGCAGTCAAAAATCTCGCTGGAGCGGTATGGCTTGCGCACAAAGTCGTCCATGCCCACTGCCAGCAGTTCGGCCTTTTGCTCTTGCAAGGCCGATGCGGTGACGGCGACGATCTTCACCTCTTTGCCTCCCGGCAATTGGCGAATGCGCCGTGTGGCCTCTACGCCATCCATCACTGGCATGCGGTGATCCATCCAAATGAAGTCGGGGTGCCACTCCTGAAACATCTGCACGCCCTTGGCACCGTTTTCGGAAATGCGCCATTCAAAGCCCATAGATCCCAGCAGTTGCGACAACAGCACTTGGTTGTCGCGTTGGTCTTCTACGATCAGAATGCGCCAGTGCTGCTGGCCGGGTGCCAGCCCCAGCACATCACCATGCTGTATGGCATCGGGATGGCGCATGTCGGCCTCAGCGGCGGGTTGCAAAGGCAGCTCTATGCGAAATACCGAGCCTATGCCGGGTGTGCTGTGCAGGGTGATTTGGCCTTGCATCAGTTGCACAAACTGGCGCGTGATGGTCAGGCCCAGCCCCGTGCCCTTGTTGATGCCCTGCTCGCCAATTTGGGTGAAGGGCTGGAAGATGCGCTCTTGGTCTTCGGGGGCAATACCGGGGCCGGAGTCTTCTACCTCGATCACCAGGTGCGATTGCTGGTTTTGTCTGGTGCCCAAGCGTATCGATACCCCCCCTTGGTCGGTGAACTTGACGGCGTTGCCCAGCAGGTTGATGAGCACTTGGCGCAGGCGTGCCTCATCGCCAACAATGTAGCGCGGAAACTCCGAGTCTTGATCAATCAGGAGTTGCAACCCCTTCTCTTGCGCCCGTATTTGCATCATGTCGGTGACATCGCGCACCAGCGCGCCCAAATCAAAGGGCAACTGCTGCAACTGCACCCGTCCCGCCTCAATTTTGGCCATGTCCAGCACATCGTTGATGAGTGTGAGCAGGTGCTCGCCGCTGCGGTTGATGATGTCGAGGTTTTGGCGTTGGCGCTCGGGCAGCAGCGGGTCTTTGCGCATCATGTTGGAAAAACCCAGCACGGCATTGAGCGGTGTGCGCAGTTCGTGGCTCATGTTGGCCAGAAAGGCGCTCTTGGCTTGGTTGGCGGCTTCGGCGGCATTGCGCGCCAGCACCAAATCGGCGGTGCGCTGCTGCACTTCGGCTTCTAGGCGATCTTTGTAGCGGCGCATTTCTTCGTCTAGGCGCTGGCGCTCTGTCACGTCGCGGGCAGCGGCCAGCACCCCCAACACCTCGCCCGAGGCGCTGCGAAAAATTCCTGCGTTGTAGAGCACGTTGGTGATGTGGCCGTCTACATGCCGTATGGACAAGGCCCGGTCTGTCACTTGCTCACTGGCCAGTGCCTGCACAAACAGTTCATGGGCCTGCTCTGGGGCCGTGCAGTGGTCGGCAAAGTCGGTGCCAATCAGTGCCTGACGGCTGCGGCCCGTGACGGTTTCGGTGGCCCGGTTGAGGTCGCTGATCTTGCCATCGCGCCCCACCACGAGCAGCGGGTCGAGGTGGGCTTCGATCAGGCTGCGGCTGTAGCGTGATGCGGTGCGCAAGGCCTGTTGGTTCTGTTCTAGGGCGTCTAGCATGCGGTTAAAGCTGGCGGCCAGCAGGGCCACCTCGTCGGTAGTGCCGGCCATGTCGGCTCGCACGCTGGTGTCGCCAGCCCGCACACTGTCGGCCACCCGCACCAGTGCGGCAATGCGCCGGGACAAGCGGTTGGCAATCAAGACGGAAGCCAACAAGGCCAAGGCGGTAGCCAGCCCAATAAAGGTGGCGCTGCGCATTCCCACGGTGTGCAAATCGGCCTGAATGCTCTTGCGCCCCAGTGCCACCCGTGCCCAACCGACATGGCGCTCGCCCAAAGGAATCGGTACGGCCACATCGATGGTTTCTGGATCGTCCACCAAAATCTGGTGCAGTCCGGTGGGGGGGCGCAGCAGCACCTCGCTGGTGGCATCATGGACAAACAGCCCGATCTTGGTGGGGTCGGTATGGGCCAGCACCCGTCCAGTGGGCGAGAGCACCATGGCATAGTGCAGGTGTGGATAGTTGGCAAACGAGACAATCACCTCTTCCAGCCCCACCAGGTCATTGGCCAGCACCCAAGAGCGTGAGCTGACCGCCAGCGAGTGCGCCAACCCACGGGCGGCATTGTGGTTTTCTTCGTACAGGTTCTGGCTTTGTGTTCGCACCAGATAGGCCACCAGCGCGCTAAACAGGCACAGAAAGCCCAGCACAAACACCAGCACAATTTGCCGCTTGAAGGCACCACCGGCCAGCAGCCGCCATCCGGTGGTACTCATGATTGCTCCTTGGGCAAGGGGCGTACCTTTTGGACAAAGAGGCGCAAAAACTCTTCAATCACTTGGTAACGCTGGTTGTCGGCCCGTTCAAAGTGCGACAGTTCTAGGCGTTTGAGCAGGGCTTCGCCTTCGGGGGTGGTGTGCAAGGTTTCCAGCAGCACCGTGACTTTTTCTGCCAGCTCGGGGGGGATGTCGTCGCGCACCACCACCCCGTTGTTGATCAGCGGTTCTGTCTCCCATTTGACTTCCAGTGCCGCGGCTTTGTCGGGCTGCTCTTTCTGAAACTCACGCCAAGGCAAGGGCCAAGTCGCCCCGGCGGCGGTTTGCCCGTAATAGACGTTGAGGATGGAGGACTCTTGCGAACCGACATAGAGGTTGTCCAATTCGCGTTGCACGTCCAGGCCGTGGGTTTGCAGATAGTACTGCGGCATCATGGTGGCCGCCAAAGCGGTGGGGGCTGGATAGGCGATCTTCTTGCCCCGCAGGTCTGTCACTTGGTGGATGCCGCTGTCGCGGCGCACCAGAATCAGCCCGGTAAACAATTGGTCGTCCCCCATTTTGGCAATGACTCGGTAGCCATGCTGCAAGGCGTTGAGGGTTTGGTAGGGGTTGGGCAGGGCAAAGTCGAGCTGGCGGTTGTAGAGCTTTTTCTCAAACTCTTCGTAATTGCGCGATGCCTCCAGCCGCAGTGGTGTATCGGGCAAATGCAGGTTGAGGTGGTCAATCAGAGGCCCATACACCGCAAACAGCCGTGCGGGGTTGTGCAGTGGGTGGATGGCAAACACATACTGCCGCACGGTATGGGGTGCCTGGGTGCTGTATTGGGGGCTGGTGTGTGCTGTGTCGGGCTTGGGCCCGCAGGCGACCAGTGCCATGCACCAAGCTGCTGCCCACCCTTTTGTCACCATGCTGGCCTCCCGTTCTAAGTGCCTACCGTCTGATGGCCCATGATAAGCCTGTCTACTGCACGCATGGGCCCGCATCTGATACGCCCCAGATAGCCGCATCTGCTGCTGTTATCTATGGGCCTGCCATTCCATAGTTGAAGCCTTGATGCCGCAGGGGCCGTATGTGCCCACCGGCCATTGTTGCAAGGCCTATATGTCAGACCCTTCTCCGCTGCCACCGCGCGCGCCTGTGCCGCGCAAAGTCATTCCCATCACACCAGAGCCTGCATCGGCTTCGTTTTACGAGGCGCAGATCAAAATTCAGCCCCGGGCCATTCGGGGCGTGTTGGCCCGTTGGCGCTGGGCGCTGGTGTGGCTGACGCAATTGTTCTTTTATGTGGTGCCGTGGTTGCAGTGGAATGGGCGGCAGATGCTGCTGTTTGATTTGGAGCAGCGGCACTTTTACCTGTTTGGCTGGCTGTTGTACCCGCAGGACTTTATTTACCTGACGGCACTGCTGATTGTTTCGGCGCTGTCCTTGTTTTTATTCACGGCAGTGGCTGGGCGCCTATGGTGTGGCTTTGCCTGCCCGCAGACCGTTTATACCGAAATGTTTCTGTGGATTGAGCACCATGTAGAGGGCGACCGCAGCGCACGCTTGCGCTTGGACGCCTCGTCTTGGACAGCAGAGAAGCTCTGGAAAAAATCGCTCAAACACCTGCTATGGCTGCTGCTGGCATTGTGGACAGGCTTTACCTTTGTGGGCTACTTTGTGCCCATTCGTACGCTGGCGCTAGAGGTGCTGGCGCTGCAAGGCTTTTGGCAGCTGTTCTGGGTGCTGTTTTATGCGCTGGCTACCTATGGCAATGCAGGATTTTTGCGCGAACAAATCTGCAAATACATGTGCCCCTATGCACGCTTTCAAAGCGTGATGTTTGACCCCGACACCCTGATTGTGACTTACGACAGCGCCCGTGGCGAAACCCGTGGGCCACGCAGCAAAGCCGTGCAGGCCAAAGCGCAGGGGTTGGGCGATTGCATCGACTGCACCCTGTGCGTGCAAGTGTGCCCGGTGGGTATCGATATTCGCAAGGGCTTGCAGTACGAGTGCATTGGTTGCGGCTTGTGTGTGGACGCGTGCAACTCGGTGATGGACAAAATGCAGTATCCGCGCGGCCTGATCCGCTACACCACGGCCAATGCCTTGGCCCAAGGTTGGGGCGCGCCCCAGATGTGGCGGCGGGTGTTGCGCCCGCGTGTGTTGCTCTACAGCATGGCACTGGTGGCACTGACGGTGGCGATGGTGGTCAGTTTGGCCGTGCGCACCCCCTTGAGAGTGGATGTGATCCGCGACCGGGGCGTGTTGGCACGGCAGGTGGGGCAAGGGCTGGTAGAAAACGTGTACCGTTTGCAGATGGCCAATGCCACCGAACAGCACCAACGCTACCGTGTCACGGCCAGTGGCATTGCAGGTTTGCAAGTGGCCTCTGAGGCCGAGGTGGATGTGCCCGCCGCCAGCGCCCGCTGGGTGGTGCTGCGCCTGCGCGCGCCCCATGATGCCTTGCCGACTGGCCCACATGCGGTGGCCTTGGACTTTGTGGCGCAGGGGCAGCCGGGGCTGGCGCTGCGTGAAGGCACCACTTTCTTGTTTCCGCGTTAGGGCCATGCCGGCCCTGCGCTGGCAGCCAGTTGGCCCAGCGCGGCCAAGGCTTGCTCGGTGCGGGCGTTCCAGGCGTGGCCGTAGTTCAGGCGCAAGCAATGGCTAAATGCGTGCGAAGCCGAAAAAATCGGCCCCGGTGCCATGCTGATGTGCTGGGCCAGCGCCTGTTGGTGCAAGCGCAGCGCATTGCAGCCCTCGGGCAGCTCGACCCACAAAAAGTAGCCCCCTTCGGGCCGAGTGGCTTTGGTGCCTGCGGGAAAGTAATGTCCCACGGCCTCGGCAAACAGGGCTTGCTGTGCCGCCAGCGTCTGGCGCAGTTTGCGCAAATGCTTGTCAAAACCGCCCTGCTCCAGATACAGCGCCAGCGCCATTTGTACCGGCACCGAGGCACTGAGCGTGGTGGTCAGCTTTTGTCGTGCCACAGCGCGGGCAAAGCGCCCCGGTGCTGCCCAGCCAATGCGGTAGCCCGGTGCCAAGCATTTGGAGAACGAAGAGCAATGCAGCACCAGCCCTGCGGTATCAAATGCCTTGGCCGGCAGCGGACGCTGGTCGCCAAAGTACAGCTCGGCATACACATCGTCTTCAATCAGCGGCAATTGGTAGCGGGTGATGAGTTCTACCAAGGCCCGTTTTTTGGCCGTAGGCACCAAACTGCCCAGCGGGTTCTGAAAATTGGTCATCAGCCAACAAGCTTGGGGGCGGTGGCGCACGATGGCCGCCTCCAGCGCACCCAAGTCTATGCCCTCGCGCGGGTGGGTGGGCACCTCTATGGCTTGCAGCCCTTGGCGCTCCAATGCTTGCAGGGCCGCGTAAAAGGTGGGGGACTCCACCACCACGGCATCCCCAGGGCGGGTGACGGCAGATAGGCACAGGTTGAGCGCCTCAAGTGCGCCATTGGTAATCACAATATCGTCGGCGGGCACGGCCACACCAGCGGCCAAATAGCGCAGTGCAATCTGGCGGCGCAGGCCCGCATGGCCGGGGGTCAGGTCGTCCACGGTGCTCCAAGGGTCGAGGGTGCGCGCACCAGCCGCAAGGCACTGGCCCAGCCGTTGCAGCGGGTACAGCAGTGGGCTGGGAAAGGCCGAACCCAGCGGTACCACTTGCCGGGCCATGCTCGATTGCAGCACCTCAAACACCCGCTCGCTCACATCCACGGCAATGGCGGCATCACTGGGCTGTGAGGGCAGTTCTGGCTCCGGGGGGGCGCGGCGCAGGCTGGGGTTAACAAAGTAGCCCGATCGCTCGCGCGCTTGCACCAAGCCACGCGCTTCTAGCAGGTAGTACGCCTGAAACACCGTGGAGGCACTGACGCCCCGGCTGGCGCAGGTATGCCGCACGGAGGGCAGCCGGTCGCCAGGGCGCAGCAAACCGCTATGGATAGAGCTGGCAATATCAGCTGCGAGGGCTTCGTAGCGTTTCATTGGAGCCGTGGCCTGGTTGGGGGTGCGGCGCTGCACGATGCCTGTGCTTTGTGGCCTCAGACCAAGCGCCCTTTACCGGGCCATCAGCCCAAATTGGGGGCCAACAGGCGGCGCAGCACCTCAATGTCCATGCCCCGGCGCTGGGCCATGTCTTGCAACTGGTCTTCGCCAATTTTGCCCATGCTGAAATACACGCTGTCTGGGTGGCCGATATAGAAGCCGCTCACACTGGCGGCGGGGTTCATGGCCAGGCTTTCGGTCAGGCCCATATCGATGTCGCCGCATTGCAGCAGGGCGAACATATCGGTTTTGGCACTATGGTCGGGGCAGGCCGGGTAGCCGGGGGCGGGGCGAATGCCCCGGTATTGCTCGGCAATCAAGGCTTCATTGCTCAGTTGCTCGCCTTGGGCGTAGCCCCACAGGTCTTGGCGCACACGCTGGTGCAGGCATTCGGCCAAGGCTTCGGCCAGCCGGTCTGCCAAGCTCTTGAGCAGGATGGCCGAATAGTCATCGTGGGCGGCCAAAAATTCTTGCTCTTTTTTCTCGACTCCTAGCCCGGCTGTGACGGCAAACAAGCCTGCATAGTCGGCAATGCCACTGTCTTTGGGGGCCACAAAATCGGCCAAGCAGCGGCTGGGGCGCGTCACGCCATCCACAGTATGTTTTTCGGCTTGCTGGCGCAGGCCGTACCACGTCAGGGCCACTTGGCGGCGCGTGTCGTCGGTGTAGAACTCGATGTCGTCACCGACGCGGTTGGCGGGGTACAAGCCCAGCACGGCGTTGGCTTGTAGCCAGCGGCCTTCAACGATTTTTTTCAACATGGCTTGCGCATCGGCAAACACTTTGCGCGCCTGCTCGCCCACCACCTCATCTTGCAAAATGGCCGGGTACGGGCCAGCCAAGTCCCAGGTTTGGAAGAACGGTGTCCAGTCAATAAACGGCAGCAGCTCGGCCACATCAAAGTTTTTAAACACCCGGCGGCCCAAGGCACGCGGCACGGTGGGCTGGTAGTGGCTCCAATCGACTGGAGTCGCGTTGGCCCGGGCTTTCGCCAACGGCCAGAGTGGGGTTTGCTTTTTGTTGGCGTGCTGCTGGCGCACCTTGTCGTAGTCGGTGTGCAGCTCTTGCACAAATTGCGTCACGCCATCACCCAACAGGTTTTGCGCTACGCCCACGCTGCGCGAGGCATCGGGCACATACACCACTGGGCCTTCGTAGTGCGGGGCAATTTTGACGGCGGTATGCACGCGGCTGGTGGTCGCGCCACCAATCAGCAGCGGGATTTTTTTCACGCGGAAATGCTCGTCTTTTTGCATCTCGGCGGCCACGTACTGCATTTCTTCCAGGCTGGGCGTAATCAAACCTGACAGGCCAATGATGTCGGCCCCTTCGGCTTTGGCCCGCGCCAAAATCTCGTGGCAGGGCACCATCACGCCCATGTTCACCACTTCAAAGTTGTTGCACTGCAAAACCACGGTGACGATGTTTTTGCCAATATCGTGGACATCGCCTTTCACAGTCGCCATGATGATTTTGCCTTTGGTGCGCACATCGCGCCCGGCCAGCTCGTCTTGGCGTTTTTCTTCTTCAATATAGGGAATCAGGTGCGCTACGGCTTGCTTCATGACCCGCGCCGATTTGACCACCTGTGGCAAGAACATTTTTCCTTGGCCGAACAGGTCGCCCACCACGCTCATGCCATCCATCAGTGGGCCTTCAATCACATGCAGTGGGCGGCCCCCTTGGGCCAGAACTTCGCGGTAGGCCTCTTCGGTGTCTTGGGTGATGAAGTCGGTAATGCCATGCACCAGGGCGTGGCTCAGGCGCTCGCCCACGGTTTTAGGGGCTTCGGGCGTGCCGCGCCACTCTAGCTTTTTGCTGTCGTCACGGGCAGCGCCCTTGGCGTTTTCGGCAATCTCGACCAAACGCTCGCCCGCATCGGGGCGGCGGTTGAGCACCACGTCTTCTACGCGCTGGCGCAGCTCAGGGTCGAGGTCGTCATAGACCCCAATCATGCCCGCATTGACGATGCCCATGTCCATGCCCGCTTGGATGGCGTGGTACAAAAACACAGTATGGATGGCCTCGCGCACCGGGTCATTGCCCCGGAAGCTAAAACTGACGTTGCTGACGCCGCCAGAGACCTTGGCACCGGGCAGGTGCTGCTTGATCCAGCGTGTGGCCTCGATAAAGTCCACGGCGTAGTTGTTGTGCTCTTCGATGCCGGTAGCGACGGCAAAGATGTTCGGGTCAAAAATGATGTCTTCGGGCGGAAAGCCCACCTCATCCACCAAGATGCGGTAGGCACGCTCACAGATTTCAATCTTGCGGGCAAAGGTGTCGGCTTGGCCTTGTTCGTCAAAGGCCATCACCACCGCAGCGGCACCATAGCGGCGCACCAGCTTGGCTTGCTGTTTGAACGGTTCTACGCCCTCTTTCATGCTGATGGAGTTGACAATGCCTTTGCCTTGCAGGCAGCGCAGACCGGCCTCAATCACCTCCCATTTGGAGCTATCGACCATCACCGGCAGGCGGGCAATGTCGGGCTCGGAGGCCATCAGATTCAAAAAGCGCACCATCGCAGCTTTGCTGTCGAGCATGGCCTCGTCCATGTTCACATCGATGATTTGTGCGCCGTTTTCTACCTGCTGGCGGGCCACGGCCAAGGCTTGTTCAAACTGGCCGTTCAAAATCAGGCGGGCAAAGGCTTTGGAGCCCGTGACGTTGGTGCGCTCACCAACGTTGACAAACAAGGTGCCTTGGCCGATAGAGACAGGCTCCAGGCCAGACAGTTTCATGGGGGGGATGGTCAATTCGGACATACGTCGCACCTGTGCAATGGAACCCGGAACAGGCGAGCGTGGTTGCCGGAGAGGGTGTGGGCAGTAAGTAGCAGCGTGCCCAAGCCTGACGGCGCCGAGTGGCTGGCCGTTGCAACGCTCCTTGGGCGCGGGCGATTTTAGCGGGGTGGCTTTTGCTTTGCGCTGGTGGCATGGCCCCACGCAGAAATTCTTGGTGATTCAACAGACCACTCAGGGTGCAGTGGTGCCATTGCTGGGGGGACTACTGATGGTGCAGCGGCCACGCACCTGGAATTTGCCCAAGGATTTGCTGCCATAGTGGTTGCCACTGCTGTCCTCTACCTCGACAGACCCAGCCACTAGATGACCAGAGACCAAATCACGGGCAATCCAGCCCCGTGTTTCTTGGAGCAGGTCGCCGTTGCGCACATTGCACACCGATTGAAGCCGGGTAAGCACAGCGGTGCGCCCTTGGAGACGCACCAACCCTACGCTTTCAGACCGCAGCGAAAACCGGCCAGTCACCTGCTCTGGATCTTGCTCGGTTTTCTTGTCTGGGTTAGACAATTTGCAGGAGGTCTCGGCCTTGAATTGGCTCTCGCCTGCATGGTGGTACACATGCAGCCAAGCATTGCGCTCGGTCAGAACATCTACTTGGCCTAGGCTCAAAAACTTGATCATCTCCAGCAGATTTTCTCGCTCTTTGCTGTTCAAGAGGCGCACCTCATCGCTGCGCCAAACGATGTTTTCTGTGCCTATATCGTCACCAGACTCGAACTGGATGGCACGAACATCCAGAAAATGCCCATCGCTCGAAAATCGTACACCATAGATGCGGTCGAAACGAACCCGATCCTCTTTGAGCTGGTATTGGACAACCAAGCCCACACCGTCTTTGTCTTGGTGGCGGATGGTGTAGATGGGCATACCGTGGTACTCATGCAGCGCCCCCTGCAAGACCAGATGCCCCCGCCCTGCCCATGGAGCAGAACGCATCCACAAGTTGCCGCTCAATTTGCAATCGCTTTGGTAACCCGGCTGGTGTACCAGTGCCTGCGAGGCGGGCAGGGGCAACACCACCCGTGGCTCTGCGTCTTGCGCTATGGCTTGGCAGACCCAGCACAACAAGGGGAGAAGTTTGCGTTGCATGAAAGAGCACCCCCGCACACCCAGAATGGGTTCAGTGTCGCTCTCAATGTAGTGCAGTGGGTACGGCTTGGCAAGCCGTCAGGCTTGCGGCATGGGCCCAGCACAGGCCGATGCTGGTAGCCCAAAAATGCGGTCAAACACCCAGTTGAAGCAGAAGGTGTAAACCAAGAAGAACACCACCATCCAGAAGTCCATCACCAAGGCCTGCCAGAGGCTGACGTTGAACCACCAGGCAAACACGGGTATCAAAATCAGTGCCAGCCCACCCTCAAAACCAATGGCATGGGCCATGCGTCGGCGCAGGCTGCGCCCGCGCACTGTTTGGCGAGCCTCCCAGCGTTCAAACAGGGTGTTGAACAGCAGGTTCCAGAGCACGGCAATGGCCGAGGCCAGCACCGCTACCACGCCCGAATGGCCGGCCCCCTGATCTGACAGCCACATCAGCCCGATGGTGGCCGCCACAATGGCAATCAGTTCATACAACGTGACATAAACGACGCGGCGGCGCAGGCCGTACAGGCCGGGAATCAGGGCGGGGGGATGCATGGTGGCAATGTACCAAGGCTGGCGTATCCGTGCAGGAGCAAGGCCTGTGGCCTGCCGTGGCCTTAGCAGGGTGGCAGCCGTGGGTGTTGCAGAAAAAAGCGCAGCATTTCTTGTGAGGCGTTGACCCCCAGCGGGTCGGTATAGCTGCCTTCGGGGCTGCCACCAGCCCACGCATGACCCGCACCATGCAGTTGCCAGTGCTCCACCAGCACCCGGTCGGGCATCTGGTCGTGGTGGCCTTCCCAATACACGGTACGGGTGTAAGACTGCCCGCCTGCCGATTGTCCGGTGCAGGCGCACCGTTGCAGTGGTACGCCCCGGCGCATGGCATCGGCCAACACGGCATCCACCAGGTATTCGCCATTGCGCACATGCACGGTATCGTCCGAGTCGCCATGAAAGACGATCACGGGCAAGTGCGGCCCTTCGTCTAGGAGGGCTGGATCGGTTTGCGGGCCGTGGCTCATGGCCCGCAAGGCATCTTCTATGTTGCGGGCAGCTCTGGCCTGCAAACCGGAGTGCACGCCCACGGCAGCAAAGAGGTCTGGGTATTCGCTGCCCAACAGCGCCGCCATGGCACCACCCGCCGACAGCCCCGCCACATAGATGCGCCGCCTGTCCACGGGCTGCTGGTGGGCGGCTACATCGTCCACCAGAGCCACCAACAGCGCCAATTCACCCGTACCTCGGCGCTGGTGTTGGGGGTCAAACCAGTTCCAGCAGCCTTGGGGGTTGGCCCAAGGCGACTGGGCGGGGTAGAGCACCAACACGCCCGCTTGGGCTGCGGCGGCATTCATGGCGGTGCCCAAGGCAAAATCTTCGGGGCTTTGGTGGCAGCCGTGCAGCATCAGTACCAGCGGCAGTGGGTGGTGGGCAGCGGCGGCGGGGGGCACGAACAGCCAGTAGTCGTGTGCCACACCCTGCCAGCGCAAAGCAACGCGCCCAAACTGCCCCGGTGCCAGAGGGGCTGGTGGTTTGGTCAGCAGGCTGTCTGCCACCAAATTGCTGCGCACCAGCTTGGCAGATTCAGACAACAGCAGCGAGAAGGGGTCCATCCAGTTCATGGACATTCGGGGCAAGCCCCGCCGTAAATTCTCAGAAACACAGGACCAGCAAAGGGTGGGCACGGACATGCCCTGTCCCCATGCAGGAGACGATGGGCGCAGAAAGGTTCAGGCTTTTTTGAGGAACTCGGATTTGAGCAACAGACTGCCAAGGTCGGTTTTGCAATCGACGTTGTGCCCATCGGCCCCATCCACCAAGCGGATACCTTTGATCTTGGTGCCCTTTTTGAGGGTGGCACCTGCCCCTTTGACCTTCAAATCTTTGATCAGAATAACGGCATCGCCATCGGCCAATGGGTTGCCGTTGGCATCGCGCACCACGCCATCGTTGCTGGCTTCATCGGCATCGGTGGGGATGGGGTTGGCAGGCCACTCAAAACCGCAGTCGGGGCAGACACAGTGGTCGCCATCGGGATAGGTGTTGTCTAAGCCGCATTGGGGGCAGGGGGGCAAGGTGTGGGGCATGTATACGCACGGGTGTAGTGATCAGAGGCCCGCCAGTGTGGCACAAGCGGGCCTGCCACTCAGCGGCGGTGGTGAGGCCTAAGCAGTGCCAGCAGGGGCCAAGAAAACACAGCAGCCACTGTGCCCAAGCCCAGAGCCACAGCCAACAAGTTGGCCCAGTCTACCCAGTAATCCAGATTGGACAGGGACGATTGTGTGAGCGTAGGCACTGTCAGAAACAGCAGCAGCGCCACCACCGCACCTACGCCCACTGCCCGTGGCCCCTGTTGCCAGCCGATATGCTGACGGGCCCACACCAGCAGCACCAGCCAAACCGCCAGGGCCAGCGCCACCACTGGCCAGATGCTCAGTGCCAGCTCGTACACGATGTTGATCACCAGCCAGATTTCGTACATGGTGTGTCTCCTGTGGTGTGGGTTTTAGACGCGGCCCTTGAGCACCGACAGATAGGCGGGCTTGAGCATCCGCACCTTCATCAGCCAGGCAAAGTAGCTCTCTTGCAGGGGCTCGATCATGGGCAGGGAGGGCACCAGCCGCCCCTCGTAGTCAAACTCAATCAACATGGCCGAGCCTTCGCGCACGATCATGGGGCAGGAGGTGTAACCATCAAACTTCTGGCTGGGGGTGTTGCCTGCTATCACTTCCACCAGATGTTGGGCCACGATGGGGGCGCTTTTTTTCACGGTGGCCGCCGTCTTGCCGCGTGGGGTGCCGTTGATATCGCCCAAGCCAAACACATTGGGGTAGCGCCGGTGCTGCAAGGTGTCTTTGTTCACTTCGAGCCAGCCGCCTGCGGCCATCGGGCCTTCTTTCCAGGCCAAGTCGGAGTTTTTGACGGAATCGGGCGCACGCATGGGGGGCACTACATGGATAAAGTCGTAGGGCACTTGCACCAGCGTGCTGTCGGGGCGTGCAAAGGTGGCGCGGCGGGCGCCGATATCCAGTGCCTTGAGGGTGTGTGTAGTTTGTACCTGCACCCCCAAGGCTTGCCAGCGTTGGAGCACGTTGTCATTGACGGGCTTGACACCAAAAATGTTGCCCAAGGCCGAGTAGAACGTGACTTGTGATTGGGGCAGCGTGCCTGCTTGTGCCAATCGGTCGCGCACCATGAAGGTCATTTTCAGTGGGGCACCGGCACACTTGAGTGGCGTAGCAGGCAAAGTCATGACCGCCTGCCCACCCTTGTGCCGAAAGGCATCCATGGCCGCCCAAGTGGCTGCAGCTGCCTCGGGGCTGGGGTAAACGCTGGCCAGGCCATTCTGACCAATGGCGCGCACATCCATGCCTTCAATCTGTTGCCAGTCTTGGTGTGTGCCTACGGCCACCACCAGATAGTCGTAGCGTATGCGTTGCCCACTGCTGGTGACCACTGTTTGGGCTGTGGGGTCAAACTGGGCCACCATTTCTTGGATCCAACGCACGTCGGTGGGCATGAAGTCGGCATTGCTGTCTATCACCTTGCTGACCGGCCACACGCCACTGCCAACCAAGGTGTAGCCGGGCTGGTAGTTGTGGGCTTTTTTGGCATCAATGATGGTGATTTGGGCACCGTCGAGCAAGTTCAGCAGCCTGTGGGCCAATGCCAAGCCTCCCAGACCACTGCCCGCAATCACGATATGTGCCTTGGTGCTTTGCCGTGCGTGTGTGTTGGCAGGCTGGCCCAACCCAAAGGCCAAGGCAGCACTGGCACTGGTGGAGCCCACCAGCCAACGGCGCCGCGAGGGCATGGCGTCCAAACAGGGGGCAGGGGTGCGTTGCATGCTTTTGTCTCCTCATCAGGTGGCCAAAGAACCAACCATGACTTGCGCCAAGCCACCCATTTTTTATCTGCGCAGGCCGTTTTGGCTATCTTGCCGATGCCTTTTAGACACCCACGCGCACGGCAGTAGCCAATCCTAATGCCAGTATCAGCGCCCACCCAGAAAATAGCCAGCGCCATAGCCACCAGCTCGGTATAAACCCGACGCCACGCACCAGTCCGGCGCTCATGGCCCAGAACAAGGCGACCGCCAGGCCGTGGTCGGCCCGCCCCTGGGCATTGGCAAACAGCAATGGATAGATACTGCCAGCCACCATAATGAAAAGGGCGATGGTCAGACAGGGCCAGTGCATCTGGGGGGTGGGTGTCGGCGTGATCATGGTGCGTTGGCACCACGTTGGCTCACGGGAGGGAGACGGCCTTCTTCATGCTCGCCCCACAGCGCATTCAAAATCGCCAGTAGCACGGCAAAGCCGACCCCCAGCATCCAGGCAAAGTACCACATGGTTGGTTCTCCTTGGTTGGTGTGGCTTTAATACGCTGCGTGGTCGTTGTCACGGATATAGGCTTCTGTGACCTTGCCACGCATGACCCGGTAAGCCCAGCCGGTATAGAGCACGATGAGGGGCATGAAAATGACGGTGGCCCCGAGCATCAAGCCCAACGTCAGGTGGCTGGAGACACTGTCCCACACCGTTAATGAGGCATTGGGCATGGTGGACGATGGCATGACAAACGGGAACATCGCTGCCCCCGCTGTGCCGATGACTCCCACCACCGCCAGCGACGAAGCCACAAACGCACACAGTGTGCGCCCGACTGCCACCAAAGCTGCCGCCGCCAAAGCACCAGCCACCCCCAACAGTGGCAGCAACCACAAGGCAGGCACGCGCTGGTAATTGAGCCACCACGCATCGGCACTGCGCACCACAGTTTTGGTCAGGGGATCAGGCAGGGCTGCCGGGTTGACTACCGAGGTGATCTGAAACCCCTCCATGCCGCCCCATTGCAGCCACAGGCCCGCTGCTACAAAGCCTGCCACCATCACCACAGCGGCAGCCACCGTAGCGCGCACCGTGCGCGCTTGGATGGTGCCTTCTGTACGGTGGGCCAGATAGGTGCCGCCTTGCAAAGTTATCATGGCACTACTCACCACGCCTGCCAGCAGCCCAAACGGGTTGAGCAATTCCCAAAACGAGCCGGTGTAGTAAGACACCAAGTTGTCGTCAAAATGGAATGGCACGCCTTGCAGCAGGTTGCCAAAGGCCACGCCAAAAATTACAGGTGGCACAAAGCCCCCAATGAACAAGCCCCAGTCCCAAATGCTGCGCCAAGTCGGGTGGTGGATCTTGCTGCGGTAGTCAAAACCTACGGGCCGAAAGAACAAGGCCCACAACACTGCCAGCATGGCCCAGTAAAACCCACTGAAAGCGGTGGCATAGACCAGCGGCCAGGCTGCAAAAATAGCGCCGCCCCCAGTGATAAACCAAACTTGGTTGCCGTCCCAGTGCGGCCCCACGGTGTTAATGACGATGCGGCGCTCAATGTCGCTGTGGGCTACAAAAGGCAGTAAGGTGCCCACGCCCATGTCGTGGCCGTCCATGATGGCAAAGCCCACCAGCAGCACACCCACCAGCAGCCACCAAATGATTTTGAGGGTTTCGTAATCGAACATAGCAGCAACTCCTGGGCTTAGGCGGGGTGGTGGTGTGCGTCGTGGTCGTAGCGGCCCGTGCCCAGACTGCCCGGCCCTTGGCGGGCAAACTTGACCATCAAGTACATCTCCACCACCAACAGCACGGTATAGAAGCCAATGAACCCGGCCAGCGAGCCATACAGGCTCTCCACACTCAGGGTGGAGACACTCAGGTGCGTGGGCAACACACCGTAAATCGTCCAAGGTTGGCGGCCATACTCGGCTACAAACCAGCCCACCTCACAGGCAATCCAGGGTGCAGGCAACATCCACAAGGCCCACTTCAGCAGCCAAGGGTGCTGCGTCATGCCGTTGGTTTTCAGGGTGCTCCAAAACGCCAAGCCAAACAGCACCAGCATGGCAAAACCGAGGCCCACCATCAAGCGAAAGGCCCAGAACATGGGGGCCACACGCGGCACCGTGCTGTCCACGGCGCTTTGAATCATTGCGGGCGTGGTTTGGCGCACATCGGTGACATATTTTTTGAGCAGCAGGCCAAAACCCAGATCGGCTTTGTGGCGCTCAAACACTGCCAGTGCAATCGCATCTTGGCGGTTTTTGCGCAGGGCTTCTAACGCCACCACGGCCTCGATGCCGCTCAAGATACGCTCGCGGTTCTTGGCTTTGATCTCTTGGATGCCCGCAATCTCTTTGTCCAGCGAGCGGGTGCCAATGATGCCCATGACCCAAGGGATATGGATGCTCCAGTCATTGGCTTGTTTTTCTTCGTTGGGCCAAGCTATGACGTTAAAACCAGCGGGGGCGGGTTCAGTCTTCCACATGGCTTCTATGGCCGCCATTTTGGTCTGTTGGGCCTCGCCCACCACATAGCCCGACTCATCGCCCAGCACGATCACGCTCAGCACCGAGGCCAAACCAAATGCCGAGGCCACCCGAAAACTGCGCTTGGCAAACTCGGTATTGCGGCCCTTGAGCAGGTACCAACTCGACACCGACAGCACAAACATGGCCCCCGTCACATACCCGGCAGACACGGTATGGACAAACTTGGCTTGGGCATCGGGGTTGAAGACAATGGCCCAGAAATCCACCATCTCCATGCGCATGGTGTGGTAGCTAAACTCGGCCCCCACGGGGTTTTGCATCCAGCCATTGGCAATCAAAATCCACAGTGCCGACAAATTGGTGCCCACGGCCATCAGCAACGTGACCAACAGGTGCTGCTGTTTAGAGAGCCGATCCCAGCCAAAAAAGAACAGACCGATCATGGTCGATTCGAGGAAGAAGGCCATCAACCCCTCAATCGCCAGTGGCGCACCAAAGATGTCGCCCACATAGTGCGAGTAGTAGGCCCAGTTGGTACCAAACTGAAACTCCAGCGTGATGCCAGTGGTCACGCCCAACGCAAAGTTGATGCCAAACAGTTTGCCCCAAAAGCGGGTCATGTCTTTCCAGACGATCTGGCCTGTCATCACGTAGACGCTTTCCATGATGACCAGCAGCCAGACCATGCCCAGAGTGAGCGGCACAAAAAGAAAGTGGTACATCGCCGTGGCCGCAAATTGCAGCCGCGACAAGTCCACCAGTTGTTCGGAAACCATCAGATTGACTCCTTGGAAGGGAAATGGCCTTGTGCTGGGGCGGCGTGCGGCGGCTGCAATATCTGGGCGGCCATGCCGCCGTCATCCACGGCCACCTTCTGCCCATCTATGAAGCACCACCACAACAGCGTGAGCACCATCAACTTGAGCACCACTGCCCACACCAGTTGGCGCAGCAGGCGACGGTCTTGCAAAGACAAAGGTGAAACAGACATGGATTGCATAAGGCAAAACCCATGCCATTCGGATCAGTAGAAAAAGTCTTTTAATTTCAATGGGTTAGATTTATGTGTGGCTGGAGAATCTGCGGTCTAGACTGCCATTGGCAGAGAAATGGCAGTCTTTTGGCAGTCAATGGGTAAACTGCTGGCACCATGCCTAAGCCACCTTCTTCTGTGCCAGCCGAGCTGGTTTCTCTGCTGGAGGGGTTGCCCGAGCCCCATATCCTTATGGACGAGCAGTACCTGATCTTGGCTGCCAATGCGGCCTACCGGCGCCAATTTGGGCCGCAGGATGAAGTGGTCAATCGCCCGTGTTATGCGGTGTCCCACCATTTCACATTGCCTTGCGATCAGGCTGGCGAGACCTGTCCGCGCGCTCAGGCGCTGTTGTCGGGGCAGGTTCAGCGTGTGCTGCATTTGCACCATACCCCGCAGGGCGAGGAATATGTGCAGATTGAATTGACGCCCGTGCGTGGTTCGGCCAGCGGGCCGGTGTTTTTCATCGAGAAAATGGCCCACCAGCCGCTGGCCCAACCTCGGCCCAGTGCCGAGGGGCTGGTGGGCCGTTCGCCAGCTTTTCGGCACATGCTGGGGTTGGTGGCCCGTGTGGCCCCATCGCAGGCCAGCGTGTTGCTATTGGGCGAATCGGGCACGGGCAAAGAATTGGTAGCCCATGCTCTGCACCGTGCCAGCCAACGTGCCCACCGCCCGCTGGTGCCCGTCGATTGCTCCAGCCTGCCCGAGGCACTGTTCGAGTCCGAACTGTTTGGCCATGAAAAAGGGGCGTTTACTGGCGCGACCCAAGCCCGCCCCGGTCTGGTAGAGAGTGCTCACGGCGGTACGCTGTTTTTGGACGAGGTGGGCGATATCCCGCTGGCGCAACAGGTCAAACTGCTGCGGCTGTTAGAAACCGGCACCTACCGCCGGGTGGGTAGCACAGAACTGCGCCATGCGGATATTCGGGTGGTGTCGGCCACCCACCGGCCATTGGCCCAGATGGTGACGGAGGGGCGCTTTCGTGAAGATTTGTATTACCGGCTAGGCATCTTTCCGATCCACCTGCCGCCGCTGCGCGAGCGCCGCGAAGACATCGCCCCGCTGGCCCAAGCCTTGCTGGAGCGGGTAGCACCGGGCCGCCAGCTTCAACTGGCCGCTGGGGCGTTGGTGCTGGTGCAAGCGCAGCCCTTTCCGGGCAATGTGCGCGAACTGCGTAACCTGCTCGAACGTGCTGCCTTGCTGTGTGATGGTCATACCATTGGACAAGAGCAAATGCGCGCCGCCTTGGCCTGCGGCTTGGCACCGGCGGCAGGGCAGGTAGCCCCTCATGGCATGGAGAAGATACCCCCAGACGACGCCACACTGGCCCATCTGCTGGCTGATTACCCAGGCCGCCGTGCCGATTTAGCCCGCAGCCTAGGGATGAGCGAACGCTCACTCTATCGCCGCTTGCAGCAGCTCAAGAGGCGAGCCACAGACGGCGGTAGACCTCCCTGTGGCTCGATAGAATCCTTACCATGCAGCCCCTTGTAACGTCACTCCAGTGCAGCCATAGGTCGTGTGTGGGTGTGGATGGTGGGCCATGATGCATCTGAGAGGGTGGCGTCAGCGGCTAGTGTGGTGGTTGCTGTGGGGCATGGTCTTTGCTGCGATAGCGCCTGCCATTTCCAAAGGGCTGGCAGCCAACGCCAGCACCGTGGTGGAGGTGTGCAATAGCCAAGGTATCCAGCGCATTACGGTCAATCTTGGCAGTACCAATTCCCCTGAAACACACGTTGCCACCGATGTGCATTGTGGCTACTGCCTGCTGCAACACCACTGTCCCACTCTGCCCTCACAGCCGCCGCAGTGGGGCTTGCTCACCGTGGCGCGCCATGTGCTCAGGCTAGATCCAGATCGCACCACGGCCTTAGGGCACTTCGCCCGCAGCGCCCACCGAGTGCGGGCACCACCTGCTTTTTCCTGAACGGTTGATTGCGCCAGACGCCATCGCACGCACTGCGGTGGCGCCTTCCCCTGTGCTCGTCTGCCACCTCGGCAGGTGGCACTGCACACGCCTTTTTGGAGAAGCTGATGATCTTCCCCCTTAGAAGAACGCTAGGGCTACACCCCATTGGGTGGTTGGCCGGTTCATTGTCTGGAGTGACATGATGTTCTGCCTCCACACCATAGCCCCACCACCGCTGCCTACGGCTCCCGAATACCCGGCGCTGGTGGGGCATTCGCCCGCGTTTCAACATTTGTGCCACCTGATCCACCGTGTGGCCCCATCGCAGGCCAGCGTGTTGCTGTTGGGTGAATCGGGCACGGGCAAAGAATTGGTAGCCCATGCTCTGCACCATGCCAGCCAACGTGCCCACCGCCCGCTGGTGCCCGTCGATTGCTCCAGCCTGCCCGAGGCACTGTTTGAGTCCGAACTGTTTGGCCATGAAAAAGGGGCGTTTACTGGCGCGACCCAAGCCCGCCCCGGATTGGTCGAAAGTGCCCACGGCGGCACCCTGTTTTTGGACGAGGTGGGCGATATCCCGCTGGCGCAACAGGTCAAACTGCTGCGGCTGTTAGAAACCGGCACCTACCGCCGGGTGGGTAGCACAGAACTGCGCCATGCGGATATTCGGGTGGTGTCGGCCACCCACCGGCCATTGGCCCAGATGGTGACGGAGGGGCGCTTTCGTGAAGATTTGTATTACCGGCTAGGCATCTTTCCGATCCACCTGCCGCCGCTGCGCGAGCGCCGCGAAGACATCGCCCCGCTGGCCCAAGCCTTGCTGGAGCGGGTAGCACCGGGCCGCCAGCTTCAACTGGCCGCTGGGGCGTTGGTGCTGGTGCAAGCGCAGCCCTTTCCGGGCAATGTGCGCGAACTGCGTAACCTGCTCGAACGTGCTGCCTTGCTGTGTGATGGTCATACCATTGGACAAGAGCAAATGCGCGCCGCCTTGGCCTGCGGCTTGGCACCGGCGGCAGGGCTGATAGCCCCTCATGGCATGGAGAAGATACCTCCAGACGATGCCACACTGGCCCATCTGCTGGCTGATTACCCAGGCCGCCGTGCCGATTTAGCCCGCAGCCTAGGGATGAGTGAACGCTCACTCTATCGCCGCCTGCGGCAGCTCAAAGGGGGAGGATAAAGAGGGGCTACCAATTCTTTTAGGAAAGAGGCAGGCGGTTCTGTGCTGCTCTATGTACCACCCGACGCGCACCCATAGCGGCAGTGCGCAAGGTGTTTATTTATATTTATCTGTGATGTACTTAAAGAGTAACATAAGAACAATAATAAGGTAAGAGAGGGTGTTGGCATAAATTGCACCATTTCTGATGGCGTTGTGAGGTGCATCCAATCGTTTCTTTAGATAAGCATACTCGATATACCAGGAAACAAGATAGTTGACCAAAATGGCGAAAGCTATGGCTAGATAGTAATACCATTCTGGTTCCTTCTGGTAGGTGTGTGGAATTTTATCATTTAATAAAGTAGACCATCTGGATGTATCAAACCAAAAGAACCCCAGTGTGGCTTTAGCCAATGTGGATGCTACGGAATTAGAAATATGATGCCAACTGATTCCTGTTGCATACGATGCCCATGTCAATAAAAGGCCCAGTGCATTGGATAAGGGAAGTCCAACAAAGGTGCTAAGCAAATTGGCACCAGCAACGGCTTTGAGCACTGTTTTGGAGGGGGCTTGGGTGTGTTTTTGAATAACGGCAGCTTCCGATATGATGAGTGGAATCAGTGCCAAAATCATGAATGGAAGCGTGTTAAAAATCATCGGAAACCCGCTGTTTGCGTATGCGACCGATGTGCTGCCAGCCAATGTTAAGAAAAAAAGTAATCTTTTCAAGATGTTCTTGGGTTTAATTTTTGAATCTTTAATTCTTTAGGTTAAGTATTTATTATTTATTAATCATTGAATTATTTTTTGTTGAATGTTCTTATCCAGAACCAAAATTCTAGGATAACGCCAAGAGCGAATAGCAGAAAGCTGCCGATCGAAGATCCAAAGCCTTGCGCCATCAATGCAGTAATAATTAATAGCCCTGTAAAAATATGATGCATGTGGGTAAAGATTGATGTTTGAATGGATGTGTGGTTTGGAGTGTTATGTATAAAATGTACTAATCTGAATATCGTATTTTTTAGCATTTAAGCCGGTTGAAAGCTTAGGTTAGGGTTGGTAGTGTATATAAAACCTTCTCATCATTGATCTTTGCGTAGTGGTTGCTGATGAGTAGATCATATACCTGCTCTGTGATTTCTGCGGGTGTATCTTTGCCCAGCTTGGATTGAATAGTGTTCTTTAGTGATTTTGTAGATTTAGGCCTTGAAGAATTTCTGTTGATTAAGTCGTTAACCACTAGTTTTAGATAAGAATCGATGGATTTTTGGGGGGTAGGTGTGGGTAGGGTGGTAGTAGATATTTCTGTAATTTTGGGCGTGAGAGCTTCGATAAAGCATGGCATTTCTTTGATTGAAGGTGAGCGAGTGCAAGAAATTTTGCGCGACTTGAGGTGCTGAATTAATGGATCAAAGCCGGTGTCTTTGGAAATGACATGAAAATAGGCTCTTGGATCGGTAATGGCTAAGTTTCCAAGATAATAGGCGATGTGAAAATCTAGTGCGTTGGTTCCCGATGTTTCCACAGTCACATAGCCAGACCTTGACCCCAATTGGTGCATTGCAAGTACAAAATCAACACGCAATTTTGTATTGGTGGGCCCAAGAAATACCATGACTCTAAAATGCTCTTCTGTGAGAAGATGCAAAGATTGTGCTTGGACGTTTTCGTAGTCAATTAGAACGTAATTAATACGCAAGGCGTTCTCCAAAACCTAATTGCCAATAAACCACAGCCATCGTAGCGGAGAGAGTGGGCTCAAACAATACACGCCGCAACTTTCCGAATCAAATCCTGCTTTGGTGCTGTTGGAGGGGAATCCAAGAATCTCTCAGATGCTTTGCCTTCTTGGGTGCTACCAAAGATCGGAGCCCCTCACCCGGTGCGCGGGAAGCCCCGCAGTTCAGTCCGGGGTTGAGAGCAGGGATTTGCAATCCATAATCTACGTCATGGACTGCACCAAAACCCTGCGTCTGCGCATCAAAGACAAGCACGCCAAAGTGCTGGCGTTGATGGCGCGTGAGGTTCATCAGGTCTGGAATTTTTGCAACGAAACCAGCCACCGCGCCATCCGTGAGCGCCACCAATGGCTCTCGGGCTACAACCTGCAAAAGCTAACCAACGGTTTCAGCAAGTGCGATGGCATACACATCGGTTCGCCCACCGTGCAGCAAGTGTGTGAAGACTACGCCAAGGCCCGCAAGCAGTTCAAAAAGGCCAAGCTGCGCTGGCGTGTCTCCAATCCCCAAAGCAGCAAATACAGCTTGGGCTGGATTCCTTTCAAAGCACGGGCCTTGCAGTACAAGGCAGGGCAAGTCGCCTTTGCCGGACAGAAATTGAGCCTCTGGGACAGCTACGGTCTGGCGGACTACGAGTTGCGCGCTGGCAGCTTCAGCCAAGATACACGCGGGCGCTGGTACTTGAATGTGGTGGTGAAGGTGCAAGTCCAAGCCAGCGCGGGCACAGCCAGCGTGGGGATGGACTTAGGTCTGAAAGAAGCGGCGGTCGCCTCGACTGGAGAGCGCATCGAGGGGCATTTTTACCGCAAGCTCGAATGCCGGTTGGGCATCGCACAGCGGGCACACAAAAAACAGCGGGTGCGGGCCATCCATGCAAAAATTGCCAACCAGCGGAAAGACCTGCTACACAAATTCAGCACTGCAATGGTGAAACAAAACGCTGCCATCTTCGTGGGCGACGTAGCCAGCAGCAAGCTGGTCAAAACCAAGATGGCCAAGTCCACGCTGGATGCGGGCTGGGCCATGCTCAAGACGATGTTGGAATACAAGAGCCATCAGGCCGGTGTCGTCTTTGAAGTAGTGAATGAAAGCTACACAACCCAGACTTGCTCGTGCTGCGGGGCCATCCCTGCCAGCAGTCCGAAAGGTAGAGCGGGTTTGCGAATAAGAGAGTGGAAGTGCAGCGATTGCGCAGCGGAACACGACCGCGATGTGAATGCAGCACGCAACATTCTCGCGGCGGGGCATCGCCGTCTAGCAGTAGGAATCCCCGTCCTTTAGGGCGAGGAGGATGTCAACCGGCAAATTCAGCAGGGTCTTGGTGCTCCACGCCCTGTCTACTTCCCTGCCGCCCAATAAGCCCGCGCTTTCTTCCAATGGGCTGAATCTAAGAGGTCATTCTGCCAAGGGTGTCATCTTGCCAAAGCACCCTATGGTGCAGAGCGCACCAGTGCTTCTGCTGGTTCTAGCAAGGCATTGGCCGCACGCAGTGCCGATTCGTCCAGTTGTCCAGCCAGAGCGGCCAGACGCAGGCTGTCGAGCAGCCAATCGGTGCGTGCTTGGGCCAGTGCCAAGCGGGCGCTGGCGGTGTCGTTCTCGGCGTTGAGCAAGTCCAGTGTGGTGCGGTGGCCCACTTCATGGCCGACCTGGGTGGCGTCGCGTCGCGACAAGCTGGCTTGCAGGGCTTCGTTCAGGGCTTGCACCCGCTCGTGGCCTGTGGCCAGCCCGAGCCAAGTGGCATGGACTTGTTGGGCTACATTGGCTTGGGTGCTGTCTACTTGGGCTTGGGCTTGCTCGAGTTGGCTGAGGGCTTGCGCTTGCTTGGCGCTGCGCCAGCCCCCCGTCCACAGTGGCAGCGTCAATTGCACGCCAATCAGCGCATTGCTGCCTTTGTTGCGTGCGTTGCCAAAGTCGCCGCTGCCGTGCAGCCGCTCTTGCCCAGCTTGGGCTACCAGATCCACACTGGCCGATGCACCAGGCTGGTACTGGCTGGCTTGGGCGCGCGCCAAGTCCACCCCTAGGCGCTGCATTTGCAACTCCAGGTTGCCGGTATTGGCTTGGGCCTGCCAAGTGGACTCATCCTGTGCGCCAGTGTTGGCGGTGGTGACGGGCAGTCGAGGTTGCAAGGCTTGGGGGGCCAAGCCGGTGTTGTCGGCCAGCCAACGGCGTTGCACGTCCAAACTGGTTTGGGCGGCCCACCGTTGGGCATGCAACGCTGCCAAGCGAGCGCGGGCCTCGCGGGTGTCGGTGATGGGGGCACTGCCCAAATCAAAGCGTTCTTGTACCTCGGCTGCTGCCTGTTGTACGGCAGTCAGTTGTTGGTCGAGCACGCGTACTGTCTCTTGCGCCAGGGCCAATGCCAGATAGTGCTGCGTGGTGCGCAAGATCAGTGCTTGCTGTGCCGCTTGCCATTGCAAGTCGGCTTGTTCAGCAGCCAGACGCAATTGTTGTTGCTGGGCTTTGCGCTGGGGGCTGTAAAGCGGCTGGTTGGCCTGAATGGCCCAACGGCTGGACGTGCCCCCCGTGACTGAGGTGCTGAAATCCACCCCGTTGGAGCGGTTCATGCCCGGCGCAGCAAACTGCGCGCCTTGGGTGTCGGTCTCGCTGCTGCCCACGCCTGCGGTGGCACTCAAGGTCACATTGGGCCGCCACAACGCCGTGGCTTGGTCACGCTGGGGCTGGGCGCTGGCATGGGCGGCCCGGGCCACAGCATGTTCACGGTCATGCGTTTGTGCTGCCTGCCATGCCTGAAGCAGATCGGTAGCGTGGGCATTGGGCAAACAGGTGGCCCATGCCGACAGGGCGAGCAAGGTGCATTGAAACGCTTGGCGCATGGTGTGTGTTATCTCCGGCGGGTAAAGCGGGCTTTGATCCAATAAACCACATTGGCGGCGTGTCGCGCCCAGCACGGGCACATCAGGCCGCTGCCGCTGTGCTGAACTCGTCAAAGGCCGCCGATGCCTTGGCGGCGTACATCAGCGAGGGGCCGCCGCCCATATACACCGCCATTGCCAGCACCTCGGCCAATTCGGCACGGGTGGCCCCCAGCTTGACCAATGCCTGCAAATGGAAGCCCACACATGGATCACAACGGGCTGCCACCGATAGCGCCACGGCTATCAGTTCTTTGGTTTTTTTATCCAAAGCACCCTCGGCAGAGGCCGACTTGCCCAGTGCATGGAAGGCTTGCAGCGTTTCGGGGATTTCAGTGCGCAGCTTGCCCAATTCGGCAGAGATGTCACGGGTCAAATCACGGTAAGAGTCCAGCATGGTCACACTCCAGAAGTTAGAAAAACACAAGCAAACGGGGTCAATCGGCTGCAGGGGCCGGTGCTGGGTGCAATGCGTCCAGCCGGTGGCGGTAGGCCACGTAATAGAGGATGGGAATGACCACCAGCGTGAGCAGGGTGGAGACGGCAATGCCAAAGATCAGCGAGATGGCCAAGCCGTTAAAAATAGGGTCGTCCAAAATAAAGAAGGCTCCGAGCATGGCCGCCAGCCCAGTGAGCACAATGGGCTGGGCACGGGTGATGGCCGATTGCACAATGGCCTGCTCAAAGGGCATGCCGCTGCGCACTTGCAGGTTGATAAAGTCCACCAGCAAAATGGAGTTGCGCACGATGATGCCCGCCAGCGCAATCATGCCAATCATGCTGGTGGCGGTGTATTGCGCTCCCAGCAGCGCATGGCCGGGCATGACGCCAATGATCGTTAGCGGGATGGGGGCCATGATGATGAGCGGCGTGAGGTAAGAGCCAAATTGCGCCACTACCAGCAGGTAAATCAAAATCAGTCCCACGCCATAAGCCGCACCCATATCGCGGAAGGTTTCGTAGGTGATTTGCCACTCGCCATCCCACTTCAGGGCATAGCCGCGCCAGGCGTCTTGGGGTTGGTGGATCAAGTATTCGGTCAGCGGGCCGCCATCGGGCATGGGCAGTTGGGCGATTTCGCTGCGCATGGTGAACATGCCGTAGAGCGGGCTGTCCACAGTGCCAGCCATATCGGCCACCACAAAATTCACGGGCAGCAAATCTTTGTGATAGATGGGTTGCTCGCGCACGGTGTCGCTCACCGTCACCAATTCACGAATTGGCACCAAGGCACCCGAGGCACTGCGCACCGTCAGTTGCAGCAGGGCTGCCAGATCGCCATGTTGTTCGGCGGGCAGTTGCAGCACAGCGGCGGTGGGGTATTTGCTTTCATCGTGCAGGTAGGTGGCAGCCTCGCCAGCCAGTCCGGCGCGCAGGGTGGTCACGATGGCTTGCTGTGGCACACCCAACAGGGCTGCTTTGCGCCTGTCCACCAATAGCAAGGTGCGTGGGGCCGAGGCAATACTGCTATCGTCCACGTCCACTACGCCGGGGGTTTTGGCAAACACGGCGCGCACGGCCTTGGCCACTTGGCGGCGGCCTGCTTCTTCGGGGCCGTAGATTTCTGCCACGATGGGGGCCAACACGGGGGGGCCGGGCGGTACTTCCACCACCTTGACGTTGGCGCCGTAGCGCAGGCCAATTTGCTGCAAAGCTGGGCGCACACGGGTGGCAATGGCGTGGCTTTGGTCTTTGCGCTGGTGCTTGTCCACCAAATTGACCTGGATGTCCCCTACTTCGCCGCCTGCACGCAGGTAATACTGGCGCACCAACCCATTGAAGTTGATGGGGGCAGCGGTGCCCGCATAGGCTTGGTAGTGCGTGACTTCGGGCACGGTGGCCAAATGGGCACCCAACTCGTGCAGCACGGCAGCGGTTTGCTCTACCGGCGTACCGGCGGGCATGTCTACCACCACTTGGAATTCGGATTTGTTGTCAAACGGCAGCATCTTGAGCAGCACCAGCCCAGCCACTGGCAGTGCTACCGACAGCACAATCAGCCCCGCAATGCCCAGCCCCAGCAGAGCGCGGTGGCGCGAGCCACGGTTTTTATCCAGCAGTGGCGTAAAGATGCGGGTAAACAGTGGTGTGATCTGGCCTGCCAGCCCGTGGTTTTGTGCGGGGGCGGTGCTGTCGTGCGCGGGTATGGCCTTCATCCACAAACGGGCTAACCACGGCGTCACCACAAAGGCAATGGCCAGTGACAGCAACATGCCCATGCTGGCATTGATGGGGATGGGGCTCATGTACGGCCCCATCAACCCAGACACAAACGCCATTGGCAGCAACGCAGCAATCACCGTGAGCGTCGCCAAAATAGTGGGGCCGCCCACTTCATCTACCGCACCAGGAATGATCTGCGCCAGCGTTTTGCCAGGGTACAGCTGTTGGTGGCGGTGGATGTTTTCTACCACCACGATGGCATCGTCCACCAAAATGCCAATGGAAAAAATCAGCGCAAACAACGACACCCGATTGAGCGTAAAGCCCCAAGCCCAAGAGGCAAACAGCGTGACGGTGAGCGTCAGCACCACTGCCGTGCCCACAATCGCCGCCTCACGCTTGCCCAGTGCAATGAACACCAGCGCCACCACCGAGGCGGTGGCAAACAGCAGTTTCTGAATCAGCTTTTGCGCTTTGTCGTTGGCAGTAGCGCCATAGTTGCGCGTCTCGGTGATGTGGACGTCTGCCGGAATCACCGTGTTTTTGAGCAGTGCCACCCGTTCTAGCACGGCATTGGCTACGTCGATGGCGTTTTCCCCCGGCTTTTTGGTGATGCTGAGGGTGATGGCAGGGGATGTGGTGGCGTCTTTACCCGCCGTGCCATGCCAAACATAGCGGCTTGGGGGCAAGGGGCCATCGCGCACATTGGCAACTTCGCGCAAAAACACTGGCTTGCCACTGCGCACGCCCACCACCAGTTCGGCCACCTCGTCGGCACTGCGCAAGAAG
Source organism: Giesbergeria sinuosa (assembly GCF_042652905.1). Taxonomy (NCBI): domain Bacteria; kingdom Pseudomonadati; phylum Pseudomonadota; class Betaproteobacteria; order Burkholderiales; family Comamonadaceae; genus Giesbergeria; species Giesbergeria sinuosa. The sequence continues at coordinate 94,210 of NZ_JBHSHJ010000005.1, read as the reverse complement.
GGGCCAGACTCGATGCTCACGGCTTGGTTGCCGCCCAGCAGTTCACCCACGGGTAGGCCCAGATTGGCCGATTGCAGAGCACGGCGCAGGTCATCCACCGTCACGCCGCTGCTGCGCATGCGGGCGGTGTCTAGCTCTACCAACACAGCACGGCCCGGGCCGCCCACCGTGCTCACTTCGCGTGTGCCGGGCACACGCTTGAGATCAGCCTCGATGCTGTGGGCCACCCGCTCCAGATCGAAGGGGCCTGCATCGGTGCGCGGGCTGTGCAGTGTGAGGGTGACGATGGGCACATCGTCAATGCCCTTGGGTTTGATGATGGGCGCCAACGTGCCCAAGCCCGCTGGCAGCCAGTCGGCATGGGAGTGTACGGTGTCGTATAAGCGCACCAGCGCCTCGGTGCGTGGTACACCCACCTTGAATTGCACGGTCAGAATAGCCAAGCCGGGGCGTGAGAGCGACATCACATGTTCAGTGCCAGTGATTTGCGACAACACCTGTTCTGCCGGGATGGCGACCATCTGTTCCACATCGCGCACGCTGGCACCCGGAAATGGCACCAACACATTAGCCATCGTGACATTGATCTGTGGCTCTTCCTCGCGTGGCGTGACCAGTACGGCAAAAACGCCCAGCAGCAGCGCCAACAGCGCCAGCAGGGGTGTGATTTGTGCGCTCTGGAAAAAACCGGCAATGCGGCCCGAAACGCCCAAGGCGTGTTTCTCAGTGGACTGGCTCATGGTGGTGGCCTCACTGTGCTGGCGCACGGCTGGCCGCTGCCGGGTCGGTGATGACGTTTTCGCCAGCCGTCAGGCCGCTCAGCACCTCTACCCTATCGCCGCTGGTGCGGCCTAGCCGCACTTGGCGCAAGCGGGGTTGGCCGCCCTCGCCTTGCACATAAATACCTGTCATTTCGGCGCGGCGCACCACCGCTTGGAGTGGCACAGAAACGGTGCCCGGACGGGCAACGGCAGCGGCAGCCCGGTCTGCCAGAGGCAACCAGAGGCGGGCAAACTGGCCCGGCACCACGCCTGCAAGGCCCGTGGGCAAATCAGCCCGGATTTGTACGGTGTGTGTGCCCGCATCTACCGTGGGCAACACTTGCACCCGTAGCGGTTGCGGCCATTGGGCTGTACCGACCACGCCAGGGAGTTCTACCTGTATGCCCGAGGCTATTTCGGGCTGCACTACCGACTGTGGCAGCGCCGCCGTGACGCGCAAGGCATTGGGGTCGTACAGGGTGAGCAGTGGCTTGCCGGGCATGGCCATATCGCCCAACACCACCGGCACCTCAGCGATGACGCCTGCATAAGGTGCGCGCACCGTGTGCAGCCCACTTTGGGTGCGGGCGGCTCCCGCCTGGGCCATTTGTGCAGTCACTTGTGCCTTGTTGGCCTTGAATTGTGCTTGGGCCTGCTCTAAAGCGGCTTGGCTGATATATTTTTTCTGGTGCAGCTGTTGCTGGCGCTGGTACTCGCGCGTGGCTACCTCCAGCGCCGCTTGGGCTGCCTGCACTTGGGCATCGACGGCAGCGGCATTTTGGTCGGCTGTGCGGGCATCCAAGCGCAACAGTAGCTGCCCAGCCTGCACCCGCTGGCCTGCCTTGACGGCCAGCTCGACCACCGCACCGGGCACCTGTGCCGCTACGACTGTCTGGCGCACAGCCTCTACGGTGCCATCAAAGCTCGTGCGGCCAGGAGTGCCTGCCGCTTGGGCGGGCACCGCTGCCAGATTGGCGGCAAGCACAACATTGGCCCCGCCAGACAGCAGCACAGCCAAGAACAGCGCAAGGAGACGAATTTTCAGCATGGGCAGCAGCGATAGGCAGGGGAAGACATAGCAGCTATTATTTGCATAAGTAGTTAAATAGTCAAATAGTTGATGAACAACGACCCCTGCCGCCACTACAGTGCGTGCTGCGTGGGTTTTTTCTCCTTTTTTCTTCTGGCTTCACAATCTATGAACCGCAACCTGTGGCTACTGGCCTTGTGCCAAGGCCTTTTTCTGACCAATAACGTGGTCTTTATCGCCATCAATGGCTTGGTGGGTCTGCAATTGGCCCCCTATGGTTGGATGGCTACGCTGCCCGTGATGGGCTATGTGGTGGGGGGCGCACTATCGACCGGGTTGGTGGCGCGCAGCCAGCGGCGCTGGGGGCGGCAGGTGTCGTTTCAGATAGGGCTGGCGGTGGCGCTGGTCTGTGCTTTGTGGTGTGCTTGGGCCGTACACAGCGGCCAGTTCATCGGGCTTTGTTTAGGCACGATGGTGGCGGGTTACTACAGTGCCAATGGCCAGCTTTATCGTTTTGCGGCGGCAGAATTGGCTGCACCCAGTTTTCGGGAAAAAGCGGTGTCGTTGGTGTTGGCTGGGGGCTTGCTGGGGGCGGTGGCTGGCCCTTATCTGGCCAACCACACGCGCAACAGCTTAGAGGCACCGTTTGTGGCTACTTACCTGGCATTGGTTGGTGTGGCTCTGTTGTCTATGGCTTGCATGGCTGCCATCCGTTTTGAGGCCATCACTTCTGCTGCTGCCAGCCAAGCCGGGCCGGGGCGGCCTTTGGCACAGCTGCTACGCCAGCCCGCTTTTGTGGTGGCTATGCTAGGGTCGGCATTGGGCTATGGTGTGATGAACCTGCTCATGGCCGCTACCCCGCTGGCTATGCAGGTGTGCGGTTATGCCTTTGACGAAGCGGCCTTCGTACTGCAATGGCATGTGGTGGGGATGTTTGCTCCTGGGTTTTTTACCGGCCACTTGATTCGGCGTTGGGGGGTGCTGCCGGTGATGGGGGTGGGGGTGTTGCTCAATCTGCTGTGTGTGTTGGTGGCGCTGTCGGGGCAAGAGGTGGCGCAGTTCACGGTTGCATTGTTTTTGCTCGGTGTGGGTTGGAATTTTCTGTTTACCGGCAGCACGACCTTGGCCTTGCAAGCCTATCGCCCCGAAGAAAAAGACCGCGCTCAGGCGGCCATTAATTTTGCAGTGTTTGCCACTATGGCACTTACCTCTTTTGCTTCTGGCGCCTTGGTGACTACCCAAGGCTGGTGGTGGTTGAACCTCGGCTCTTTGTTCCCCATCGCTATCACGGGGGCCGCCCTTCTGTGGTTGGCCCTACACCAACGCCGGGTTGCAGGGAATAGGCCACACTAGCGTTTTGTTTTCCACAGGAGATCCACATGGGTTTGCTCGATTCCGTACTCGGCGCAGTCATCAACAGCGCCACGCAGAACCAGACTGCCGGCAACGGTTCAGCGGGCGGTTGGGAGAGTTTGCTCGGTATGGCCGCCAACAACCCCCAACTGGTGCAGGTGGTGGTGGATTTGCTGGGCCAGCAAAGCCCGGTGGGAGGTTTGCCGGGGTTGTTGGCCCGTTTTCAGCAGGCTGGGCTGGGCGATGCAGTGGCTTCGTGGCTGAGCAACGGCCCCAATGCTGCCCTGTCTGGGGAGCAGTTGGGCCGGGTATTGGGCGAAGGGCCATTGGCCCAAATTGCAGCCCAACTGGGGGTGGGTCAAGGCGAGGCCGCCGGGCAACTATCGCAACTGCTGCCGGGGCTGATCGACCGGCTCACACCCAATGGGCAGTTGCCTGCTGGTGTGCCAGGCGCAGCACCCGAGCTCGAGCTGCTCGGGATGCTGGGAGAACTGTTCAAGCCCCGGAGTTAAGTGCGACTAACCGGCAGCGGCCAAGGCTGCCCGGCACATATCGGCCAGTAACAGGCTGGTTTGTTCCTCGCCTTGGGCTTGGGCATTGGCGGCCATCAACTCCAAGTCCGCTGCAAAGGCGGCTTGTCTATCCGCTGGTAACTGGCGCACTGCGGCAAACACGACCGCTCCTAGAACATTGACAATCGCTGTCAACGTTTCAGGGGTTGCGGAAAGTGGCGATTCTGCGCTGCTCATGCGATAAATTCTAGCCCGTTGGCCGCCAATCCAACCAGGTTCACATGGCTCTGATTGGCCGGTAGTGACGCTACGGTGGCTAAAAACTCAGCTTGGGTGTATGCGCCACTGTCCATCAGCCCTGTCCATTGGCTCACAGTGGTCGTGTCTGTGGGGTTGCCCATCACATTGCGGTAAAGCAGCTGGGCCAAGGCCCCATTGGAGGCACCGCCGGCAAAATCGCGCATGATTCCTGCATCTACCAGCACCGATGCTGCATCGGCCAAGCTGCGCCCCGTATCAAAGTAGTCCAGCAGCGCCCCAAGCAGGGGGCGGTTGTCCAGCCATTCCACCCCCAGTGCTGCTCCCACTATCAGGGCGGTTTTGCCGCCAGATTGGCTGACATCCATATCCAAAGCCAAATTGATATCGGCAAAGTTGAGCCGCTCCACTGACACCAAGGTGTCTATGCCATCGAGCTCTAAGTAGTCTGCCAGTGTCCAGCGGTTGGCACTGCCGGCCAAGCTGTATTCACTGCGTGTGCCTGCATACCAGGCCCAATCGATGCCATCACCACCATCAATCAGGTCATTGCCAGCACCACCTTCTATCCAATCGTTGCCCCCCAAGCCGTAGATTTGTGAGCTGCCTCCCTCGTCAATCAGCACATCCGCCAGTGCAGTGCCTTGCAGCACGCCCTGTCCACCTGTGGTGGCACGCAATGTATAAGAGCCGTTGCCTGTGGCGTAGTCGGTCACGCCGAGGTAATAGGTGCCGCTGGTAGAGGCGGTGAACGTGATTTGGGCATTGCCGTTGCCGCCGCTCTCGTCGTCAAAACCGAGTTTGGTCAGGTCAGGCCCATACAGCAGCAGGTAAGGATCGTTCAGGCCGGTGCTGCCTGAGCGCGACAGGGCAAAGGTGTAGGTGGTACCGGCGGTGAGCGCCACTTTGAACAGGTCTGCATCGTCGGCGGTACCGATGGTGCCGGAGATGGCACTCCCATTGACCACCACCTCACCCGTAGTGGCGGTAGACCACGGGTAATCGTCCTGTGCCGTCATGGCACTGAGTTGGTAGGTGCCGGTGCCTGTGTCGTAGTCCATGGCCCCCAGGTAGTAGGTGCCGCTGGTGCTGGCCGAGAACGTGATTTGGGCATTGCCGTTACCGCCGCTCTCGTCGTCAAAACTGAGCTTGGTCAGATCAGGCCCATACAGCAGCAGGTAAGGATCGGCCAAACCGGCGCTGCCCGAGCGCGACAGGGCAAAGGTGTAGGTGGTGCCAGCAGTGAGATCCACTTTGAACAGATCTGCATCACCCACTGTGTTGATATGGCCGGAACTGTTAGCCCCATTGACCACCACTTCACCCGTAGTTGCCGTAGACCACGGGTAATCGTCTTGCGAGGTCGCAGCACTGAGCCGGTAAGTGCCGGTGCCTGTGTCGTAGTCCCAAACGGCCAAGTAGTACAGGCCGGTGGTGCTGGCGGTATGGGTAATGGAGGCATTGCCATCACCTGCACTGTCGTCGTCGTAGGTGATCAGCTCCACATCGGTGCTGTAGAGTTGCAAATAGGGGTCTGTCAGCCCGCCCGCAGTGCGTGTCAGCGTAAATGTGTAACTGGTACCGGCCGTGAGGTAGACCTTGAACAAATCCGCATCGTCTTGGAAGTTGATATTGCCTTCGGTGGCTGCCCCATTGAGTGTGACCACCCCGGTGGTGTTGGTGGAGTTGCTGTAGTCGTCGTTGAGTGCCGACACCGCGGTGCTGAAGTTCCAAGCGGTGCTGCCCGTCAGGCCCGTAAACGCATTGCCCGCCAAGTCTTTTAGCACCCCAGATGCCATTTGCACATAGTAGGTGGCACCAGCGGCCAAGTCTGCCGCTGGGTTGATGGTGACGGTGTGGCCCGAGACCGAGACCTGCGTGGTGTCTGTGATGGCAATGATCTGCGCCACGCTGCCGTTGGCGTTGTGGATCACCAGATCGCCGCTGCCAGCCTGTACAGCCTCAGAGAAAGTCAAAACCAAGTTGGCACCGGCTGCCACGGCGGTGGCGTTGTCGGCGGGGGTTCGGCTCAGCAACGTTGGGGCAGTGTTGTCTTCGTGCTCAAACAACTCGTTGGCTGGGCGCAGCACATCACTGAACTGAAAATACTCTACATTCGAGAAAATGTTGATGTCTGTGGCCGCACCTGCAATGGTGTAGAGATTGCGCACTGCATCGTAATCAAAGGTGTAGTTGGCCAATGCGCCTGTCAGTATGGCGATGTCACTGCCGCCCCCACCATCGATGGTGTCATTGCCTGCGCCGCCAATCAGCACATCATCACCTTCACCACCATTGATCACATCGTCGCCAGCCCCGGCATCGATGCGGTTGGCTACGGCATTGCCGGTGATGCGATCATGACCACTGCCCGTGATGGCGTTTTCAATCACGCAGTTGGCCGCAATCGCCAAGTTGTTGCTCATGTCGTTGCACGACGAGTAGACTCCGTCTACCAGCGACAAGTTGGAGGCGCTTGCAAAGCCGCTCAGGTTGAGCGTGTCATGACCGGCGGAGTCAAAAATAGTAAGAATGGGGTGCCGGTTGAGGCTGAAATCGTACACATTGGCAGATGTGCCCGTGATGTTGCTCGCAAAACCATAGATGGTGTCATCGGTGCGCGTGGTGGTGGATGCGCCATAGATGCGTTGGATGACGGACACATCGTTGAGCATCGGCGTTTGGGGCGAGTAGTACTCACCATCCGAGGCCTGCCAGTCCGCTTGTGCCACCTCATTAGACCGCTGCGACGAGGAGCCATAAGGCCCAAAGTAAGACATGACCGACAAAACGGTGGAGTCTTGAAACGAGGAGGGTGTGAAGGCGCCCTCGCCGTTGTAATCCCCCATGTGGTTGAGCCCGAGTGCATGGCCGATTTCGTGGATCAGCGTCAGAAAACCGTAGCTGCTGATGTCCGGTGCAGTCAGTGTAGGCTCGGCACCATTGAACCAAATGCTGCCCGTTGTGGGGTAGTAGGCGTGCGCATAACCGATGTTGGAGCGCGTATAGGCAAATTCGATGTTGGAGCCGGTGGCGGTGGTCTGCCGAAAATTGGGGGCAATCAAATCGTCCCAGGTTTGCAGGGCTTGTGCCATCAACGCTTGTTGATCAGCACTGGCCATCCGGAACAAGGCTTCTTCTCCCTGAGAGTAAGCGCCGCTGGGGCTGGAGGGAAAAGCATAGGTGATGACACCGCCCGTCCACTGGTGGCCCGAATTCAGTTGGGCATAGACCTGATCGAATGTCCAGTAGGGAGTAGCCATGAGAATCGCTCCGTATCTGCCCCAATTTGGCGGGTGTGTGAAACGATTCTATCGCCGCACAGACAATGCGGGCGTAGATTTGAACCTGTAGCCCAGCCCAAAAAAATAGCGGGAGGTTCACCAGTGCGCGGGAAGCCTCGGGGTTCAGCCCGCGGTCGAGAGCGCGGACGCCGTAGGCGTCCTCATGGGGCGTTTGCTGCTCTTGGATGGATTGTTTAAAAATACCAATCGGCGCACCTGCGCAACTTGAGGCAAAGTAGGAGGGCGACCATAGACCCCCCTGCGTTTAAGCATAATGCACAGCATGGATTGCACCAAAACCCTGCGTCTGCGCATCAAAGACAAGCATGCCAAAGTGCTGTCTGCGATGGCGCGTGAGGTCAATCAGGTCTGGAACTTCTGCAATGAAACCAGCCACCGCGCCATCCGTGAGCGCCACCAGTGGCTTTCGGGCTACGACCTGCAAAAGCTGACCAACGGTTTCAGCAAGTGCGATGGGGTACACATCGGCTCGCCCACCGTGCAGCAAGTGTGTGAAGACTACGCCAAGGCCCGCAGGCAGTTCAAAAAAGCCCAGCTGCGCTGGCGTGTCTCCAATCCCCAGAGCAGCAAATACAGCTTGGGCTGGATTCCTTTCAAAGCGCGGGCCTTGCAGTACAAGGCAGGGCAAGTCGCCTTTGCCGGACAGAAATTGAGCCTTTGGGATAGTTACGGCTTGGCAGACTATGAGCTACGTTCTGGCAGTTTTAGTCAGGACAACCGGGGGCGTTGGCATCTCAATATCGTAGTCAAGGCACAAGCTAATCCTACAACGGCAACGGCAACGGCAACGGCAACGGCAACGGCAACGGCAACGGCAACGGCAACGGCAACGGCAACGGCAACGGCAACGGCAACGGCAACGGCCAGTGTGGGTATCGACTTGGGCTTGAAAGACTGTGCCACGGCGTCAAACGAAAAAAAAGAGCATGGCCGCTGGTATCGCCAACATGAATTGGAACTGGCTAAAGCACAACGGGCGCATAAAAAGCACCGGGTCAAAGCCATCCACGCAAAAATTGCCCATCAGCGCCAAGATGCGCTGCACAAATTCAGCACCACGATGGTGCGAGAAAACGCCGCCATCTTCGTGGGCGACGTAGCCAGCGCAAAGCTGGTTAAAACCAAGATGGCCAAGTCCACACTGGATGCGGGCTGGACCACGCTCAAGACGATGTTGGAATACAAGAGCCATCAGGCCGGTATCGTCTTTATGGAAGTGAACGAAGCGTATTCAACCCAAACTTGCTCGTGCTGCGGGAGCATACCCGCCAGCAGTCCGAAAGGTAGGGCGGGTTTGCGAATAAGGGAATGGACGTGCAGCGACTGCGCAGCGGTACACGACCGCGACGTGAATGCAGCACGCAACATTCTCGCGGCGGGGCATCGCCGTCTAGCAGTAGGAATCTCCGGGGTTTAGCCCGGAGAGGATGTCAATCCCGCTAACGCATGGTTGCCACGGCACTACCGGCATGGTGTGCCGGTAGTCATGCCTCCCTCTGGATCAGAGAGCGGCCAGGCGCTGCTCCAATGCAGCCTTGGTCTCGATCAGTTCCTTAGGCATGTGGTAGGACAGCAGCTCAAAGTGGGCATCGTGCGACTTGAACTCTTCGGCCCAAGCAGCTTTGTCGATGCTGGTCACGGTGTTGAACTGTTCTGCACTGAACTCCAGACCAGTCCAGTTGATTTCGGCATACTGGGGCGCTACGCCAAACATGGTTTCTTCGCCTTGGGCTTGGCCTTCGATACGGTCCAGCATCCACTTGAGTACGCGCATGTTCTCGCCATAACCGGGCCAGACAAACTTGCCCGCTTCGTCCTTGCGGAACCAGTTGACGCAGAAGATCTTGGGCAGGGTGTGGCCTTGCTCTTCGAGCTTGTGTTCCATGTCCAGCCAGTGCTGGAAGTAGTCGCTCATGTTGTAGCCACAGAAGGGCAACATGGCAAACGGGTCGCGGCGCACCACGCCTTGGGCACCGAAGGCGGCAGCGGTGGTTTCCGAACCCATGGTGGCTGCCATGTACACGCCCTCCATCCAAGTGCGTGCTTCGGTTACCAGCGGCACAGTGGTGGAGCGGCGGCCACCAAAGATAAAGGCGTCAATGGGCACGCCAGCCGGATCATCCCAGGCGCTGTCCAGTGCTGGATTGTTGGTTGCTGCTACCGTGAAGCGGGCGTTGGGGTGGGCTGCTTTGGCGCCGGTTTCTTTGGCGATGGCGGGAGTCCAGTCTTTGCCTTGCCAGTCGATCAGGTGCTCGGGCATCTTGCCAGCATCTTTTTCCATACCTTCCCACCACACATCGCCATCGTCGGTCAGAGCCACGTTGGTGAAGATGACGTTCTTGTCCAAGCTGGCCATGCAGTTGGGGTTTGTGAGGGTGTTGGTGCCGGGGGCCACGCCAAAGTAGCCGGCTTCGGGGTTGATGGCGTACATCTTGCCATCGGCATGGGGCTTGATCCAGGCGATGTCGTCGCCAATGGTGGTGACGTTCCAGCCGTCAAAGCCTGCTGGGGGCACCAGCATGGAGAAGTTGGTCTTGCCGCAGGCGCTGGGGAAGGCTGCCGCGACATGGTACTTTTTACCTTGGGGGTTGGTGACGCCCAAAATCAGCATGTGCTCGGCCAACCAGCCTTGGTCGCGGCCCATGGTGGAGGCAATGCGCAAGGCCAAGCATTTTTTGCCCAGCAGTGCGTTGCCGCCGTAGCCAGAACCATAAGACCAGATTTCGCGTGTTTCGGGGTAGTGAACGATGTACTTGACCTTGGGGTTGCAGGGCCAAGAGGTTTCGTCTTTTTGGCCTTCGGCCAAGGGCGCGCCCACGGTGTGCATGCAAGGCACAAACTCGCCATCGACGCCCAGCACGTCATACACGGCCTTGCCCATGCGGGTCATGAGCTTTTGGTTGACAGCCACGTAGGCACTGTCGGTCAGTTCAACGCCGATGTGGGCGATGTGGCTGCCCAGCGGGCCCATGCTAAAGGGCACCACATACATGGTGCGACCTTTCATGCAGCCGTCAAACAGCGGTTGCAGGGTGGCGCGCATGTCGGCAGGGGCCATCCAGTTGTTGGTGGGGCCAGCGTCTTCTTTTTTCTCCGAGCAGATGTAGGTGCGGTCTTCGACGCGGGCGACATCGGATGGGTCGGAGCATGCCAAGAAGCTGCCGGGGCGCTTGGCGGGGTTGAGCTTCTTGAAGGTGCCTGCATCGACGAGTTGCTGGCACAGGCGGTCGTATTCTTCCTGTGAGCCATCGCACCAGACGATATTGTTGGGCTTGCACAGAGCAACCATATCGGCCACCCAAGCCAACAGGCGGGCGTTTTTGACGTAAGTGGGGGCGTTGATATTCAAGCCCTGCATGGCGGGTGCATTCATCGGAGGTTTCCTTCAATTGAAAATCGGTTTTTCAAAGGAAACAAACCCGCATGGGCACGGCAGCCACGGCACAGAGAGCGGACGCTGTGCTGCCTTTGAAAAAACGGCTTGGAAGGCACCTACCGCCACACAAGGCAGACCCGGATTGGAACCACCCCGGCGGCTGGGATGACGATTTTATGAAGCTACCCGGTTTTTGTCTGTGCGTTATCTGGGATATTTATGCAAAAAAAGCATAACGTTATGCGCGTGTTTCTGTGTTCTGCTGCCAATCGGTGAAACCGCGTTGGCGCAGCACACAGGCAGGGCATTGACCGCAGCCATAGCCCCAAGGGTGGCGCACATCGCGGTTGCCGTGGTAGCAGGTGTGTGATTGCTCGATCAGGATGTCGATCAGTGCTGTGCCGCCCAGTGTCTGTGCCAGCGCCCAGGTGTGGGCTTTGTCCAGCCACATCAGCGGCGTCTCAAAGGTAAAGCGCCGCCCCATGCCCAATGACACGGCTACCTGTAAAGCCTTGATGGTGTCATCCCGACAGTCGGGATAACCTGAAAAATCGGTTTCGCACATGCCACCCACCAGTGTGTGCAGACTGCGCCTGTAGCCCACGGCAGCTGCCAACTGGAAAAATAGCAGGTTGCGTCCTGGCACAAAAGTATTGGGCAGCCCTGCGGCGGTCATGGCGATTTCGGTGTCGCGTGTCAGGGCGGTATCGCTGATCTGGCCCAGCACAGCCAGATCGATCATGTGATCCTCGCCTAACCGATGGGCCCAGTGTGGAAACTGGGCTCGCAACGCCTGCAACACGTCTTGGCGCGCTTGCAGCTCCACTTGGTGGCGCTGGCCGTAATCAAACCCGATGGTTTCGACATGGGCAAATTGTTCCAGTGCCCATGCCAGGCAAGTGGTGGAGTCTTGACCGCCAGAGAACAAGACCAGTGCATTTCCTTCGCGCATCGACATTCCTTGCGTGGGGTTGCCAGCTGCACACCCCAAAGAAAAGCCCCGCAGATAGCGGGGCCGGATTGATGAAAAAATGGGCAATTTTAGCGATTTACCTGGCAGTGCTGCTCTGAGGTGCTACACCGCTTACCTCAAGGTTGGAGCACTGTCCCTTGCACCATGCCATCCATCAAGAAGTACAGCCGGTGGTCAGTTCCTAGCCACCAGGTTTTGCCTTGTTGTGTACTGGTCAGCATTTCATCACTCATAGGCGTGAGTGCAATATCTGGTGAAAGTACCAGCGCCCCAGTGCCGTGCTGAATACGCACCGAACCGTCTGTTTGTGTTTGCAGTTCAACCTGTGGCAACGCCTGCTGAAGGATGGCATGCAATTGCACACCATCGACAAAAGCTGGATGCAGCGTTTGCACCCGCCGTTGCGCATCGGTATACAACAGACGGCCCGAGGCATCCAGCATAAAACTGGCAGGAGTGGCAGCGGTGTTGGTCGATTGCAGCCAGTCTGGGCGCAACACCCAGGTAGTCGTGCCGATGGATGCCATCAGGCTGCCGCTGCTATGCAAAGTCAGGTGTGCCTGTGTTCCCCACTGCGCCACCTGTGCTGCCAATTGTGGCAAGTCGGCGATAGCAGGAACCAAGGTGATCACCACGCCATTGATTGCTACTTCCAAACCACCCGAGGCATGTGCCGTCACGCCATAAGGACGTGTAGCGTCGATACGGATGGGCCCCACAGGCAACGCATGGATGCTGCCTTGCGGAGTGGTCAGATGCAGATTGCCCCATGGGTTTTGGGCTGTGCTGGTCACCGTGGTGCCGATAGCATCGGTCAATGCGCGTTCTACATGCTGGTACAGCGCCAAAGTGGGATCCAGTCGTGCTGACAAGCCATTGAGACGGGGCACAAATGCATTGACGGTGAGGGGAGCAACTGGAGCCAGCACTAAAGCATCTCCGGGTTGTCCGCCATCGTGATTGAGAGACCCTAGCCAATGTCCTAGCCAGTGGCCCTGATCATCCAAGCTGGCCCATTCACCGGTCATCACCACAGTCACATCAGATGCACTGGGTGCCGCCGACATGGTGGCTGCCAGCGTTCTGGCTGCGTGGCGGGCAGAGGCCCCACCACCTTGCGCTCCTGTGGACACGCTTCCCTGAGTGGGTGCAAAGTGCAAGGTATCTGTGTGGCGGCTGATTTGGATCTGCACCTGGGCTGCATGGGCGTTCAGCACCCCTCCACCTGGCAATGCCAGTAGTGGTTGCCCTATCCCGGCCGTGGTTGTCAAGGTGAGTTGACCACTCGTTATTTGCAATACCGGTGTAGGTAGTCCATTGATGAACAAAATAGTGACTCTGAGCGTGGTCGCCTGCTGGGTTTGCAATTGCAGAGCCACATTGCCAATCACCACTTCTACAGGGGACGCACTTAAGATGCCCGCTGGTAGTTCCAAGGTGGCGCCTTGGGCCGTGTTGCCACTAGGAATCAGAACACGGCTGCCCCCGGCAACCTGTACTACTCCCGCACCATTCAGCGTGGCAGTTTGACCACTGACAATTTGGCCGCTTTGCCCACCTCCAATCGTGACTGGAGCTGGTGCTGGAGCTGGTGCTGGAGCTGGAGCTGGAGCTGGTGCTGGTGCTGGTGCTGGTGCTGGTGCTGGTGCTGGTGCTGGTGCTGGTGCTGGTGCTGGTGCTGGTGCTGGTGCTGGTGCTGGTGCTGGTGCTGGTGCTGGTGCTGGTGCTGGTGCTGGTGCTGGTGCA
>NZ_JBHSHJ010000005.1:0-80800 GCF_042652905.1 Giesbergeria sinuosa | reverse complement strand
TGCAATAGGACTGTAGAGACCAGTGACCAATGCATACTGTGTATTGCTGGAGAACCCTGTGACCGCTTGGCCTGCCGTTGCTTGAATGTGCAGCGTCTGGGCGGCAAGAGATTGGGCCGCCACCAATGTGACTAAAGCGGCACCCCATGAGGGGCGAAGACTAGCGTACCGGCTGGAATTTGTGAGAGAGGTAGGAGTGGACATGGTCTGCAACAACCCTCTTTATTCCCGGGTGGGGTAAATACCTTCTAACGCAATGATGTAGTTGATCGTCAGGTAAGGAGGCATGGTGGAGACGGGGGCACTGTTGCCTGCTATGCCAATGCTGGTGGGGTTTAACGTGGTGCTTGCACCTTCGGTGCTGTAGATGCCAGCGTTCTGGGCAACAGCCAATACCTTGTCGGTGCCACTTTGGCTGGTCGTGGCCGCATTGCTGCTCACATTCAGTGAATGGTTGTGTGCGGGCAGTTGTGTGCTGTTGAGCGTGACGTATGTCTGACCGCCCGTGCTGCCAAGGTTGGCATTTAACGAGCCTCCTACGCCTATGGGCACCCTTCCCTGCAGGTTGGGCAGCGCAAAAGTGGTTTGCCCGTTGCCCCCGTAGGTGGTGCCTAGGATGCTGAAAAGCGCCGGGTTCTGTGCAATGGACATGATTTGCCCTTGAGCCAAGGCCCAACCACGGGGGGCAAAGTTGCCCGTAAACATCCGGATCTCACCAAGGAATTGCTCTTGAGCATACGCAGGTGCCCCTAGGCCCACGGCGAATAAGAGTGCGCTACAAGCAGTGGCTTGGCGAATTTTCTGCAAAGTGGAGTTTTTCATGATGAAGGTCGTGGGTCTTGTTCTTAGAGCGCCGCTACAAAGCACATGGAGCCTTGGGTTTCGATGGTGTCGAGCCAACCGGCACTCCAGGTAGTGCCATTGGTCGTTTTGCCGGTACTGGTAATGGCTCTAGAGCGGCCCGTGCTGGTGCGTGCATCAACCAGCAGGCTGTAGTTGGTGCTGTTAAAAGCGTTGGTAAAGCCGATGGTGTAGTTGGAACCGTTGCGACTGACGGTGTAGCCTGTGCCATTGACCGAGGTGAGGCTGCCATCAAAACAGCCATGCACCACGGTGGTTAGCCCTGTCGTACCACCACCACTGCCTGCCGGGCCTGCGGGCCCCATGGGGCCCGTAGCTCCTTGAACCCCTTGTATGCCTTGCACTCCGTTGCATACATAACGCGTAGTGACAACTTCTGCGGCGTCCAACGTCGCGTTGGCGTTGCTATCGTTGCCAGCATCGACCTTTACCCCTCCTGTTGCACAGTTGGCTCCTGCCACTTCCGTGCTTATTTTGAGTAAGGCATTGCTTCCTGCATTGCCAGCAGGCCCTATTGGACCTGCAAGGCCCGTGGCGCCTATGGGGCCTTGCGGCCCGGCTGGGCCTACAGAGCCGGCGGCCCCTGCAGGCCCGGCGGCTCCGGTGGCACCTGTTGGGCCTTGCGGGCCGATGGCTCCGGCCGGCCCTGCGGTGCCCACGGGGCCTTGTGCTCCGTTACACACATAGCGTGTCACAGTGACTTCATCGACATCCAGTGTGTTGTTGCCATCTGCATCACTGCCTGCTTCTACCTTGGTTCCCCCCACAGCACAGTGGATGCCCACAGGTTCTGTGGTGAGCTGCACCAAAGCATTGGCACCTGCGGCACCTGAGCTACCTGCGGGGCCAGTGGCCCCTTGGGCTCCCGCAGGGCCAGCGGGGCCAGTAGCGCCAACAGCACCCTGTGCTCCTGCAGGGCCAGCCGGGCCTGCGGGGCCAGTGGCACCAGGAGTCCCAGGTACAAGACCACAAGCCCAACCCGAGACGTTGCGCAGGAGCGTTTCACCGGCTGCACAGTTTTCACCCAATTTACTGGCGGTGATAGCACCATCCATGACGGTATTGGCACTGAGTGCATTCAGAGCATAGGGTGCACTGGTCAGTGGCTGGCGTGGGAGCAGTTCGGTGCCACCATTCACTGTTACGCCCAAGTAATAGGGGGTGTCAAATGGCAAAGTCAGTGGGGTGATACTGCCCAATGGCACAGCAAATACGCCATTGCTGACATTGGTGTTGGTATGTGTCTCACTCCACAAGGCAGTGCCTCCACTGGCGGTGGTGTACAAACTGATTTGGAGTGTGGTGGTGCCCGTCAGTGGTGAGCCGCCCGTTTGTGTCAGGTGGCCTTGGTAGGCGATGGTGGCTGGAATGCCTGCTGATGCTATGGGAACTGTACCCAATGCAAATGCAGTAGTGGTACACGCTAGCCAAATGCGCCAACGCTCAGATGAATACAGGGGGAACATGCGCTTTCCTCAAAAGTGATACGCACAGGCCGTCCTGCTAATGAACCAGCCGTTGCGTTATCTGAAAAGCGTATCAGTCCCCTAGGGGCGATGTACACAAAAGAATTGCACCAAGATGTTGGCTGCTTGGTGCCTTTGGTTTTACTCGGCTGCGGTGTCGGATGCTGCTGTTTTGGCCGCTCGGCTGCGGGCGCTGTGCAGGGAGCGCACCACGGTGTTGATGTCCATGCCATACATGTCGGCAAAGGCTTGTACGGTTTTTTGGCCGCTGGCTTCAAAGGTACGCAGCAGGGCTTCTTCGCGGGCCATCTTGGCAGATAGATCGTTCAATGCTTGGTCTAGCAGGGCATTGGCCGCGTCGTCGCGGGTGCGTACGCGCTCGGCGTAGTCTTCTCGTGACAGGCCGCTGGTTTCGATATTGGCGACGATGCGCGCACACAGTTTGGCTGTCAGTTCTGGGTGGTTTTGCCCTTGGCGGCGGCGGTACACCTCAAGCAGTGCATAGTGGATGTGTTCGGGTGCCATAGCTTCCACGGGCTGACCTTGTAGATCGTGGCGTGGCTGGCCTGTGGCCACGCTTTGCAGGTAGCGGGTGGAGCGCGTGTGCAGCCCCAAAGCTTGCTTGAGGGCTTCGCGTTCAAACAGGTCGGGGTGGGCTGCCACCATATCTTGAAAGATGCCCCGCTTCAGGGGGCGAAACACTGCACCAAAAAGCTGTGGATAGAGCTCTGCCAGTTTTTGCAAGGTTGGGGGGACTGGGCGTGGCGCGCGGCGGGTCGATTCGGTAGCGCCAGATGGTGTGGCCGCCGGTGCCGTGGTGGCTGTGGGGTTGCGGTCTGTGGTGCCACGTTTGCCCCGGCGGGTGCGAGGGCGTCGGGGCGCAGCAGCCTGGGCGTTGCCAGCGGCAGCCTCCACAGGCTGGGCGGTGGCGGCTGCCACCTCTGCGGCAGGAGCGGGAGCCACAGGAGAGGACGAGGTAGAGGCTGCGGGCACGGAATCGGTCATGGAAGAAATCGGTCAGATCAAAGTCAAAGTGTCGAATGATGCCAGCCTCGGGCCAACATCGGGCGGGGGGAGGGCCATCAGGCCGTGGGGGGCGGGGGTGCCGAGGCTACTGTATGGGTGGTGGCAGCGGATGTGTCTGCTTGTAGGCGGCGCGAGGGCTGTAACAGACAGGCACGGTCTATCCACAACGGTGGTATTGCCAGCGTGAGCAAGATCAGAGCCAATGGCACTACCGAGACAAAGCCCAAATTCTTGAAGCCCCATGCCCCCACAATGCCACCGACTAAAAACATCCCTAACAGCCCGACAAACAAGCGCAGACGCTGGCGGTTGGCCCGCACCTGTTGTTCGGGGCGGCGGGCACTGCGGTTCCAGTAGAGCATTTTGCCCAACTCGATGCCCAAATCCGTAATGATCCCTGTCATGTGGGTGGTTCGAATTTGTGAGGAGGACATCTTGGTCACCGTAGCATTCTGTACCCCCATGATGAATGACAGTAGCAACACCGTGACCGGCACCGCAAACGGGGTGTGCCAGTCTAGCGTGATGCTGCCTACCAAACCGAACACCAGCATGAGCAGTGCCTCTATCAGCAGAGGTAGCGCATAGGCGCTGTGCAGACGATGGCGCAGCGACCAGTTGACCAGAATGGCGGTCAGGGCAGCACCGCCAACAAAGGACAACAGTGCTCCCAACGCACTGAGCACCAGCACCATATTGCCAAGCACTAGGTTGTCGGCCAACATGGAGACGAACCCTGTCATGTGCGAGGTGTAGAGCCGCAACACCAAAAAGCCCCCCGCGTTGATGGCGCCCGCATTGAACGCCAATAACAGGCCCAAGCGGCGGTTGCTGATGTCGGTGCGGTGTTGACCTGTCAGGTGGCGAAAGCGGCGCATGGCGAGAGCAGAATCTGGCTGTTGTGGTGTTGCAGCACAGTGGGTAGATGGCGCTCAGTTTGCTGGGGTAGCAAATACCCCGAGCAAGGTTTGAGCGGCCCAGAAGAAGGGGGCTGTTCATGCCGCTGGTGCCAGATTTTGCCCCCACCCTGACCCAGAAAACAACAGCTTGTATGGGGTGTGATGGTCTGGTGGCATCGGCGAAATTATAGGACTGCCTGTTTTGGAAGAAAAAATTGAATTTTGAGAAATGAGCAAGACCCGATTGAAAGATAAATCGATGGTCTCGTTGGATTTTGCCTTTGCGCGGGAATGGTGGTATTTAGAAAGAAATTTCTGCTTCCATGAAGGTGATAGCATTGCCAGACAACAGCACCCGATGGCTCAGTGCTTCGCATATCAGGAGGCCACCGCGTTTGGAAATCTGTTTTGCTCGCAGTTTATTTTTGCCAAGTCGGTGGGCCCAATAGGGTACAAGCGCACAATGTGCAGAACCTGTAACAGGATCTTCTGGAATGCCCAATTTGGGGCAGAAGAAACGACTGACGAAATCTACGTCTGAACCGGGGGCTGTAACGATGATGCCACGCAAGCCAAGTTGACTCAGCAAAGCGTGGTTGGGGGTGATGGCACGAATGGCCTCTTCAGTCTCAAAGACAGCCACATAATCGTCGGCAGCCCTTACTTCGATAGGGCGTATGCCAAGACCCTGAACCAAAATTTCTGAAATATCGCAGGCAACTGGCGGATAGGCAGGAAAATCCATCTGCAAAAGATCGCCGTGCTTTTTTACAAACAGCTCACCGCTGCGTGTTTGAAAGGTAATGGTGGATTGGGCGTAGCCCAGAATGTTGAAAATTACATGGGCCGCGGCCAGTGTGGCATGACCGCAAAGATTGACTTCTTGCACCGGAGTAAACCAACGCAGATGAAATCCTTTGTGATGGGGAACGAAGAAAGCTGTCTCAGATAAATTATTTTCTTCTGCAATGGCTTGGAGCAAATGATCGTCCAGCCAGTGATCCAGTGGGAGCACAGCCGCCGGGTTTCCCTCAAATGCTTTGGTTGCAAACGCATCTACTTGGTATTGTTTGATTTTCATATTCGGTGGATGTGGAAAGAAACCCCAGGCCCGAGTAACCGGCCACTGTGCAAGGCCGCATTTGTGCACAGTGCCCTTACTACGCTGGCTCGCACCATACTTCCATCTGAGGCCGGTTTAGCCTAGCAGCCATAAAAAAACCCGCCTTGAAGGGCGGGTGAAATGGCCCATGACAGGCCAGAGGAGTTGGTCGCAAAGAAAAGGAGTGCCCCGGCTGTGGCACCACCAGACACCACAGCCGGGCAGGGGCGGCTTACCGGGTGTAAGCCGTCTCGCCGTGGGAGGTGATGTCCAAACCTTCGCGTTCGGCTTCTTCCGATACCCGCAGGCCCACCAACACATCAGCGATCTTGTACGAGACAAACGACACCACACCAGACCAGACGATGGTCAGCAGCACGCCTTCAATCTGCACCCACAGTTGATGGCCCATCGAGAAGGTGTCGGGGGTCAGGCCGCCGGTGCCGCCCAGACTTTGCGAGGCAAACACTGCCGTCAGAATGGCACCCACAATACCGCCCAAGCCATGCACGCCAAAGACGTCAAAGGCATCGTCTACACGCAGCAGACGCTTGAGACCACCCACACCCCAGACGCAGATGGGGCCAACAATCAGGCCCATCACGATGGAGCCCATGGGGCCAACAAAACCAGCAGCCGGTGTAATGCAGACCAGACCAGCCACAGCACCCGAGGCGGCACCCAGCATCGAAGCCTTGCCCTTGTGCAGGGCTTCTACTGCCAACCAAGACAGGGTAGCGGCACCTGTGGCCAAGGTGGTGTTGATAAAGGCCAGACCGGCCGCACCGTTGGCAGCACCGGCAGAACCGGCGTTAAAGCCAAACCAACCCACCCACAGCAGAGAGGCACCCACCATTGTCAAGGTCAGGCTATGGGGGGTCAGGGCTTCTTTGCCGTAGCCAATGCGCTTGCCCACCATGTAGGCGCCCACCAGACCGGCCACACCGGCGTTGATGTGTACCACGGTGCCACCAGCAAAGTCGAGCGCGCCATCTTTAGCCAAGAAACCACCGCCCCAGACCATGTGTGCCACAGGCAGGTAGCTGAAGGTGAACCACAGCACTGCAAAAATCAGCACTGCAGAGAATTTGATGCGTTCGGCAAACGAGCCCACGATCAAAGCCACGGTGATAGCGGCAAAGGTGGATTGGAAGGCTACAAACACATACTCAGGAATCGTAGGCAACAGGCCCGAGAGCGTGTCGGGGGCAATGCCCTTGAGGAACAGTTTGTCCAATCCACCAATGAATAGGCCATCGCCAGTGAATGCCAAGGTGTAGCCATACACAGCCCAGAGCACCGTAATCATCGAGAAGATGACAAACACTTGCACTAGCACCGACAGCATGTTCTTGGAGCGGCCCAAGCCGCCGTAGAACAGGGCCAAGCCTGGGATGATCATCAAAATGACCAACAGGGTCGAGGTGAGCATCCAGGCGGTGTCACCAGAGTTGAGTGTGGGGGCCGGGGCTGCTGCAGCCTCAGGGGCCGCAGCTGCTTCAGCCACGGGAGCCGGGGCTGCTGCTGGAGCTGCTACGGCAGCGGCTGGCTCGGCGCTGGCAGTGGCAGCAGGAGCCACCACAGCCGCAGGCTCGGGGGCTGCCGCAGTTTGGGCAGAAGCGGGCAGCGCACTGACCAGCACACCCAAACCCAGCAAAACGGAGGCAAGTAGTTTTTTCATGGCAATCTCTCGCTATGGGGGTGGCCCTAGAGGGCTTCCGGGCCGGTTTCGCCAGTGCGGATACGAACCACCTGCTCTAGGGGCGAGACAAAAATCTTGCCGTCGCCAATCTTGCCGGTGCGGGCTGCGGTCTCGATGGCCTCGATGGTGCGCTCGACCAGATCGTCAGCAATGGCTGCTTCGAGCTTGACCTTGGGCAGGAAGTCGACCACGTATTCGGCACCCCGATACAGTTCGGTGTGGCCCTTTTGCCGGCCAAAGCCCTTGACCTCGGTCACTGTGATGCCTTGCACGCCGATGTCCGAGAGCGCCTCGCGCACCTCGTCGAGCTTGAAGGGCTTGATGATGGCAGTCACCATTTTCATCGGTTTTTCTCCAGAAAAAGGGCGCGCCGGGGCGCCCACGGGGGTTATGGGGTTAGAGCGTCTTGGTCAGAGTGACGAGCAGACGGGCCTTGTTGACATCGCCAAAATAGGCTTTCTTGTTGGCACCCACTACAGCAGCACCCAGCGACAGGCCACTGCCCAAGTCATAGGCACCACCCACGCTGTAGTCCACATAGTTGGGAACGCCCAAATCTTTGATGTCGCTGGAGAAGCGAGTAAAGCCCACCGAGGCCTTGAAGGTGACGCTGGGCATCACTTCTTTGGCAAAGGCCACGTTCAGGTAGCCAGTGTTGCGGCCCCGATTGCCAGAGCCTTTGGCACCAGCCCAGCCGAAATAGTCTTTAGAGACGGTGTGCGAGTATTTGGCGGTGACGGGGCCAAAAGTGGCAGCACCGTAGAGTTCGGTGGTGTTGCCCACGCTGTTGCCCGGATACAAATAGGCCAGCGCCCCTACGTCCATATCGACATCACCTGCCTTGAACTTGTAGCCGCCGTACACGTCCACTTCCAGCGAGTTGCCGTTGAGCCAGTCTACGCTGGAGTTCCAGTTGCCGACATACCAGCCGGTGTCACCAAAGGCATAGTCAAAACCACCTTGCAGCGCAGGCTTGACGGCTTTGCTGCGGCTGGCGTCCTGATCTTGACCACGGAACTTATAGTTGGTGGTCAGGCTCAGGTTGCCGGTGACTTGGGCGCTGGCCAGCAGGGGCAGCGCGCAGGCCAAAGCGACGCCGAGGGTTTTGAGGGATGCTGCAATCATGGTTCCTCCAGTGGGGATGGTTGAATGGTTCGGTACTCTCCAAGCACAGAGCGTGCCAACTTGCCTGACTTCCAAGGGGCGATGGTGGGCAGTAGCCGCCACTGTTGCAGTGACAATATGGCAACGCCAAGATGGATGCACTTTTTTGGTGCAGTCCGATGCTGCCGTTGGGGGGCAAGATCTGGCCCTACCGCACCTGTCTGGGGAGAATGAGCAAATGAGTCTTGCGCTAGTGCAAAGTCGTGCCCTGTTGGGCTTGCAGGCTCCACCTGTGACGGTGGAGGTGCATCTGGCCAATGGCCTGCCCAGTTTCACGTTGGTGGGGCTGGCAGATGTGGAGGTTAAAGAGGCCCGAGAGCGTGTGCGTTCGGCGCTCCAGAATGCGGGGCTGGAGTTTCCGCACAACAAGCGCATTACGGTCAATCTGGCCCCGGCAGACTTGCCCAAAGATTCGGGGCGGTTTGATTTGCCCATTGCTTTGGGCATCTTGGCTGCCAGTGGCCAAATTGATGCTGCGCGGCTGGCAGGGTATGAGTTTGCGGGCGAGTTGTCGCTATCGGGCCAATTGCGGCCTGTGCGGGGGGCATTGGCCACCAGTTTGGCTTTGCATACCGGGCAGGTGCAGGCGCGGCTGGTATTGCCGCCGGGCAGCGCCGAGGAGGCGGCGTTGGTGCCCCATGCCCAGGTCTACCGTGCGCGCCATTTGCTGGATGTGGTGCAACAGTTTTTGCCGCAGGGCAGCGTGCCCCCTGCTGAGGGCGAGGGGTGGGCACGCATGGGTGCCCAGCCTGTACAAGGTGAGGCTGTGGGTGCAGATTTGGCCGACGTCAAAGGACAGGTGGGTGCCCGCCGGGCGCTGGAAATTGCGGCTGCCGGGGGGCACAGTTTGTTGCTGTTGGGGCCGCCAGGCTCGGGCAAATCGATGCTGGCGCAGCGTCTGGCGGGGGTGTTGCCCGCCATGTCGGTCGATGAAGCCTTGCAAAGTGCTGCGGTAGCCAGTTTGGCGGGGCGCTTTGCGCTGGAACGCTGGGGGCAGCGCCCCACCTGCAGCCCACACCACACAGCCAGTGCGGTGGCACTGGTGGGCGGAGGCTCGCCACCGCGTCCAGGCGAGATCTCGCTGGCTGATCATGGGGTTCTGTTTCTGGATGAGTTGCCCGAGTTCTCGCGCACGGCCCTAGAGGCGCTGCGCGAACCGCTGGAGAGCGGACAAATCACGATTGCCCGTGCAGCCCAGCGGGCGCAGTTTCCCGCCCGTTTTCAATTGGTCGCAGCCATGAACCCCTGCCCCTGCGGTTATCTGGGGGCAGCCCACCGCGCCTGCCGCTGCACCCCAGATCAGGTGGCCCGTTATCAGGGCAAGCTCAGTGGCCCTTTGCTCGATCGTATTGATCTGCATGTGGAAGTGCCGACATTGCCTGCACAAGACCTCTTGGGCACGCCATCGGGCGAATCCAGTGCCGCAGTGCGGGCGCGCGTGGTGCAGGCGCGGGGTCGGGCGGTACAACGCCAGGGGTGTACCAACCAAGCATTGCAGGGGCAGGCGATAGACACACATTTGCTGCTAGAGCCTGCGGCGGCCCAATTTCTGCAACAGGCTGCCGCCCGGTTGGGCTGGTCGGCACGGGCCATGCACCGTGCCCTGCGGGTGGCCCGCACCATTGCCGATTTGGCCGGGGCGCAGCATACCCAAGTCGGTCATGTGGCAGAAGCCATGCAGTACCGGCGCGGGATGCACCACTGATGTGCCGTGGTAGTTTTGCCGTGGTGCTTTGGCTCGCCCCTGTGCATACTGCTTTTTCATCGCCTGATTGGATGTGTTTTTGAACCATGACGCCTGTCTCTTCTCCCCCACCAGGAACCGTATCCACTGAGGTGGTCGCCATTGACTGGCCCTTGCCGCCCGGTGGCGGCTATGTCCATGCCCCAGCCAGCCCCGAAGGGTTGAGTTGCCACATGGAGGCGATCAATGGGCAGGTGCGCAGCCTGTTGCTGGTGTCGGCCAATGAGGCCGGACGGTTTTTTCTGGTGCAGCAGCCCCCAGCACGCACCACCATGACCCTGCGCTTTGCGATGGTGCGTCGCCTGTGGTTGAGCAAGACGCTGCAAGCAACCACGGCCACGCCAGCGATAGACCGGCCCAGTCGCTTCTTGTTGACTCTGCGCCATGCTGATTTGGTGCAGGGCCAAACCGTGGGGCATGTAGAAAACGGTATGGGCTTGTTTTTGTTTCAGCCTTTGGAGGGGAATGGGCCGCTGGAATGTGTTTTTTACCCCCGCGAGGCCTATCAGAAGGTGCAATGGTTGGAGCCGGTGCCAGAAGCGGCCAGCCCCACGCCCGAACCTGTAGCTGCTGCACCTTCTGCACCGCCAGCACCAACCCCAGCACAGGAGGAGCCAACCTCCCTGTCCTCCTCGTTGTCGGGCAATGCAATTGTCGATCCCGAGCAACTCTTGGTGGCACTGGAGCAGCAGGCCCGTATGCCAGTGGTTCGCATTGGTGAGGCCTTGACGGCGCTGGGGCTGGTGACCAGAGAACAGTTGGCCGATGTGCTGGAGAAGCAAAAAACCGAGCGTGGCGCCCCATTGGGCGAGATGCTGGTGCAAAGCGGTCAGATTTCGCGCGAAGACTTGCAGATGGCACTGGTGCGCAAGATGGGCTACCCGGTCGTGGATGTGGCCCGGTTCCAAATCCATGCCGAGGCGCTGAAAAAAGTACCGTTTGCGATGGCCCAGCGTTTGCATGTCTTGCCATTGCTGCAACGTCCGGGACTGCTGGTGGTTGCCGCAGAAGACCCCTCCTTGCGTTCCACCATTGATGCACTGGAGTTCCTGACCCAGTCGCGTGTGTTGGCCGCGTTGGCCGGGGCGGTTCAACTGGCAGAACTGATTCAGCCCAGCTACGCGCATGCGGGGTTAGACACTTCTGGGGGCCAGACTGGGGGGCGGCCCCAAGAACAGGTTGTACCGGTGTCGGCCAGCGAATTGCGTGCCTCTTTGGAGCTGGACAGCAGCCAAGAGGAAGACACCGCAGACGTTGCGCCCCAGATCACCCAGACCGATAACTCACTGGTGCGACTGATCAACACCATGATCATCGATGCACAAAAGCAGGGCGTCTCGGACATCCACATCGAAACCTACCCCGGCAAGCGCAAGATACGAATTCGCTTTCGGCGCGATGGTGTGCTGGCACCTTACATGGAGTTGCCACACACTTACCGTTCGGCCTTGGTGGCCCGCATCAAGATCATGTGCGAATTAGACATCTCGGAGCGGCGCAAGCCCCAAGATGGCAAGATCAATTTCAACAAGTTTTCCAGCGGTCACCATTTGGAGTTGCGGGTAGCGACCATTCCTACCCAGGCCGGTGCCGAAGATGTGGTGCTGCGTTTGTTGTCATCGGCCAAGCCCGTAAGCCTCTCTGCTTTGGGGCTGTCACCCGCCAACCACCGCCAATTGACCGAGGCCGTAGAGCGTCCTTATGGCATGGTGCTGTGCGTTGGCCCCACAGGCTCTGGCAAGACCACGACGTTGCATTCGGTGTTGCAACACCTCAACACCCCCGAGCGCAAAATTTGGACGGCTGAAGACCCGGTAGAAATCACCAATCCCGATCTGCGCCAGGTGCAGGTCAATCCTAAAATCGATTGGACTTTTGCCAAGGCGCTGCGCGCCTTCTTGCGTGCCGACCCCGACATCATCATGGTGGGTGAGATTCGCGATCAGGAGACTGCCCAGGTCGCTGTGGAGGCTTCGCTCACTGGCCATTTGGTGCTCAGCACCCTGCATACCAACAGCGCCCCCGAGACCATTATCCGCTTGCTGGATATGGGCATGGACCCTTTCAATTTTGCCGACTCGTTGCTGGCTGTGCTGGCCCAACGGCTGGCCCGCAAGTGGTGTCCACAATGCAAACGCACCGAGGTGGCCGATGAGGATTACATCCAGACGCTGCTGCACGAGTATCTGCGCTCCTTTCCCGAGGCCTTGCGTCCTGACCCAGAAGCACAGCGAGCGCAATGGTTGCACCAGTATGGCCATAACGATCAGTTGCTGCGCGCCCATGCCCCTGGTTGTGTCCATTGCCACCACACGGGCCTGAGTGGGCGTTTGGGGCTGCACGAGCTGCTGCTGGTGGTACCCGAGGTGCGCCACTGCATTCAGCAACGCGCCCGCCCAGAAGCGATTCAGCAGGCGGCTATGCAGCACAGCCACTTTCGTACCCTGCGTCAAGATGGGATTGAGAAAGTGCTGGCAGGCCTGACCAGCCTAGAAGAGGTGCGGGCCAATTGCAATGGCTGACAGGCTAGCTGCTTGGGCCGTCACAATGGCTTGGTTGTTGTTGGATCTACCGATTTTGTTATGACTGTTACCTTTTCTGTTCAACCCCTGCGGGGCGTCCGTATTTTGAGTCTGGCGCTGAACCTGCCTGGCCCCGCCGCGCTGCTGCGCTGTGCGGCGATGGGCGCACAATGCACCAAGCTGGAGCCGCCGCCCCCGCTGGGGCAGCCTACTGCCGACCCTATGGGCCACTACAGCCCAGTGGCCTATGCTGCCTTGCACGATGGTGTGGGGGTATTGCACGCCCACCTCAAGACCAGCGAGGGCCAAGCCGTGCTGCATGCCGCGTTGGCCAACGCCGACGTGCTGCTCACCTCGTTTCGGCCCTCGGCGCTGGACAAGCTGGGGCTGGGCTGGGAGGCACTGCATGCCCGCTACCCCCAGCTGTCGCTGGTGCGCATTGTGGGCGCTACGGGCCAGCGTGCCGAAGAGCCAGGTCACGACTTGACCTACCAAGCCGAAGCGGGGCTGTTGCAAGGCTTGCAGATGCCCCCCACCCTGTTGGCCGACATGGCAGGTAGCTTGGCCGCCAGTGAGGCCGTGTTGCAGGCCCAATTGGCGTGTGCCCAAGATGGACAAGGCGTGTGCTTGGACGTGGGGCTGGCTGAATCGGCCCAATGGATGGCACTGCCCGCCACATGGGGGCTGATGCACGCTGACAGCGACACCGGCGGTGCCCATGCTGGCTACCAGATGTATCCCTGTGCTGATGGCAGGGTTGCCATGGCGGCCTTGGAGCCTCATTTTGCGGCCCGCCTGTGTGAGGCAGCCGGTCTGCCCCCGCAAGGTGATGCTGCCACTTTGCGCACGGCCAGCACCCATGCGGCTATTGCCCAGTTTGTGGCTCCGCAGACCCGTGCCCAACTGCAAGTGCTGGCACACGACAAAGATATTCCGCTTTACACCCTGCCTTGATGGGGGGCGGATGGTGGTGGGGCCAGAGGGTGTGGCCCATGCCCGCTTTGCTTGCGATGGCGCGGCGTGCAGACTCACTCAAACGGCTTGGGCCGTGGGGTTTGGTCGCTGGAAGGGGGCAAAATGGGCAGCGTGAGCTGGGGTTGTTTGCCGGTCAGGGTTCTCAAAAAGGCCACGATGTCGGCATTTTCTGCCGGGGTAAACGTCTTGCCCAGTTGCAGGCGTCCCATGGTGTCCACTGCTTCACTCAAGGTGTCGGCAGCCCCATCATGAAAATACGGATAGGTCAGTGCCACATTGCGCAGTGTTGGCACTTTGAAGTTGAAGCGGTCGGCGTCCTTGCCGGTCACTCCGGCGCGACCTTCAGCGGGGTTGTCGGTTTTGTAAGGCTCCACAATGCCCATTTTTTGGAATGAGTTGCCGCCCACATTCACGCCGTTGTGGCACGCCACACAACCACTGGCCTTGAAGGTTTGATAGCCGCGCAGTTCTTGTGCATTCAGTGCCTTTTTGTTGCCCTTGAGCCATTGGTCAAAGCGTGCATCGGGTGTGACCAGCGTTTCTTCAAAAGCAGCAATGGCCAGTGTGACTTCGTCAATGCTGAGCTTGTCGGTGCTAAACACCTTTTTAAATTCGCTCACGTACTCTGGAATGGATCGCAACAGGTCTACGGCCAGATCGTGGGTGAATGCCATCTCGCCAGGGTTGGCAATGGGGCCACCGGCCTGCTCGCGCAAGTCTTTGGCGCGCCCGTCCCAGAACTGGGCCAGATTGAGGCTGGAGTTGAGCACTGTGGGCGAGTTGATCGGGCCTTTTTGCCATTTGTCGCCAATAGATGTTTTGAGGTTGTCTGAGCCACCCATGCTCAGGTTGTGGCAGGAGTTGCACGAGATAAAGCCTGAACGCGACAGACGCGGATCAAAAAACAGCTTTTTGCCCAACTCCACTTTGGCCGGATGCGTCACCTTGGCTGCTGGGACAGGCTGTATCGGTTCTGGGGCCATGTCTTTGGCTTGGACGGCCCCCATAGCCAGCAGGGCTGTGGTGGTTAGCCCTCCCAGAATGGCACGGAAAGTAGAACGCTGTTTCATGATGCACCCCTTTGTCTGGCACAGACAAGGAATAGCCTGCTTCACCCCACCAGCACTTTGCTTGCAAAGGCGTAGACCATCCCCAAAATTGCATTCTGAAAACAATGGGGTGGGCAGACCTTGATGCACCTCAACAAAGTGGGCCATCTCCGGGCTCTACCGCCACGGGCACTCTGGGGGCCAGCGCGCACATTAGCTCATAGCCCACGGTGCCTGCAGCCTGGGCCACTTCGTCAATGGGCAGCACGGTGCCATTGGTGGCGCGCCCCCACAGCGTCACTTCGCTGCCCAAGTCCACCGGCCCACCAGCGGCCAACACGGGGGTCAGATCCACCGTCAACATATCCATACTGACCCTGCCCACCAGCCGAGTGCGGATGCCGTTGACCAGCACTGGCGTGCCTGTAGGGGCATGGCGCGGATAGCCATCGGCATAGCCACAGGCGGCTACGCCAATTTGCATTGGGCCATTGGCAGTGAAGCAGGAGCCATAGCCCACGGTATCACCCGCTTGGAGTTGCTGCATGCCAATGAGGCGGGTGCCCAAGGTCATGGCGGGCCGCAAATCCCAGTCTTGCAGGCAGTGCTCTGGGTGGTCGGGGGAGCTGCCATAGAGCGCAATGCCTTCGCGCAGCCAGTCGCCACGGGCCAGCACATTCTGGCTGTGGCGCAGCGTAGCAGCACTGTTGCCCAAGGTGCACTCGCCGGGCAGGTCTTGGGTGGCCGTGGCAAAGGTGGCTATTTGGTGGGCGATGCCGCGCGGGCCATCGGCATCACTGAAGTGGGTCATAAATGAGATCTCTTCTACCTGTGGCAGAGCATTGAGCCGTGCCCAAGCACTGCGAAAACGCTGTGGCGTAAAGCCCAGCCGGTTCATGCCGGAGTTCATTTTGAGAAACACACGGTGTGGCATCTGTGTCTTGTGTGCGGCCAGCCAGTCGATCTGTGCCTCACAGTGGATGGTGTGCCACAGCCCCAGCCGTGAGCACAACTCCAGATCGCGCGGTTCAAACACACCTTCTAGCAACAAGATTGGGCCACGCCAGCCCAGTTGGCGCACCCGTGCTGCCTCATCCAAGTCGAGCAAGGCAAAGCCATCGGCGGCCCGCAGCCCTTCAAAAACGCGCTCAATGCCGTGGCCGTAGGCATTGGCCTTGACGACGGCCCATAGGCGGGCATCAGCCCCTGCCGTGCGCAGGCGGGCCAAATTGTGTTGCAGAGAAAGGGTATGGATGGTGGCGTGGATAGGGCGCGGCATGGCTGGCACTCAGGGAATATGCGGGGGATTCTGGCACCGCAATGGAACCGCTTGCGTGATATAACCGCCCATCTTTTGCCATTGCAGCCGCCAGCGCCCCCTTTTTTTCTGCACCGGGCCACTGCCTTCGCCCCAGCACTCCCCTTATGGCCATTCATTGATGAAGCGCGGTTTTTACACCATCATGTCGGCGCAGTTTTTCAGCTCGCTGGCCGACAATGCCTTGTTTGTGGCCGCTGTGGAGCTGTTGCGCACCGGCGGCGCACCCGAGTGGCAGCGTGCCGCGCTGGTGCCTATGTTTGCACTGTTTTATGTCATTTTGGCGCCCTTCGTGGGTGCGTTTGCCGACGCACTGCCCAAAGGGCGGGTGATGTTTGTCAGCAATGCCATCAAGGTGGTGGGTTGCTTGATGATGCTGTTTGGCTCGCATCCGCTGTTGGCTTATGCGGTGGTTGGGCTGGGGGCCGCGGCGTATTCACCAGCCAAGTACGGCATCCTGACGGAGTTGTTGCCGGCCTCGCAATTGGTCAAGGCCAATGGTTGGATTGAGGGCTTGACCATCGCCTCCATCATCTTGGGCGTGTTGTTGGGTGGGCAATTGGTGGGGCCCGTCATTGCGCCGTTGTTGTTGGGCATTGATGTGCCGGGAATGGATACCAGCATTGATACCGCACCCGAAGTAGCAATTGCTACGCTGATCAGCCTGTATCTGGCCGCTGCTTGGTTCAATACCCGCATCCCGCACACGGGCGTTGAAATGCGGCCACTGCGCCACGATCCACAACACAGTGTGCTGGCCAGCACCTTGGCGCTGTTGCCCGATTTTTGGCGCTGCAACCGGCGTTTGTGGCATGACCGGCTGGGTCAGATTTCGTTGGCCACAACTACTTTGTTTTGGGGGGTATCGGGCAATTTGCGCTATATCGTATTGGCTTGGGCTGCAGCTGCGCTGGGCTACAGCACCACTTCGGCTTCGGCTTTGGTCGGGGTGGTGGCCATTGGTACGGCTGCTGGGGCAGTGCTGGCCTCGGCCCGGATGCGCCTAGATGGCGCTACCCGTGTCATTCCATTGGGCATTGCCATGGGGGTGCTGGTGATTTTGATGAATTTCATCGATACCATCTGGCTGGCTGTGCCCTTTTTGATTGTGTTGGGGGGCTTGGGCGGCTTTTTGGTGGTGCCCATGAATGCACTGTTGCAGCACCGGGGCCATAACCTGATGGGTTCGGGGCGCTCTATTGCGGTGCAAAACTTCAATGAGCAAGCCTGTATTTTGGGGTTGGGGGGCTTGTATGCACTGTCTACCAAACTGGGGCTGTCGGCCTTTGGTGCCATTGCGGTCTTTGGCATTGTGGTGGCTGGCACGATGTGGATCATTCGGCGCTGGCACTGCCACAACTGCACCCACCATAGCCACGAAGTAGAGCACCTGCTGCACATTGCCCGCCACGACGCACACCACTGATCCTGCTGCGCACCTGTACCATGCCTGCACCCAGCCGCCGCGCCATCTTGCATACCTTACTGGCGCTGGTGTTGTTGGTGCTGGCTGCAGGAGATCTGCTCTGGCTGCACCGGCTCGACACGCTGGATCAGCGCGTGGGCGATGCCTTGCTGCGCTGGCAAGCCCAAAGCCGTGTGCCCCCCGCCGATGTGGTGGTGATCGATATTGACCAACCTTCGCTCAAGAATCCGCAGATGTTTGAGTTGGCTGGGGTTTGGCCTTGGCCGCGCGTGATTCATGCGGAACTGATCGAGCAGCTGGCGGCCCAGCAGCCGCGTGCCATCGTCATTGATCTGATCTTCAATACGCCCGACCGTTTTCGCCCGCACAACGATGTGGCGCTGGCCCAAGCTTTGCGCTTTGAGCGGGCCTTTGTGCCTATGGTGCTGATGGAGGATTCTACCGACCAAGCACCGCTGGCCTTGGCCCCACCGGCGATGGGCTTGCGCGCCCTGCCCGGTGCCAACCCCGATGCGCGTTATGGCATTGATGGCCCAGCAGCTTTGCCTGCCGAGGTCTGGCGCACTGGGTATATCAACTTCATCAAGGATGCCGATGGCACAGGCCGCGAGACCGAAACGGGCCGCATTGTCCAGGGGTGGTGGATTCCCCATTTGGTGGGGCGGGTTGCACAAGCACTGAACCTGCCGCAACCGGCCCAGCCGCGCTTTCGGTTGCACTGGTATGGTCAGGAGTTCACCCGCATTCCCTATGCCCAAGCCTATTTGGCCACCCAAACTGGCAGCGGAGCCTTGCCCTTTGATGCCCGTGGCAAGATCATCGTTTTGGGCTCCACTGCCCCCGGCTTGCTGGATTTTGTGCCCACGCCGCTGGACGCTACTACCCCTGGTGCCTTTGTGTTGGCTACGGCACTGGCCAATCTGCAAGCGGGCGATTGGCTGCGCGATGCGCCAGTTTGGGCCAACCCGTTGTTGGCGTTGCTGAGCATCGTGGGGGTGGCACTGGCTTTTGGCCTGCACCGGCCTGTGGGTTGGATTGTGGCGGTGCAGGCATTGGTGATAGTGGGGGCGCTGGGGGCCAGTGCTGGGTTACTGGGGCGCCATGTGTATTGGATACCTGTGTCGGCGTTGGTGTGGGGCACCATGGCTCTGCTGGCTTTTGGCTTGCTGAGTTCTCGGCTAGAGATGGGCCAGCGCCGCCATGTGCAGGCGATGTTCTCGCGTTTTGTGGACCCGCGCATCGTGGCGCAAATTGCCGATGCGCAGCAGGTGGCCCAAGCCCAAGTGACGGCCAGTCGGGAGATCACGGTGCTGTTTTCTGACATCCGGGGCTTTACCCATTTGTCGGAACACCGCCCACCCGAGGCTATTGTGGCGTTGCTCAACCACTACTTTGATGCCCAGGTGCAAGTGATCTTTGCCCACCAAGGCACGCTGGACAAGTTCATTGGCGATGCCATCATGGCCTTTTGGGGTGCGCCTATGGCCCAAGCCGACCATGCCCGGTTGGCTGTGGAGGCTGCACTGGCGATGGGTGAGGCACT
Organism: Giesbergeria sinuosa; assembly: GCF_042652905.1. Lineage (NCBI taxonomy): Bacteria > Pseudomonadati > Pseudomonadota > Betaproteobacteria > Burkholderiales > Comamonadaceae > Giesbergeria > Giesbergeria sinuosa. The sequence continues at coordinate 62,003 of NZ_JBHSHJ010000005.1, read as the reverse complement.
AGAACGCTTTATGGCAGAGCTGGACGACCCCAGCGCCCGTTTTGATATTGGCGTGGGTGTGCATACTGGGCCTGCCGTGGTAGGCTTTCTGGGCAGTAGCCAGCGGTTGGATTACACCGCTATCGGAGATACTGTGAATTTGGCCAGCCGTATCGAGGGTTGCACCAAAGGCGTAGCCAGGGTATTGGTCTCTGAGACCACCCGAGAACGTTGTGGTGATGCCTTTGACTTCATTGACCGGGGCGACTTTACGGTCAAGGGCCGCGAACAGGCGGTGCGGTTGTTCGAGCCACATCGGCGCAAGCCCTGAACCACAGGAGAGATACCGTGAATACTTCATTCTTTCTGAGCCGCTGGCGGCATTGGCTGTGTGCCGGTGTAGGGTTGGCACTGGGTGTGAGTGCCTGGGCCAAAACGGTAGAAGTGGCCACCGCCACCACCTTGCGCGCCGGCCCCGCCTTGGATGCCAAGGTATTGGAGCAGCTGGACTCTGGTGCTCAGGTCGAGCACCTCGAAACCCAGGGTGGCTGGCTCAAAGTGCGTGTCAACAAGCGCGAAGGTTGGGTGCGTGTGACCCATGTCAAACTGGAAGTGAGCAGCACCAGCGCCAGCAGCCAAACCAACCCTCTGACGGGAGTGGCGGGCTTGTTTACCGCCAACAGCAACCGGCCCACAGCCACCACCGGCACGCGCGGCCTCACGCCCGAGCAATTGGCCCAAGCCCAGCCTGCCCCAGCAGAAGTGCAGATGCTGGAAACCTATGCCGTCACACCAGCACAGGCTGAACAGTTTGCCCGCAACGGAAAATTGCAAGCCCGTTCATTTGCCACACCCAAGGGAGATGCACCATGATCACCAAGCCTACCCGCCTTGCCGCTTTGCTGTTGGGCACCTTGTTGCTCAGTGCCTGCGAGACCATGAGCGTGGCCCCTGTGGGCAATTTGGTCGGCCAATTGGGCGGTGGCAGCACAGGCCACAACACCTTGGATGTGGTGCATGACGTGGTCAGTGGTGCCACGGCTGCTTTTAAAGACTACACTGCTGCCGAGCAGCGTACGCTGGGCACCGAGTTCTCGGCAGTGTTATTGGGCGCGCGCCCCTTGTTGCGCAACGAGCGCGTGCAACGCTATGTCAACCAAGTGGGTGTCTGGGTGGCCTCTCAGGCCGATAAACCCCTAGACAAAGAGGGCAAGCCCATCCAGTTTGCCTGGCGCTTTGGTGTCATTGATACCGATGCTGTCAATGCCTATGCCACCCCCGGTGGTTACATCTTCATTACGCTGGGGTTGCTCAAGCAACTGGAGTCCGAGGCCGAGTTGGCAGGTGTGCTGGCCCATGAGATTGCCCATGTCACCCGCGGTCACTACCTTGCGGCCCTGAAAAAGGGCGGCTTTGCCCAAATAGCTGGGGGTGTGGTCAAGGCCAAAGCAGGCAGTGGGGTGGTGAGCAGTGCGATGGTCAATGCCGTGCGCAACATCTATAGCCGGGGGCTAGACCAGAGCGATGAATTCCAGGCCGACCGCCTTGGTGTGTTGTATGCCGCACGCGCTGGCTATAGCCCCCAAGGTTTGCCCAATGTGCTGCGCTTGTATGCGGCCTCTGGTTCCAAGGGCGATGCCAACTACAGCATTTTGTTCAGTACCCACCCAGCACCCACCGAGCGCAGCCAGCGCATTGAACCCATGGTGAGTAGCCAACTGGCCCAGGCCGACACCACCGAGAACGAGAAACGTTTCTTGGCCATGCGCCGTCAATTGCGCTAAGCGGGCTTTTTCTGCCACAGATGCCCCGCATCTTCAGCGCAGCCCCGGTGTGTGGGGGCTGGGGGTGCTGGAGCTGCCAGCCAATGCATCTACTGGCGCTGGGCCACGCAAGGCCATGCAGAAAGGCTGCACACAGGCTGTTTCGCCTTGGTAGGGGCAGCCTGGGGTGTCGCACAGGGCCGCACTGGGATGCACCATGTCCTCCTCTTCATGGTGAACATGGCCACTGGCTTGGATGGTCGCCATGTGCAGCCAAGGGTCTTGGCGCAGATGGGGGGCACTATGGCGACCATAAAGTGTGCTGGCCTGTGCGCTGGCTGACGAGCGCAACAGTGGCTGAAACTCCAGCAGCATGAGCGCACTGGTGCGCATCCCGGCCATGCCTGGAGATTCCAAGGCCAATGCCAAGGTGCCCGATTGCAGGCTGGCCGATGGCCCCACAAAGACTGCTTGCAGTGGGCGTGGTGTTCCGGTTCCTGCGCTGGGTGCCGGTTGTGGGCTGCCGAGCCAACCATTGCCTGTGTGCGATGGCTGGGCGGTGGCCTGCGCTTGTTCCCAAGCGCGTAGCCAAGGTGTAGGCACCCGCAAGGTGATGGACACCCCGCGTGGCCCCTCTCGGGTTTGTACCACCCCTTGGTGAACCAGCCAAGTTTGCAAAGGGGCCAGGTCTGGCTCGGCCTTGGCAGGGGGTTGTGGGTCTACCACAGGTACCAGTGCGGCAGGCCAGTGCTGCGCTGCCAGCACCCGCTGGGGGCCTAGCAACGCCGTGGCTTGCTGCACCAAGGTTTGTACCAAGGTGTGCAATGGCTTGCCCACACCGTGGGAGGGCCAGTGCATTGCTGCCGGTCTGGCGATGGTCTTTTCCCCGATTGGGTGGCCTGTGGTGGAGGGGTCTGTGGTGGTGGCGTCCGAATGGCTGGTCAGCAGCATTTTGGGGGCCGCTGGTGGTAAGGTAGGCAAGTCTTGCTTGTGACCAGCATAGCTCTGAATCCAGGCATTGGTGGGCAGTGGCGGGCTGTGCTGTGCAGGCAGTGCAGGCGCTTGGGCCGCACTGTGCTCTGTCGAGGTGGGCACTGTAGAGGGTGTTGGTGCTGCCTTTGGCAGCGGTGTGGTTGTTCGTGTGGCCGGGAGGGGCACACCAGCCTGAAGTGGCGCACCCAGCGCCTGCAAGAGGGTATTTTGGTTGTGCAATTGAGCTGCTGCTTGCCCCAGACTCTGGCGCCCTTGGGCCGAGATATGCACCAGCGCCCCCGCAGTGGGTGCAGGGGGCGCGGTGGTGGCAGGAGCAGCACCCACCGGCGCTGGCGTCTCACGCGGCAGCAAGGGACTGCTTGGGCGGGTTGCCGCACTACCCGGCAAGGCCGCCGCAGGAGGCAGAGAGGAGTCCAGATGAACAGTCATGGCTGCCATTGAACCGCAAATCTGTCACTGGTATTCCAGCAAAAAACAGGGCAAAAGACGGCTGTGCACCCACGACAGCACAGCAGCGGTGCAGCCTTAACCACCCCAATGTGGGATCAACGATAGCCCTTTGGGCGGCTGCACTGGCCCACATTCCGCAGGGCTTTTAGTGCATCCCTGCAAAGCCACAGGCACCCGGCCCGCCGGGATGGCTGCAACTGCCGCAGGGGCTGGCAGGCAAGGGCACTGTCCGGGCAGCCTCGTTGGTAGTGGCAAACACCGACAGTTGTTTTTCTAACTGCTGCGACTGGCAACTGGGGCATGCAGGCACAGTGCCCGAGCGCACCAAGGTTTCAAAAGCATGGCCACAGTCTTGGCAAGCATATTCATAGATGGGCATAGCAGAGCGTGTATCCAGATAAAAGGGTCTATTCTCAGCACCGGCAGAGGTCTTGCCAAGGCCACCTTGCTGGATTGGCGCCCAGCGCACAATAAGGCCCATGTGCCTGCGGGCCTTTCTCCACCACTCCCACCCACACAAAGAGTTTTGCCTTGTCTGCTGCGCTTTCGGTCTTGAACCACATTTTTGGCTACCCGCAGTTTCGGGGGCCACAACAGGCCATTGTTGAGCACGTGATTGCCGGGGGCGATGCGCTGGTGCTCATGCCCACGGGCGGGGGCAAATCGCTGTGCTACCAAATTCCAGCCATCGTGCGCCAACAGCAAGGCCAAGGCTTAGCCATTGTGGTCTCACCACTGATTGCATTGATGCAAGACCAAGTGGGCGCTTTGCACGAAGCGGGGGTGGAGGCCGCCTTTCTCAATTCGACACTGGATTGGCAGCAGACGCAGGAGGTGGAGCAGCGCCTGCGCACGGGTGCCATCACCTTGCTCTACGCAGCCCCTGAGCGTGTGAATACACCACGGTTTTTGGCACTGCTCGATGCACTGTATCAGCAGGGGGGCTTGGGCCTGTTTGCCATTGACGAGGCCCATTGCGTAAGCCAGTGGGGCCATGATTTTCGGCCCGAATACCGTGCCCTGAGCGTGCTGCATGAGCGTTTTCCGGCTGTGCCGCGCATTGCCCTGACAGCTACTGCCGATGCCTTGACCCGTGCCGACATCATTGAGCGGCTGCAGCTGGAAGAGGCGCGGCTGTTTGTCAGTAGTTTTGACCGGCCCAATATCCGCTACACCATTGCTGAAAAAGGCAAAGACGTGACGGGCCAATTGCTGCGCTTCATTAAAGACGAACATGCGGGCGATGCGGGGGTCGTCTATTGCCAGTCTCGCAAACGGGTGGAGGAGTTGGCCACAATGTTGGCCCATGCCGGCATTGCGGCACTGCCCTACCATGCTGGTTTGCCCGCCGAGTTGCGCCAAGAGCACCAAAATCGCTTTCTGCGCGAAGAGGGCATTGTCATGGTGGCCACCATTGCCTTTGGCATGGGCATCGATAAGCCCGATGTGCGCTTTGTGGCCCATGTCGATATGCCCAAGAACATCGAAGGCTACTACCAAGAAACAGGCCGTGCGGGCCGCGATGGGCTGGCCGCCCATGCTTGGATGGCTTATGGCTTGAGCGATGTGGTGAACCAGCGGCGCATGATTGATGAAAGCCCCGCCGCTGAAGAGTTTAAACAGGCGCTGCGTGGCAAGCTAGAGGCGCTGTTGGCATTGGCCGAGGCTACGGACTGCCGCCGGGTGCGCCTGTTGGCGTATTTTGACGAGGCATCGACGCCCTGCGGCAATTGCGACAATTGCCTGCACCCCCCCGAAGTTTGGGATGCTACCGACTGCGCACGCAAGCTGCTATCGACCATCTACCGTATCCAACAGGCCAGTGGACTCAACTTTGGTACCCAGCACACACTGGATGTGTTGCGTGGCAAAAGTACCGACAAAATCGTGCAATATGGTCACGACAAGCTCTCTACCTTTGGTATTGGGCCAGAATTTGGCGAGTTGCAATTGCGTGCGGTGCTGCGTCAGTTGTTAGCCACCGGTGCGGTGGGATTGCATAAGGTGCAATTGGACAATGGGCACAGCTTTGATACCCTGTGCCTGACCGATGCCTCACGGGCGGTGCTGCGTGGCGAGCAGCCGGTGCGTTTGCGCGCTTCGGTAGCAGCCCCTGCTGGTTTGCGTGAGCGCCGTCAGCGCCGCACAGCCGCCAGCCTGCCCCCTGTGGCCGAGGGGCTAGACCAGGCAGCCTTGGCCCGTTTTATCAACTTGAAAGCCTGGCGTGCCGAGGTGGCCCGCGAGCATGGTTTGCCTGCTTATGTGATTTTTCACGATGCCACGCTGGCCGCCATTGCGCAGCAGCAGCCGGGCACACTGGCGGATTTGCAAGGTATTAGCGGCATGGGGGCCAAAAAATTGCAAGCCTACGGGGCCGAAGTGCTGCGGGTATGCAACTCACCAAGGGTTTAACGCAGAACTTCGGGCAGCTCGATTTTCACTTCCAGCACTTCGAGGTTCTCTTGGCGTTCCAGATGGACTTTGATGTCGTCCAGATCAATCGACACATACTTGGAAATGACGGCCAGCAACTCGCGCTGCAAAGCGGGCAGGTAGTCGGGCATGGCTGCATTGCGCCCAGTGCGCTCGTGCGCCAAAATGATTTGCAGGCGCTCACGAGCCACATTGGCAGAGGTTTTTTTCTCTCCCAGAAACAAGGTCAGCAAGGACATGCGCAGCCTACCTCCCGCCAAAGATGCGCTTGAAGAAGCTGGGCTTTTGCGCATCGGTAAAACGCATGGGCTTGTCTTCGCCCAAGAAGCGTGCTACCGCATCATGGTATGCCTCGGCCACATCAGTGCCCTTGAGGTGAATGGCGGGCAGGCCTTGATTGGAGGCTTGCAACACCTCTTCGGACTCAGGCACCACCCCAATCAGCGGAATGCGCAAAATGTCTTGGATGTCGGTGATAGACAGCATGTGACCATCTTCGACCCGATTGGGATCGTGGCGGGTGATAAGCAGATGTTCTTTGACCGCTTCGCCACCGTCGATGGCCCGTTGCGTTTTGCTGCCCAACATGCCCAAAATGCGGTCGGAGTCGCGCACTGAGGAGACTTCGGGGTTGGTCACTACCAAGGCCTCGTCGGCAAAGTGCATGGCCATCAGGGCGCCGGTTTCGATACCGGCTGGAGAATCGCAGACGATATAGGCAAATCCCATTTCGGCCAAACCCTGGAGCACTTTACCTACGCCTTCCAAGGTCAGTGCGTCTTTGTCGCGGGTTTGCGAGGCCGCCAAGATAAACAAGTTATCGCAGTTTTTGTCTTTGATCAGTGCTTGGCTGAGGTTGGCTTCGCCTTGGATGACGTTGATCAGGTCATAAACCACGCGGCGTTCACAGCCCATGATGAGGTCAAGGTTGCGCAGCCCCACATCAAAGTCGATCACGGCTGTTTTGTGACCGCGCAGCGCGAGACCGGAAGAAAATGCGGCGCTGGTGGTGGTTTTTCCCACGCCCCCCTTGCCTGAGGTCACGACAACGATTTTGGCCATGGATTGAAATTCCTGTGCAATAGGTAAGATTCGGATGTGGGTTCAAGCCAGCGGGCAGACGCTCAGAGCGGTTCGATCAGCAGCTTTTCGCCATCGAGCCGCACTTGGGCGGGTTTGCCCACGACTTCGGCAGCAATGGCTACTTCGGTGGTGCGGTAAATGCCCGCAATCGAGATCAACTGGGGGTCCATACAGGTGGTGAAGATGCGCGCGCCGGTGTCGCCCCTGGCGCCAGCAATGGCACGCCCACGCAAAGGTGCATACACATGGATGTTGCCGTCGGCAATCACTTCGGCACCAAAGCTGACCATTGCCAGCACCACCAGATCAGCGCCCCGCGCATAGACTTGCTGCCCCGAACGCAGGGGTTTGTCTACCACCACGGCTGGCACCCTGGGTGCAGGCCGCACCACTTCTACTTCATGCACTACCTCGTGAATGATTTCGCGCACCTCCGGTGGTGCTGGCGGGCGAGCGGGCGGGGCATCGGAGGCTGCCACCAAGCCCACACTGTGGGCGGCTGCCATCTGTGCGGTGCTGCCACCACGCACTGCCACCGGCACCGTGCGGTGCTGGTGCAGCAGGTGGGCCAGTGCTGCAAAGTCAATGGGTTTGGGCTCGTCACGCACACCGGTCAGGTCGATCAGTACCGGGTCGTTGTCGAAGAAGTCTGGGTCGTCGGCCAGGCGCTGGGCCAACTCGGCGGCCAGCACCCCGACATCGGTGCTCTTGAGCATCACCGCCGCTACGGGCAGCGAGGCGCTCTTGAGGTCAAAGCTGGAGCGATTCTGTACCGCAGTGTCAATGGCCATGGGCGAGAGGGGTTGAAAAGGAGCGATCAGGGGCGCGCTTCCATAAGCAGCGGAGTGTACCGCGCGCGCTTATGGGATGCACCTGTCTTGTGCATCCAGCGTGGCACAACAACGTAGGGATTGCGCTGTAAAAGAGGGGGAGATCCGGTTTTCTACGCATATCAATTGGCCCCACAATGCACTGACCCGGCCCCGTGGCACTGTTACTGCCCTTGGGCCAGGCCTTTTTCTCCATCCAGAAAGATCGACCGAATGATTGCACTGAACCACACCCATGATCCCGCCGCCCGCAGCTGGCTGGCTTCGGCCAACGTGCCCGGCTGTGATTTTCCGATCCAGAATCTGCCGATTGCCGTCTTTCGCCATTTCCGCGAGAACGAAGCCTTCCGTGGAGGCATTGCCATTGGCGACCAAGTGATTGATTTGGCACGGGTCGTGGTGGTCGGTTGTCTGGAGGGCCGGGCTGCCGAGGCGGCACTGGCTGGTGCCTACCACAACCTCAATGTGCTCATGGGTTTGGGGCCAGATGCTTGGCAGGCACTGCGTCATGGGCTGTTTGCGCTGCTGCAGGAGGGGGCCGAAGGCCCCAAGGTGGATGCGCTGCGCACCTGCCTGATCCCCCAAGTGGCGGTGGAATACAACGTGCCCGCCCAGATTGGCGATTACACGGATTTTTACACTTCAGTGCACCATTCGGCCAACATTGGCAAGATTTTGCGTGGCGATAACGGCACCGATCCCGTGCTGCCCAATTTCCGCTGGATTCCCGTGGGCTACCACGGTCGTGTCTCCAGCATTGGCGTTAGTGGTCAAGAATTCCGCCGTCCCTTGGGCCAGTCCCTGCCTGCCGGTGCCACCGAGCCCGTCTTTGGCCCTTGCAAGCGTCTGGACTATGAATTGGAGTTGGGCATTTATGTGGGCCCTGGCAATGATCTGGGCAATGCGATCCGTTTGGCCGATGCTGAAGCGCATATCTTTGGTATTTGCCTGCTCAACGACTGGTCGGCCCGCGATATTCAGGCTTGGGAATACATGCCCTTGGGCCCGTTCTTGTCCAAAAATTTCGCTACCACCGTATCGCCCTGGATTGTGTCGATGGAAGCCTTGGCCCCTTATCGCCAAGCGTGGGTGCGCCCCGAGACCGACCCCCAACCCCTGCCCTATCTGAACGATGCCAGCAACAACGCCGCTGGTGCGCTGGATATTCAACTCGAAGTGGCTATCGACACCCCCCAGCGCCGTGCCGCAGGGGCCAACCCCGTGCGGGTATCGCAAACCAGCTTCCGCCACCAGTACTGGACGGCGGCGCAAATGCTGGCCCACCATACCGTGGGTGGTTGCAACCTGCAGCCCGGCGACTTGCTGGGGACTGGCACGATCTCTGGCCCCACCCCTGCCGAGGCCGGTGCCTTGATCGAGCTGACCAAAGGGGGCCGTGAGCCTATCACCCTGAGCGGCCCTGGCGCTCCAGATGAGCAGCGCAGCTTTCTGGAAGATGGCGATACCGTCATCATCCGTGGCTGGTGTGAAAAACCCGGTGCTGCCCGCATCGGTTTTGGTGAATGCCGTGGCACAGTGCTGCCCGCCCGCGACAACACCTGAACACAGCGGCGCTAGAGCGGCGCCTTGGCCCCTTTAGTTTGCGACCACCAGGGACGGCTATGCCGTCCCTTTTTTTGGGGGGCTCACGGCCCTAGGCCGGCTCTATACTGGGTCGCGCACCTGTGGTGTGCGTCTTTGTTGATTGGTTTTTTAGGAAGGAACTTCCCGATGTCCGGTTCTGCTTTCCATGCCCTCAAAACCCTGGCCTTGGCATTGGCCGTTTTCTCTACTGGGTTGGCCCATGCTGCTGGCGGTCATGGCCCGCACTGGAGTTACCACGGTGACCACGAAGGGCCAGCCCGCTGGGCCGAATTGGACACCACCTTCGAGACCTGCGCCAAAGGCCGCAACCAAAGCCCGGTAGACATCAGCACTACCGTCAAGGCTGAGTTGCCTGCTTTGCAGTTCCACTACGGCCAGTCTGAACCCACCATTGTCAACAATGGACACACTGTGCAGGTCAATGTAGCGGCAGGTAGCCAGCTCAAGGTGGGCGAGCAAACCTACGAGCTATTGCAGTTTCACTTCCATACCCCCAGCGAGGAAACCATCCAGGGCAAGCACCTGCCTATGGTGGCGCACTTTGTCCACAAAAATGCCACTGGGCAATTGGGCGTGGTAGCGGTGTTGTTCCAGTCCAGCCCGACACCCAAGAACGCTACTTACGCACCAGTGTTTGACCACCTGCCCCGTCCCGGCGAGAAGATCACTGTAGATGGACTGGTGCTCGATTTGGCTCATCTGTTGCCTGCTGAACGGGGCTACTACGCCTTTGAAGGCTCCTTGACGACGCCACCCTGCTCCGAGTCGGTGCAATGGATGGTGCTGAAAAAACCGGTGGCGCTGGGGCACGAGCAGATCAAGGCGTTCCGGCGCTTGTTCAACGCCAATGCCCGTCCGGTGCAGCCGCTCAATGGCCGGATCATCAAAGAGTCACTTTGAGTCGTCAGTAGAAACCCTGTCAGTAGAAACCCTTAGTTTTTGCTGAGTCGGCGCTAGAATCCGCAGCTTTGACCCCTGCGGAGCTTTTCTATGTCTTTGGCCGATCGGGTTCGTTACCCAGACTTTCTCCAGCGCACCATGACTGCCGAACAGGCAGCCGCCCTGATTCCTGCCGGTGCCAATGTGGGCATGAGTGGTTTTACCGGCGCGGGCTACCCCAAGGCGGTGCCGCTGGCGCTGGCGGCACGTATCGAGAACGAACACGCCCAAGGCCATCCGTTCCGTATCAGTGTGTGGACGGGGGCTTCCACGGCCCCCGAGTTGGATGGGGCATTGGCCAAGGTCAATGGCATCGAGATGCGCCTGCCCTTTCAGTCCGACCCGATTTGCCGCAACAAAATCAACAGCGGCGAGATGCAGTTCAGCGACATGCACCTGTCGCACGTAGCGCAACACGCTTGGTTTGGCTTTTTGGGCCATCTGGATGTGGCCGTGGTAGAGGTGGCGGGGGTGCTGCCCGATGGCCGTTTGATTCCATCCACCGCAGTCGGTAACAACAAAACCTGGCTGGATTTGGCCGATAAGGTGATTTTGGAAGTGAATACCCAAGTGCCGGAGAAGATGGACGGCATGCACGATATTTACTACGGCACGGCGGTGCCGCCGCACCGCAAACCTATCCCCATGACGCACCCGCACGAGCGCATTGGCGAGCCGTATTTGCACGTCGATCCGGCCAAGGTGGTGGCAGTGGTGCATACCCACCAAGGCGACCGCGACACCCGCTTTGCCACGCCGGATGAGGTATCGCAAAAAATCGCTAGCTACATCATCGACTTTTTGCAGTTTGAGGTGAAGCAAGGCCGCCTGCCTGCCCATTTGTTGCCGCTGCAATCGGGGGTGGGTAACGTGGCCAATGCGGTGCTGGCTGGGCTACTGGATGGCCCGTTTGAGCAACTGACCGGCTACACCGAAGTGCTGCAAGATGGCATGTTGGATTTGTTGCGTGCGGGCAAGATGGTGTCGGCCTCGGCCACCGCCATTTCTCTCAGCCGCACCGCCTTGGCTGATTTTCAGCAAAACATCGATTTTTACCGCGAGCGCATCTTGCTGCGTCCGCAAGAAATCAGCAACCACCCCGAACTGGTGCGCCGCTTGGGCATCATCGCCATGAATGCCATGATTGAGGCCGACATCTATGGCAACGTGAACTCCACCCACATCATGGGTTCGGGCATGATGAATGGCATTGGCGGTTCGGGCGACTTTGCGCGCAATGCTTACCTGTCGTTCTTTGTCACGCCTTCGGTGGCTAAAGATGGTGCCATCTCCTGCATTGTGCCAATGGCTTCGCACGTAGACCACACCGAGCATGATGTGCAAATCATCGTCACGGAACAAGGCTTGGCCGATTTGCGCGGCTTATCGCCCACGCAGCGCGCCCAACGCATCATTGACCACTGCGCCCACCCGGACTTCCGCCCGGCATTGCACGACTACTTGGCCCGCGCCAAGAAGGGGGCTGCTGGTCAACACACGCCGCATTTATTGGACGAGGCGCTGTCGTGGCACAGCCGCTATGTGAAGACTGGCAGTATGAAGGGATAAAAAACAAAAAATCAATTCAAAAGCAGAGCACTATTCAGTGGTGCGTCAGCGCCGCCGATGCCAAGCGAGGGTCTCGGCGCTGCTGCTGCCGAATGAAGCGTGCCAATTCTTTGTCCAGCCGGTGGATATGGATGGACAACCAGTCGCGCAGCAACCAAGACAGTTGCGCTGCTACCGTGATGGCACCGGCTTGGTAGCGCACCCGCAGGCTTTCCAGATCGGCCATGAAACGCTGGTGGCCCTGCCGGTGTTCGGCCAAATGCGGATAGCCCCAAGCCTCCATTTGTTGCTCTTCGTGGTGGATATGGCTACGGGTGTCGCGAATGATGGCCTCCAACAAGGGCCCTACCACTTCGTGACCGCGTCCTTGGCTGGTGGCCGTGTGCAAGGTGTTGACCTGCTCCACCAGCAACTGATGGTCTTGATCAATCAGACCATTGTCGATCGCCATGTCATTGCCCCATTGGAAATAAGCCATTTGCATTCTCCCGTTGGTATGCACCATCTGCATGAAAAGCGTCAGTCTGGTGCTGAAACTGATAGTGGCTTTTTACGCCTGTTCTGTGACAGAGGGAAGAAGAAAATAGGCATATCTCTATCAGGGAAAACGATAAGATAGCTTCTATCTTGCATGAATCAATAGACTGATGCTATTGATTTAATAGTATTTGTTGATCGAATTGGGCAGAGCATCGGTACTTTGCTGCTGGTCTATCGCACGCTCTGGCGCTAAGGTAGCAAGGTCTATTGCTTGCCCTTGTTGTCTGCCATGACTGCTCCATCCCCCCGCATTCCTGCCCAAAAGAAAACCACCCACAAAATTCATGCCGAAGTCGCTTTGCACGACCACACCCGTTGTCGAGGCTTTATCCACTTGCAGGCCAATCAGCGTTTGCAAGATCTGCTCAACGATCGGCGCGGCTTTATTCCACTGGAGATGAGTGCCGACGGTGGCGAGCTGATTCTTATTTCCAAGCGTTTCATCGTTTATATCCACGAAACCAATGTTGATTTTTCGGACTTCAAGATTTCTGATTAATCCACGCTAGCCACCTGCGGGCCATAAGGCCCGTGCTGATGGGGTCTCTGTAGAACCCAGCAGAGAGCAGCAGGCACCAAAGCTGGCCCCCAATGCCTCTAAGGCGGATATATGGCCTCTCTGGCAGGTCGTCTAAGTGCATGGAGGGTTGAAAGTGGGAAAATCAGCCCCCTTTACTTTCGCCCCCAGCGCAGAACAGCCCATGCTTTATCCCCAAGAATTCGATGTCATCGTCGTTGGTGGCGGCCACGCCGGAACCGAGGCGGCACTGGCCGCTGCCCGCATGGGTTGCCAGACTTTGCTGCTGACCCACAACATCGAGACCTTGGGCCAAATGAGCTGTAACCCCAGCATTGGCGGCATTGGCAAGGGCCATCTGGTCAAAGAGGTGGATGCGCTGGGTGGTGCGATGGCCTTGGCCACCGATGAGGGCGGCATTCAGTTCCGCATCCTGAACAGCAGCAAAGGCCCGGCAGTGCGTGCCACACGGGCGCAAGCCGACCGCATTCTCTACAAGGCGGCCATCCGCCGGATGTTAGAAAACCAGCCCAATCTGTGGCTGTTTCAGCAGGCGGTAGATGATTTGATGGTGGAGGGTGAGCGTGTGGTGGGGGCGGTGACGCAAATAGGCGTGCGCTTTCGCAGCCGCACGGTGGTGCTGACGGCAGGTACTTTTTTAGATGGCAAAGTGCATGTGGGCCTGAACCACTATGCCGCAGGCCGTGCCGGAGACCCGCCCGCCATCAGCCTCTCAGCCCGCCTGAAAGAGTTGCAACTGCCACAGGCCCGCCTGAAAACCGGCACACCGCCACGCATTGATGGCCGCACGATTGATTTTGCCCAATGCACCGAGCAGCCCGGCGATGGTATGCCCGGCGGTGTCAATGAAGGGACAGTGCCGGTGTTCAGCTTTATGGGCAAGGCCGCCATGCACCCGCAGCAAATGTCGTGCTGGATTACGCACACCAACGAGCGCACACACGAGATCATTCGTAGTGGCTTTGACCGCAGCCCCATGTTCACCGGCAAGATTGAAGGCGTGGGGCCGCGCTACTGCCCGAGCGTGGAAGACAAAATCAACCGCTTTGCCGATAAAGACAGCCACCAAATCTTTTTAGAGCCAGAGGGCTTAACCACGCACGAGTTTTACCCCAACGGCATCAGCACCAGTTTGCCGTTTGACATCCAATTGGCGTTGGTACGCAGCATGAAGGGGCTAGAGAACGCCCACATCTTGCGCCCCGGCTATGCGATTGAATACGACTACTTTGACCCACGCTCGCTCAAAAGCAATTTTGAAACCCGGCAGATTCAAGGCCTGTTCTTTGCTGGGCAAATCAACGGCACCACCGGCTACGAAGAAGCCGCTGCCCAAGGGCTGTTTGCAGGCCTGAATGCGGCGCTGCAATGCCGGGGCCAAGCCCCTTGGCTGCCCCGGCGTGATGAAGCCTATTTGGGCGTGCTGGTGGATGACCTGATTACCAAAGGCGTGACCGAGCCCTACCGCATGTTCACCAGCCGGGCTGAGTTTCGCCTGCAACTGCGCGAAGACAATGCCGACATGCGCCTGACCGAGCAGGGCCGCCAGATGGGCTTGGTGGATGATGCGCGTTGGGATGCCTTCAGCCGCAAGCGCGATGCGGTGGCGCGTGAAACAGAACGCCTCAAGGCCACTTGGGTCAATCCGCGCATCCTGCCTGCTGCCGAATCCGAGCGTGTGTTGGGCAAAGCGATTGAGCATGAATACAACCTGTTTGAGCTGCTGCGCCGCCCTAACGTTGCTTATGCGGCGCTGATGCAAATGGATGGCGGCAAATACGCCAGCAACGATGTTTCACGTGAAACATTGGGCGATGCCACCGATGCGGTACTAGAGCAGGTAGAAATTGCGGCCAAATACGCGGGCTACATCGACCGGCAAAAAGATGAAGTACAACGCGCCGCCCATTACGAAAGCCTGCGCCTGCCGCCCGAGCTGGACTATATGCAGGTTTCGGCCTTGAGCATGGAGGCCCGGCAGAAACTACAAAAGCACCGCCCCGAAACCTTGGGGCAGGCCTCGCGCATCTCGGGCATCACACCGGCCACGGTCTCACTGCTGCTGGTGCATCTGAAAAAGGGTGGCTTCAAAGGCTTTGTCAGCAGCACCACCCCGGAGGCGGTATGAGCACCATGGATTTGGAAGCGCCACTGCGCCAAGGCATACAGGCACTGGGCTTGCATTTGAGTGATGTGCAGGTGCAGCAGTTGCTCGACTTTATGGCGCTGCTACAAAAGTGGAACAAGGTTTACAACCTCACAGCAGTACGCAACCCGGCTGAAATGCTCACCCACCATTTGCTCGATAGCTTGGCTGCGGTAGCTCCTTTGCAGCGGCATCTGGCGACTTTGGCTGCGGCGGGGCATACCGCCCCGCGCCTGTTGGACGTGGGTTCTGGCGGTGGTTTGCCGGGCGTGGTGTTTGCTATTTGCTGCCCGGCGCTGGATGTGAGCTGCGTCGATACTGTGGCTAAGAAGGCTGCCTTTATCCAGCAAGCCGCGGTGGCACTCAAGCTGCCCAATCTGCACGGCATCCATGCACGGGTGGAGTCGCTCTCTGGCCCGTTTGATGTGGTCAGTTGCCGCGCCTTTGCTTCGCTGCCCGACTTCACCGCTTGGTCGCGTACTGCCTTGGGGCCGCAAAGTGTCTGGCTGGCGATGAAGGGCAAACATCCGCAAGAAGAAATGGACGCTCTGCCGGCTCAGGTGCAAGTGTTTCACGTGGAACCTCTCACCGTACCGGGGCTGGATGCCGATCGTTGTATCGTCTGGCTGCGTTTGGCGGCCACCACCACAGCCTAAACGCGATATGGCTGGGATTGCCGACTACGGCGCTTTTGTGCTCGCCATCATCGTGTTCTTGGCTATTCCGGGGCCGGGCAATTTGGCCTTGATTACTGCCACGGGCAAAGGCGGTGTCCGTGCTGGGTTGGCCACCACGCTGGGCGTGATGGCAGCCGACCAAGTGCTGATGTGGTTGGCAGTGGCTGGGGTGGCTGCACTGTTGGCCACCTACCCCACCGCTTTTCAGGCGGTGCAGTGGCTGGGGGCGGCTTATTTGGCATGGCTGGGCTGGAAAATGCTCACCGCCCCACCGGGCGCACCCCCGGTGCTGGTGATGCAACCACGCCATTACTTTCGCCAAGGGGCGCTGATCACGTTGCTCAACCCCAAAGCCATTGTGTTTTATATGGCCTTCTTCCCATTGTTTGTGGACCCAACCCACCATCAGGGCGTGCTCACCTTTGGCATCATGGCACTCACGATTGCGCTGCTCACGCTGGCCTATGCGTTGATTGTGGTACTGCTCACCCACCATTTGGCCGCTCGGCTGCGGGCTAATCCGCTGATTGGCCGTGTGCTGGAAAAAACCGCTGGGATGCTGCTCATCGGTTTTGGTTTCAAACTCGCTTTCTCAAGGTAAACCGCCATGTCCCATATTTTTTGTGTTGCCAACCAAAAGGGTGGCGTGGGCAAGACCACCACCACCGTCAATTTGGCTGCGGGCTTGGCCCGGCAGGGCCAACGGGTGTTGTTGGTCGATTTAGACCCTCAAGGCAATGCCACGATGGGTTCGGGGGTGGACAAGCGTGAACTGCCACTGTCGGTGTATGACGTGTTGATGGGCGAGGCCAGCGTGGCCGAGGCCGCCGTGGTTGCCCCGGCCTGTGGCTACCAAGTGCTAGGAGCCAACCGTGAATTGGCCGGTGCCGAGATCGAACTGGTCTCATTACCTCAGCGCGACCGGCGCCTCAAGGCTGCACTGGCACAGGCCGCCGCCGATTACGATTTTGTGCTGGTGGATTGCCCCCCCTCGCTGTCTATCCTGACGCTCAATGGCCTGTGCGCAGCCCACGGTGTGGTGGTACCCATGCAGTGCGAATACTTTGCCCTAGAGGGCGTGACCGACCTGCTGCACACCATTACCCAAGTGCGGGCCAACCTCAACCCCGATTTGCAAATCATTGGCTTGCTGCGCGTGATGTTCGACCCACGCACCACCTTGCAACAGCAGGTCAGCGAGCAATTGCAGGCCCATTTTGGCGACAAGGTGTTCCAGACGGTGATTCCGCGCAATGTGCGCTTGGCCGAGGCCCCCAGCCACGGCCTGCCCGGTGTGGTGTTTGATCCAGCGGCCAAAGGCAGTCAAGCCTTTGTTGATTTTGCCCGCGAAATGATGGCTCGGGTGGGCGTGGTTGTTCCAGCTAAGGGTAAGGCCCGCAAACCGATGGCCAAAAAAGCGGCGGCCTCTGTAGCCCGTCCCGGACGCTGATATATGCTCGTTACCCGAATCAAACTCAAGAACTGGCGCAACTTTCAGGCCGTTGACGTGCCCTTGCGTGAAATATCGTACTTGCTGGGGCCAAACGCATCAGGTAAATCTAATTTACTGGACGCACTGCGTTTTTTACGTGATGTGAGTAAAGCCAAAGGGGGGGGCTTGCAAACGGCGGTGGCAGAGCGTGGTGGGATCACCAAACTGCGCTGTCTACACGCCCGACGCGACCCAGAAGTCCGGATTGAAATCACGCTGGCTACCTCCGCTGATGCAGAGGTGGCATGGCGGTATGTTCTGGGTTTTAAACCCGAGGGTAGAGGCGCGCAACGCATCTTGATCTCTGATGAGCAGGTTTGGCAAGGCAGCACTTGCCTGTTTACTCGGCCAGACCAAGAGGATAAGGCCGACCCCATGCTGCTGACCCAAACCCGTTTGGAGCAAATCGCGGCCAATGGCAAGTTCCGTGAGCTTTCTGAGTTTTTCGGTACTATCACCTACCTGCATCTGGTACCGCAGCTGCTCAAGTTTGCTGAAAAAATCGGTGGGCAACGTTTGGAAGAGGATCCTTTTGGTCAAGGTTTTTTGGAGCGTATCGCCAAAACACCTGAAAAGACCAGAACCAATCGCCTCGGAAAAATCAGTCAGGCCCTGAAGCTGGCCGTGCCCCAATTTAAAGAATTACGTTTTTCCAAAGATGACTTGGGGCACCCGCATCTAGAGGCACTCTATGCGCACCATCGCCCCAAGGCAGGCTGGCAATCGGAGGAGCATTTCTCTGATGGCACTTTGCGCTTGCTGGGGTTGCTGTGGGCTTTGTTGGACGGTTCGTCACTGCTTTTGCTGGAGGAGCCAGAAATTTCCCTCAACGATGCCATCGTCAAAGAAATCCCTTTGATCCTGCAACGCTTGCAACGCGACAAAAAAGTAAAGCGACAAATCATCCTCAGTACCCACAGCGAAGCCTTACTCAGCAACCCTGGGATTGATGGACGCGGGGTGGTGTTGCTGGAATCAGGCCCGCAAGGAAGCACAGCACGTGCCTTGTTGGCAGATGAAGCGCAGATGTTGGAAGCTGGCTTGTCTGTGGCCGAAGTAGTCTTGCCCAAAACGCGCCCGGCACAGGTTAATCAACTGGGCTTGTGGCAATGACGCAGATAGCACTGGCCACTGAGGATATGTTGAGCGAAGCCGTAGGGCTGCAATTGCTTAGAGAAATCAACCTGTCCCCGCCAGATATTCAGTGTTTGCGCAAAGATGGTTTTGGCTATTTGCAATCGAAGATGTCCAACTGGAAAGCCTTAGCAAAAATCAAGCCGGTTTTGTTGATTACAGATCTGGATCAGGTGGCCTGCCCCAGTGAGATGTGTGAGGCTTGGCTGGGCACCACCCCCACACCGTCGGATCTCTTGCTGCGCATTGCTGTGCGTGAAGTGGAGTCTTGGGTGTTAGCAGACCACGACGCTATGCGCCAACTGATGGGCCCCAAAGGCAAGTTACCTATCCATCCGGATGAGTTGCCAGATCCCAAAAGTCATTTGCTGCAACTGGCTAAGCAGGCCAGTAGAGAGGTTCGGCAAGATTTGGTCAAAGAAAAAGGGGCCGTAGCCAGTCAAGGGATTGGTTACAACACACGGCTGGGAAGCATGGTGGCATCTTGTTGGAGCCCCGAACGTGCAGCCTCCCGTTCCCCTAGTCTGGCCCGTACTCGTCTGCGTCTACGCGAGTTGGCTGCGCGCCGTTTTTGGATAGAAGCATCACTGTGAGCATACTCCCCCGCATCCTCACCCTGCCCGGCTGGCAGAACTCCGGCCCCGACCATTGGCAAAGCCGTTGGGAGCACCTGCACGGCTACGAGCGCCTAGAGCAACACGATTGGCAGCGCCCCCTGCGCGGCGACTGGAGCGCCCGATTGCAAGAAGTGGTGGTCGATAGCCCCGGCCCGGTGCTGTTGGTGGCGCACAGCTTGGCTTGTATCTTGGTGGCTTGGTGGGCAGCCCATTCGCCCGATGCCTGCAAGGTACAAGGCGCTTTGTTGGTGGCCCCACCAGACGTGGAGCGCACCGACCTGCGCCAGCCGTTGCCCGGTTGGGCGCCCATCGCCCGCCAGCCTTTGCCCTTCCCTGCCGTGTTGGTCGCCAGCCGCAACGATCCCTATGGCAGCAGCACCCACGCACAGGCATTGGCCGATGCCTGGGGTGCAGGGTATATCGATGTGGGCGAGCGCGGCCACCTCAATGCCGAGTCTGGCTTAGGTGACTGGCCCGAAGGGCTGGCCCTGCTGCACACTCTTATCGCAACGAAAGACAAAGCCTGATGGCAACCAAAAAACCTAAGGGCTTGGGGCGCGGCCTCGAAGCTTTGCTTGGCCCTACCGCTCCTAGCCACCCCGCCTTGAGCAGCACGGCGGAACAAACCCCATCCACATTGCCCCTGACGGAGCTGATACCTGGGCAGTACCAGCCGCGCACGCGCATGGATGAGGGCGCACTGTACGAACTGGCTGAAAGCATACGCGCACAAGGCATCATGCAGCCCATTTTGGTGCGCCGCTTGGGTACTGGCCCGCACGCCGGGTGCCATGAAATCATTGCCGGGGAGCGCCGCTTCCGTGCGGCCAAACTGGCTGGGCTCGACACGGTACCTGTGCTGGTGCGCGATGTGCCCGATGAGGCTGCCGCGGCGATGGCGTTGATCGAAAACATCCAACGCGAAGACCTCAACCCGCTGGAAGAAGCCCAAGGTCTGCAACGCTTAGTGCGCGAGTTTGGCCTCACGCATGAGCAAGCTGCACAGGCTGTGGGCCGTTCGCGCAGCACGGCCAGCAATTTGCTGCGCCTGTTGCAATTGGCCGTGCCAGTGCAAACCATGCTGATGGCGGGTGATTTGGACATGGGCCACGCCCGTGCCTTATTGGCGCTGGACAAAGCCACACAAATCACGGCAGCACAACAAATTGCCGCCAAAAAGCTTTCGGTGCGTGAGGCGGAAGCCTTGGGTAAAAAGCTGGCGGCAAGTGCTGGCAAGACCAGCCCAACAGCCAACATCCGCACCAAACCACGCGATCTGCTGCGCCTAGAAGAAGAACTGTCCGACCTGTTGATGGCTGCCGTAGAAGTGCGTGTCAAAAAGCGTGTACGCCGTGCGGGGCAGTTAGACGATGTGGGAGAGCTGGTAATCCAGTTTGGCTCCACCGAAGCCCTCAATGGCCTGATTGACCGACTGCGCACGGCCTGACCATGTTTCACGTGGAACATTGCCACAGCCACCGGGCCTGCCCATGATTCGTTTACCTTGGCCCTTGCCTGCGGTGCTGGCGTGGTCTTCGGGCTGGCTGTTGTTGCTGTTGCTGCAACGGCTATTGCCGCCGCTGTGGGCACTGGTGCTGGCTACCGTGTGGTGTACGCTGGTCAGCCTGCTGGGCGATAGCTTTTGGCGCAGAGCATTGATTGTGCTGGGCTTTCCGCTCTCACTGGTGCTGACGGGCATGGCGAGTGTGCCGCAATGGGTGTGGCTGCTGCCGTTGGGTTTGTTGTTGGCGGTGTACCCGCTACACGCTTGGCGTGACGCACCACTGTTTCCAACGCCCGCCGATGCCCTCAACGGCTTGCCCGACCATGCTTGGCTGGAGCCGGGCGCGCATGTATTAGACGCTGGTTGTGGCTTGGGCGATGGCCTGCTGGCCCTGCGCCAAGCCTACCCCTTGGCCCACTGGCATGGCTTGGAGTGGAGCCGTCCGCTGCGCTGGCTGTGTGCCCGCCGTTGCCCTTGGGCCGAGGTGCGTCGGGGAGACATTTGGCAAGAGTCTTGGGGGCCGTATGCCTTGGTCTATTTGTTCCAGCGCCCCGAGAGCATGGCGCGTGCTTGGGCCAAAGCCAATGCCGATATGACCCCAGGGGCGTGGTTGGTCAGTTTGGAGTTTACCGTGCCCGACGTGACCCCATTCACCCACTACACCTTAGATGGTGAACGCACTGTGTGGATCTATCAAATTGGGCACATGCCCGCTGATCAGTAGTCTTGTGGGCAGGTGGGGCGCTGTGGCATCAAGCAGCACAGCGCCAACGTCTGCACACAGCCCGGTTGGGAGCGTTGCTTGAGCATGGCAGCACAGATGGTGCAGTATCCTGCATTAACTTTCTTGCAGAGTTATTTTGGTGGTTAACTTATAGCCATAATTACGCACAGCCTTGATGGGGTTGGCAATGCTCAGGCCATCAGATATTTTGGTTCGCAAACGACTGATAATGACAGGCAGATTGTCCCGTGACAAATGTGTTTTGTGTTGCGAGTCAAGGTGATGCAGGAGTATTTCTGTATCTATACATTGTTTGGGAGCCAAGGCCAGTTCGTATAGTAAATTGGCTTCAGTGAGCGTTAAACCAATCGGGGTTTCCATCGAAAATCCGAGTGTTAATTTTGACATATTGAGCTGTAGATTGTTGTGTGTCCACTGCTTAATGCGTCGAGTTAAATTGATCACTACCGCCTCTAATTCGCCAATATTTGTTGGTTTGGTGAGGTAAACATCGGCACCACTTTGGTAGCCTGCAATTTTATCCATGGGAAGCACACGGGCTGTTAATAATACAATTCCTATATCAGGAATGCCAATGCGTAATCTTTGGGCAATGCTCAAGCCATCTTCGCCAGGTAGATTTAAATCAACAATAACGATATTGGCTGGATGTTGATGTAATGCTATATCAAGATTCTCACCGCAATCAACTCCGCGCACATTCCATTCGGGGCGAGTTAAAAATGCAACCAACTCGTCGCGTACGATGTCATGGTCTTCTACTACAATAATATGTACTTTTGAGTCTATTGGCATGGCAGGCGCAGTTCAAATACTACCTTGTCTTCTTGTGCTCGGTAGCTGGCATCACCGCCATAAAGTCGAGCAATACTTTTAACTAAAAACAAACCTAATCCAGAGCCTGTTCGTTGGTGTGCTGCTTGTGCCCGGTAATACTTGGTAAACACCCGGTCTGGATCGGGCCAGCCCACTTTACCCACACTATTGTATATAGCAATCAAAAATTGTGATACAGGGTGGGGTTGTTCTCGTAATTTTACTTGAATGATAGAGTCTGCAGGGGAATAAGCAAGGGCATTATCAATCAGGTTCATGACCATGATTTTCAGTAGGTCTATCTCCACCTGTGCAGATAGATTTTCTGGCAATTCAATCTGAATTCGATGACATAGTCGATGCTCTTGAACCCATTGTGATAAGAGTATCACCACATCGTGTGGGGTTTTCTGAGGCAGCCAATCGCCCTGATCCAGTCTGTCTGCATGGCGGCAACGCTCTAACACAGCATTCATGCCATCCACAGATTCATAAATGTTATTGATGCGAATCAGTTGATCTTTCGGTTGCATGACACGACCACTCATCAATGTTTGTGTGGCAAGACGAATAGAGGCCAATGGATTTTTCAATTCATGCAACAACATGCTCATGAAGCTTGCACTTTCCGCACGGCGCTGTTGCTCCCATAATAATTGCGCTTGTGTTTGCTCAATTTCTTCATGCAATTGAATTTGATTACGCAATTCTAAATAGTCCCGTCTGGTGAGTGTTAAGTATTGCATGATTGAAGCAAATAAATTGAGTGCGATCACTGGATACAAATGCAGCTGGCTCATGGGAGCCCATCCCATGACGGGTAACATCACATATAACAGATAAAGCAGCAAGAAGCTGTAGTTAAAACGAATTAAATAACGAATTATTTTATCTTGAACTTTTATTTTGTAGCTGGCTATAAAGCTTAGTGCTATTAAAAGTAGCACCATTGTTGAGTTCAACTCCATCGCTTGCTGCACGCTATCATTGGCTATTTGCCAAAATAAGAATGGCGTTATAAAAGATAGGCAACCAATGAATATATTATTGATGCGTGGCCCTTGAAATACTGTAAAAAACCTATATGAATAAATAGAGCTGATGAGAAAATGCGAAACTAAAACAATCGATGTACTTTTGTTTGCCAGAGAGGGGTTGTCTGGCAAAGCAAATTTTGCATGAAACCCCATAAACGCAGCGGCCATGACAAGCGTTGTTATTTGAAAGATTCCGTTCAATCCCCATAAATGATCTTTGGTAATGGAAAATCGCTCTAATGAGAGTAATATAAGCACAAACAGGATGCCAACATAAACGCCGCTGCCCAGCATCAATAAGCTATCAAATTGTTCTGCTTCTGTGGTGGGCTGTACGGTCACAAACAAAGCCGTCGTGCTACTGGTTTGGAGGCGCACATATATTGTTGTAGGTTTGTCAGCAGAAGGTTCTATAGAAAAACTGAAGTTTAAATCATGTCGTTCGCGTTGATTAAAGGCAAAAGCATCTCCTTGTTGGCGCATCAGCCACTCTCCTGAGGCTTCAGAAGTATTTTTTGTGCGGCTGTATAAGCGTACGTCATCTAAATAAGCAGGGCGCACTACCACTAACAATTGTGCTAAGGCACTGGAATCTACAACGAGGCGTAACCAAGTAACCGATTCGGTGTAGCCTCGCGATAATACGACAGGTGCTGGTTTGAATTCTAGGGTTTGAACATCTTCAATAGTCAATGTTCCGGTGGGATCTACTAAAAAAGATCGTTCAATTACAAAATCTTTTGCAAAAACTGGTATTTGTAATGATATTAAAAATATAAAAATAATATATAATTTATGGCGCATTTTTAATATATTTATATATCTGCGGACGGCCCCTGTCTCCTGCCGTTGCTTTTGGGGGCTCGCCTGTGTGTCTGGCCGGGGCTGTGCAGCGTTGCGCTCGGTGCCGTTACTGGGCCGATAGAACGCCTGGATGCGCTCTTGCTTGTCCCTTCGCCATACCGGCCTTGGTTGGGCACAATCTTTCGATTGTAGCGGCCTGTTTGTAACAAAATGTATATAAAACAATCGCTCTGCCAAATTGAAATGTTGATTCTTTTTTCAAAAGAATCAACAAGTTACGAGTAAATTCGGCATCGTTGAGTGAGAACGGTTGCTTTTTCACTGCAATAAAAAGCAATGTTTTTCAAGGGTGTTTGTGTAACTTGCGTGTCTATGAGTTTGACTACCCCATTCCAACCTTACCCCCATACCCGCAAGGTGGCTGGTGTGCTGGCGTTCATCTGCACGGTTGTCTGCATTGGCATGGCTTCCAGCGCAGTCATGGAGCGGGCTACAACCCAGACGGAACAGTTGGTGATGCTGGCTACGGCGGTGGCACTGGTGCTCGGCAGCCACCTGCTCCCTGCATTAAGCCGACGCAATGTGGTGACCAAGGTGCTTTTTGTTGTGTGTATCGTGGCAACGGTCTACAACCAAGCCCATTTTTTTGCCAAGGCAACGTATCGTGCCGGTGAGCATCGGGCCAAGTCGGTCGCTGTGACGGGTCACACATTGGCACTGCAACAGGAACTAGACTCCATCACTGCCCGACCGTTGGCTAAAGTGGCAGCCGACTTAGCCAAGGCTACTGCACAGGACGCGGCCACCCAATCGGCACTGGCCCGTTGCCAAGTCAAAAACCCTGATAAATGCACTACGGCACAGGTATTGGCGGTTGGTACGGCGGCCAAGGTGCAGGCGTTACAAGTGGAAAACACCCAAGCCCATCATGCCGCTGATCTTCGCCGTCAGTTGGCTAACGCTGCGGCTGCGCATGATGCGGCACAGGTGTTGCGTGCGGCAGACCCAGTCGATGTTCAACTCGCTGCAATCACGGGATTGAGCGTAGAACACATAGGCACAATCGCAGCCGTACTGCAAAGTTTGCTCTTGGAATTGTTGGGTGCGGCATTGTGGACGGTGGCGCTGTCTGCTCCAGCAGCGGTGGCAGTCACTGCCCCAGCAGCAGAAAAGAGAGAAAGAAACACGACGTCGGTGAAAATTGCAGTGATCGGCAAAAGTAGCGTTGCTACTTCGTGAAAAACAGGGCGCCTTGCTTTTTTCTGAAAAATCATCCTCTTGGGCACGCATTTCTTTTTTGTAGTTGAGCTGCTACCGATAAATTTTCAGTGTTTTGTCAGCCAAGCAAAAACTGTGGCCCCCAATTTTTATTCGGATCAAATGGCTGGCCGCAGAACACGGGTAAAGGGCGGCAAACCCGCTAGTAAACGTTTGCCGTAGCTGGTTTGCGTCAGGCGCCGGTCGTAACAATAGACATGGGCCTGATCTTCTTCGCTGCGGATGGCCCGCCCAGCCCATTGGGCCAGCCGCATGGCGGTGGCGGGCACCACCAGTTCATTGAACGGGTCACGTTCTACGGTGCGCAACCATTCGGCACGGGCTTGGCCCACGGGGTCATCAGGGGGGGCAAAAGGCAACTTGGGGATAAACACGGATTCACACAAGCGCCCTGGCAAGTCCAGTCCCTCGCCAAAAGATTGCATTCCAAAGATGATTGATGCTTGCCCATCGGCCACCCGTTCGCGGTGGCGTTGCAACAATTGGGGGCGTGGCAGGGTGTTTTGCACCAATACCTGTGCTGCCAAAGTGGGTGGGAGTGCCTCTACCGCTTGGCGCATTTGTTCGCGCGAGGTAAAGAGCACCAAGGCACCATAGGGCACTTGGGCCAGATCCTGCAACAGAGCCGTCACCATTTCGGGGGTAAATTGGTCTGCATTTTTGGGATCAGCGTGGGTGGCCACAGCCACTAGCGTACCTTGGCGCGCATAGTCAAAGGGGCTGGGCACTTCTAGTGCCGTAGCGGCCTCGTCGGCATCCAGACCCGATTCGCGCAGGAAAAAATCAAACTGGCCGCAGCTGGTCAGGGTGGCCGAGGTGAGTATGGCTCCGCGCACCTGCTGCCAGAGCTTGTGGCGTAGTGTGGCACCGGGCAACAGTGGGCTGGCATGGGCTTGCAGGGCAATGTATTCCCCATCCATTGTCAGGGTGAACCATTTGGCATGGGGCACGGCCAGCGTATGGGGCGTGGCTGGGGGCTGTTGTAGCAGCAACTGGGTAGTGTCATGCACCGTTTGCAAGCGGGGCACCAACATGCCAATTTGGGCATAGTGGGTAGATAGGCGTTTGGCCTCGTCGGGATGCTCACGAATCTGTGCGCGCAGTGCCTTGGCAATGATGCTCAAACAATGGATAAAGCCCAGAGCTTGCTGGGCCAGTTGCTGCAGCGGCAACAGTAGCACCTCTGGTAGCACGCCACCGGGTAAGCGCACCCGCATGGGCATCTTGTGCTCGGGCCAGCGTTTGCGCCCCGTTGCGTCAGCGGGGGGGCGTAAGGCATCGCCATACAAATCCATCACTAAACGTGCCACATCTTGCAGGCTTTGGCGCAACTGTGAGGCATAGCCGGGGATATCGGCAATTTCAGCCAACTCCATCAGCGTACCGATGCGCGTGGCCCGCTGCGCCAGACGGTCAATCCAGAGCAGGCGGCTCAAATCCATACTGCAAGCAAACTGCTCTAAGGCTGTGGCAGGCAGGTGGTGTGCTTCGTCCAGCACCAGCAGGCAGTTGTCTAGCTCGGGCAACACCCGTCCGCCCAAGGTGGACAACAACAGATCATGGTTGACCACAATCACCTGCGCGGCCACCAGTTCCTTGCGCTTATCAAAGTAGCTGCACTGGCTAAACATGGGGCAATGCTTACCCGTGCAGGAGCCTGCCTCGGCAGCCACGGGGGCCCACAACTCGGGTGCGGGTGGTGTGTCCAGGGTGTCACGGTCTCCATCCCAAGTCTTGGCAGCCAGGCTTTGCGCCAGACTGGTGTAGTAGCGCAGGCGAGCCTCGGTTTCATGGGCGGGGCGGGTGGCACGGGCCGCCGTTTCTTCTTCGTAAAACAGGTCGTCCTCTTCGGGGAGTGCTGGCCCACCGCCAGCCAACTGTGCCAGTTTGAGCTGGCACACATAGCGTCCACGCCCCTTGGCCAGTGCAAACCGAAACGGCTGTGGCATTTGCGCCATCAGAGCGGGCAGGTCTTTATGGATCAATTGCTCTTGCAGTGCCACAGTGGCCGTGGAGATCAGTACCCGTGTGTTGCGTGCCAGTGCGATGGCAATGGCGGGGGCGCAATAGGCCAGCGATTTGCCCACCCCTGTTCCGGCTTGAATGATGGCAATGGCCCGCACCGGCGCTGCTCCTTCTGGCTCTGGACTGCCCAAGGTTGCTACGCTCAAAGTTTGAGCCACCTGCTCTGCCATGCGCCGCTGGCCGGGCCGGCTGCGCAAGCCCGTCTCTGATTGCACCACCTGATCGAAAGCTTGCAGCGCGGCGTCTGCCCATTCTGTAGAAGACATAAGGCAAGTGTGGCACAGAGGATGGGTACGGCGGGCTGGCACGCGTCTCGGTCATGCACAATCCGCCGTATGCGCATGAACGATACCCACCACACCACTGACCGTAGTGTTGGAGCTGTCTTCTTGGTGTTTTTGCGGCTTGGGCTGAGCTGTTTTGGCGGCCCGATTGCCCACCTCGGGTATTTTCGTGAGGAGTTTGTGGTGCGCCGCCAATGGTTGAGCGAGCGCAGTTATGCCGATTTGGTGGCCTTGTGCCAGTTCTTGCCTGGGCCAGCCAGTAGCCAAGTGGGTATGGCACTGGGGCTATTACGCGCTGGTTATGCAGGGGCGTTGGCGGCTTGGGCAGGTTTTACGCTGCCATCGGCTGTCGTCCTCATCTTGTGGGCCTTGGGGATTAGCCAGTATGGTGAGAGCATGCCTACGGGGGTGCTGCATGGCTTGAATGTGGTGGCGGTGGCTGTCGTGGCACAGGCTGTTTGGGGCATGGCCCGCCATCTTTGTCCAGATGTGCCGCGTATTACGCTGATGGCATTGAGCACTTGCACGGTGTTGGTGCTGCCATCTGCCTGGGGGCAAGTGGGCATCATCTTGGTGGGTGCCGTTGTAGGTCTGCTGCTGTTCAAACCGGTGCAGGAGCTGCCACACGATCCACTGCCTATCACCATCAGGCGCCAGACGGGCCTGTTTTGGTTGCTGCTGTTTTTGGTGTTGTTGGTCGGTTTGCCACTGCTGACCGCACTGTTTCCGCATCCGGTGCTGGCGATGGTTGATGCGTTCTACCGTGCTGGGTCTTTGGTGTTTGGTGGTGGGCATGTGGTGCTGCCGTTGTTGCAGGCCGAAGTGGTGCCCAATGGCTGGATCAGTGAGGCGGCTTTTTTGGCAGGGTATGGGGCGGCCCAAGCAGTGCCTGGCCCCTTATTTACTTTTGCTGCTTTTCTGGGGGCCTCCATGCACCAAGCACCCTCGGGTTGGCTGGGCGGCTGGATTGGCCTGTTGAGCATTTTTACCCCCTCGTTTCTGCTGCTGGCGGGAGCCTTGCCGTTTTGGGAACAGCTGCGCCGCCAGCCTCGTACACAGGCGGCACTGTCTGGTATCAATGCCGCCGTGGTGGGCCTGTTGCTCGCTGCCCTGTACCAACCTGTATGGACACATGCCATCTATACGGCGCAGGACTTTGCTTTGGCTTTGCTGGCATGGGTCGCACTCCTGTTTTGGAAAGTAGCCCCCTGGCTGGTGGTGCTGGGCTGTGGCGTGGCTGGCTGGTGCTTGGCCGGTTAAAAAATGTGACTGTGTTGAAAAAATGCTGCACTGCAACATTTTTCCCTTGCAATTTGGCTAAACCGCCTTACCATAAGAGTCATGTTGCGCCGCAACATTTTTCTTCCAGGCTGGGCTTGGGGTGGCGCACGAAACCTGATAGGAGTTTTCACATGCAAACCATCAACGCCCAAACCTTCACTGACGCTGGCAAAAACGCTGCCGCTGATTTTGCTGCTGCTGCCACCACCACCTTTGCTGGTTTTGAAAAGCTGGCTGAGTTGAACCTGGCTACTGCCAAGTCGGTGCTCAACGGTACGCTCAATTCGTTGCAAGCCGTGGCTGCTGCCAAGACCCCTGAAGAAGTGCTGTCGGCCCAGACCAATTTGGTCAAGCCTTTGGCCGAAAAGGCCACTGCCTATGGCCGCAGCGTGTACGAAATTGCTTCGGAAACCAGCTCGGAATTGACCAAGGCATCGAAAGAAAAGATGGCCGAAGCGCAAAAGACTTTCAACACGTCGCTGGAGTCGATGACCAAGAACGCTCCCGCTGGCAGCGAAGCCTTTGTGGCCGCGTTCAAGAACGCTGCTGCTACAGGTCAACAAGTGCTGGATTCGGCCCAAGCCGCTGCCAAGCAAGCCGTGGCCCAAGCCGAAGCCCACGTCACTGATGTGGTAGCCAAGACTGTCAAGAGCACTGCCAAGGCCTAATCCGCTTCGGTATCGGCCCTACATGCCATCCGTGGCCTGCTTTGCAGGTGCCGGATGGCGTTTTTTATGGCTGTGCGGTCACTGCGCGCACCACAGCCCGGCCCAGCGCCCGACAAACCCGAATCTTGCGCGCTAGCGGCCACCAGTCGTACAGAAAAATCTGTAAAGGCCGCCACAGTGCCACCCAGCCCAGAATGGTCAGACCCTCGCGGGCTACCGTAAAGTGTGTGTCTGGAATGATTTGCTTGCTGGCATCGGCAGCCAGCAGGCACACCGTTAAAAAGCTGATACCAATGAGCAAGCTGGTGCGGCCCTCGCGCAGCAGCCGGTGCAGTTCGCCCCGCACCAGTTCAGCCTTGTAGCTGAAGTAGTTGTGAATCGCCTCGGTGATCAAAGCGGCCGGATCACCTTCGGTGGGCCAATGCTGCAAATGCACGGTGATATGCAAATGGCTGTCGGAGGGCAGACCCTGCGCCCAGGTTTCAATAAAGACTTCGGCCTCGCGGTCGAGGTCTTTATTCAAAAAGGGAGAAGGGTCTAGGGAGTTGAATAATTGCCCCAGCTCGCGCACACGCAGTTGCAGGTGGTGGATGGGGCGTTTTTTCATCACCCTTGCGAGGACGCTGCCGCATCAGAAGGGCAAAAAGGACGTGACACGCAAGCCGACAACATGGTTGCGCTTGGCACCATTCCAGCCACCATCTTTGGCCAGCAGTGCATTGCCGTTGCTTTGGTATTTGTCATACGTTACGCCCACCACTATTTGGGGATGTACCTTGTAGTTGAGGGTGATTTCACTGACCAAGGTGATGTCACCCTTGGCACCACGCTGGTATGGCAGGTTATTGCTGGCGACCCTGGTGGCGGATTGGGAGCCTAAAGCGTAGAACCTGCCCATATCGTAGCGTATACCTATCAGGTAGTTGCGATCTTCGATTTGTGCATCGCCCTTGGAATAGCCGACGCGACCAAAGCCCGACCAGTGGGGGTTAAAGCGGTAACTGGCTGTAGCAATGACAGCGTCTACCTTGGGGGCTTTGTGGCCTGGCCCAGGCCAGACGGCATCTTTGTCGTAAAAACGAAAAGCATCTGTATGGTTGAAGGTCAACTGGTAGTGTTGTTGCTGATGCCGAAAATTGAGCTCCAACACATAGGCCAAATCCCCATGCACCAGATTGCGTGCGGCATGGATGGTTTCACGATCACCAAACGCATCCCCGACGATACCGGTGAATGACAGGCCATGGCTGTAGTTCTGTTGCACTACCAAGGCCCATGACGGAAACGGTGGTGCCACCACCCGAGTGGCGGCGTTGCCGTAATCGTTGCCATGCACCAAGTCGCCGCTAAAGAGGGGATTAGAGAGATACCAGTTGGCGGTATCAATCTTGCCCAGCATGACCATCGTGCCATTTTGGCGGTGCGTGATTGCCAATTCTTGCAGACCAGACTTGTCATCTACGCTCCTACGGTGAACACCGATGGTCTCGACCGTGTTGACACCAAAGCCCATGGGGTTGGTGAGCGAGTAGGCGCTGCCACCGCCCAGGGTGCGATTGTCGCTATAAGCGCCGTGAAACATCCAATCACCGTGTTTCAACCGCAGCACCAAAAAGTTGAGTAAACGCCCCCCGGTATTGGTGACGAGAGGTGGGCGAAATGGGCTGGGCCGGTTGCGCAGCGCCTCTTCGGTGCTTTTTTGCAAAGTCACATGGTTGATGAACAAACCACTCCAGCCCGCAGGGGGCTCCTTGGGGGGCTCTTGGGCCTGAACGGAAGCTCCACAAGCGCACAGGCTCGACACCATGAGGCGCAATAGTTGGGTGGTGTGCATGAGGAGAAACTCAAGCAGGGTTTGCAGAGCCGTCCACCAAAGGCCCATGAGGCTCTAACGCGGCTAGGGTGATTTGATTGCGTCCAGCCAGTTTAGATTGGTAGAGCATTTCATCAGCACGGGTCAGCAGTTGGCTGGGACTTTGGCCGTGGTCAGGAAAGATGGCAATCCCAGCCGACAATGTGACGCGAATGTGGAGATTGGCAAAAACAATTGGCATGGCCTCTAGTTGTGTCCGCCACGATTGAACCCGCTCCCATGCCTGCTGCGCAGACATGTTTGGCATGATGGCCACAAACTCCTCTCCTCCATAGCGGGCGATCAAGTCACTTTCACGGGCACCTTGCCGCAGTAACTGTGCCAGTGCCTTGAGCACTTCATCACCTGCTGCATGGCCGTATTGATCGTTCACCTGTTTGAAATGGTCCAGATCCAGCATGACAACGGCCAGCGGTTGCTCCTCGCGTCTGGAGCGCGCAAGCTCGCGTAGAAAAGTGGCATCTAGGTAGCGGCGGTTGTAGAGTCCTGTCAGGGGGTCACGGGTGGCCAGTTCTTGCAATGCCGTTTTCTCTTGTGCCGCTTGGTGCAGTTGATTCTCTAATTGCTGCTGCGACTGTAACAACTGGGCTTCGTGTCGTTTGCGCTCACTGATATCTCGGCCTATGCCTTGATAGCCTTTGATGTTGCCATCACTGCCATAGATGGGCACAGATGACACTTCGATCCAGACTTGGCCGCCATTTTTATGGCGCATGGGCAACTCGTACTGAAAAGCCACGCATGGCGGTGCCGCCATTTTGATGGCACGACGGTCTTTGAGTTTGGTGTCCAGAATGGCTTGTCCTTGCGGTGTCAAACTCTCTTGCACAGCCGTGCCAATCACTTCTTCACGAGAGAAACCCCGTGTCTGTTGATCGGCCCTGTTGATATAAGTAAAATTTAACAGTGCATCTGTGCGCCAGACGATGTCGGCCATATTTTCGGCCAGCATGCGAAAATGCTCCTCACTGGAGTGCAACTCTTCTTTCTGGCGAAGAATGGTCCACTGGTGCCGAGCCGAAATACCTGCCAACAGCAGCAGAAAAAAATAGCCTACCGTTAGCTCTATGGTGCGCCATTGCCATTGCTCAAGCATGCGGGATTGGTCAATGCCATACGCTACGATCAACGGAAAATTTCCGGTTTTGCTAAACCCCAACAAACGTTCATGCCCATCTATATCTGATTGGGCCACATTGCTTGCTTCTGCGGTTGGAGCATGCAAAACGGCTGGAATTTGGAAGTTGGCAATGTGATTATCCGAGACCTTGGGTATCTGTGGGTGACGGGCAAGGATGGTGCGAGATTCGTCTAGCAGCGCCACAGAATCGCCCGGACTCAGACTGAGTGAGTTGAGCCAATTTTGTGCAATTTGAAGTTCGATCACTCCCATGACACCACCTTGGAAATCACCTGTTGGTGATCTGAGGTGTCGAGACAACACCAGCACAGGTTGTCCTGAAGCAGACTTTGTGCCTGGAACATAGCTGACCATAGGGCCAGAGCCGTGGTGCCTTTTGCGGGCCTCACAAACCTCTGGTTTTGATCGGACGCCGGTATTTTTTCCGGTGACTGTGGCAGTAAAAGTGCAATTGCTATCAAAAATAACAATGCTAAAGAAATCAGGAACGGTATCGGCTTTTTCCTTCAAAAGCTGTGTCAATTTTTGAAAATGGCTTTTGCTGGGATCAGGATAAATAATGTCTTCTTTTTCTAATCTTCCAAGAACATCCCGCAAGACATAATCGGTTGCCATGATTTTTGAGCTAAAGGACTGGCTAATAATTTGGCTGCGTTGCATAGCGCGATAGGCAGCATTTGACAAGACTTTGTCGTATTCTTTCTTTAAATCTATGAGTAGCCAAATGCCAGATAATGCAAGAAATGCCAATAATGTGCCATAGACCCAGAAAAATGGCGAACGAACCCGCAGTTGCCCAAATGCTGGTGCCAGTATGCCCAACGCCTGAAAAATTTTTGCCATCAACTTTTTAATCTATTAACACCCTGAAAAAGCCGTCACCAACCTGCAAAAAATCTCCTAACACCACCAAACCATGTTCTATGTCTATCTGGTCTGCTACTCTACACCCAGTAACAAAAAAATGCTTCCTTGTGGTGTGGGGGTGTTGAGAGCGGTTGGCGGTTGCCAATATCTGCATGGCGATACCAACAGCCTGACAGCCTGTGTTTGTCCGCAACCGTGGTGCCGTCTTTTAGGCCCAAGTCGATACTTGCCAACGCCTACGGCTGTTTTTACTGAACGAATCGCCCCGCAGGGCGTAATCGGCCCAACCGTAGCTGTCCCTAAGGCTGAATTTTTGGCCCACAAACTGAAGTGGCTCTGCCTTGTCTGGGGTATGCACACCCTTGAATGGAATCCAACCCAACAAATAACGGGACGATTGGGGGTTGCACGCATACCAATGCCGCTGTGTTGAATGGTGCCATCGCATGGGTGGAGCCCCGAACCTCGGACAATAGGCGCTTGACTCTTCTATCCATTCTCAAGCCCCTGCCCCCCGATGAACGCCTCTTCTGATTCCTTGGCCCCCGATAGCACCAGCACTGTCCACGAGCAGCAACGGCTAGAAAAACGACTGTACCGCCAAGTGCGCCAAGCGGTGGATGATTTTGGCCTGATTGAAGACGGCGACCGCATCATGGTGTGCCTGTCGGGCGGCAAAGACAGTTATGGTTTGTTGGATTTTTTGTGCAAGCTGCAACGCCGGGGCGCACCACGCTTTGAGATTGTGGCGGTGAACCTCGACCAAAAGCAGCCCGGTTTTCCGGCCCATGTGCTGCCGGAGTACCTGACACGTATTGGTGTGCCCTTCCATATCGAAACGCAAGACACCTACAGCGTGGTGAAAAAGCATATCCCCGAAGGCAAAACCATGTGCAGCTTGTGCTCGCGCTTGCGTCGGGGCATTTTGTACCGCTTGGCCGATGAGCTAGGCTGCAAAAAGATAGCTCTGGGCCACCACCGCGACGATATGCTGCAAACCTTCTTCTTGAATATGTTTTTTGGCGGCAAGCTCAAGGGGATGCCACCCAAGGTGGTGAGTGACCGGGGCGACCATTTGGTGATTCGCCCATTGGCCTACGTGGCCGAGGCCGACTTGGCCCGCTGGGCTGAGTTGCGCGCGTTTCCAATTATTCCCTGCACCCTGTGTGGTAGCCAAGACAATTTGCAACGCCAGCAAATCGGCCAAATGCTGCGCGACTGGAAAACCCAGTATCCCGGGCGCATCGAGAACATGGCCGTGGCGTTACAAAACTTGGTACCTTCGCATTTCATGGACAGCCGCCAGTTTGACTTTAAGGTGCTACAAGCCACTGGCGTGGCCGACCCGGCGGGCGATAAGGCTTTTGACCCAGAAGAGTTTCCGGCCTTTGCGCCCAGTGCTTTTGTGGGCGTGCCCGTTGTGCCGCAGTAAGCAGCGGTGGCCAGAGTGTTTTTGCCGGGGCATCGCAGGCGCTCTGGTGCGGGTGCAGAGAAATAATTCGACGCTGCTGTCAGGGTTTTGCTGTGGATACAGTGGCTCTTCGCATAGCCTGCATAGAAAAATTGGCAATGGGGTCTTTGGCAATGGCCCTGCGCACAGCCGCACGAACCTCGGACAATAGCGCCTTGTTGCCCCTTTCCTCTTTGACCGTGCTGCCCCCCCCAATGACCCTCAAAAGCCCTGAACTGCTGCTGCCTGCTGGCTCACTCGACAAAATGCGCGCTGCCTACGATTTTGGCGCCGATGCCGTCTATGCGGGCCAGCCGCGCTACAGCCTGCGCGCCCGTAACAATGAATTCCGCTTAGAGCAAATCGCCCAAGGCATTGCCGAGGCGCACCAGCGTGGCAAAAAGTTCTTTGTTACCAGTAACCTGATTGCGCACAACGACAAGGTGCGCACCTACCTGCGCGATATTGAGCCGGTGATTGCTTTGCGCCCAGACGCCCTCATCATGGCCGACCCCGGCCTGATCATGATGGTGAAAGAGAAATGGCCTGAACAGGCGATTCACCTGTCGGTGCAGGCCAACACCACCAACTGGGCGACCGTCAAGTTTTGGCAAAAGATGGGCGTGGAGCGCATCATTCTGTCGCGTGAGCTGAGCTTGGATGAGATTGAGAAAATCCGCCAAGAATGCCCCGACATGGAATTGGAAGTGTTTGTGCATGGCGCGCTGTGCATTGCCTACTCGGGCCGCTGCCTGCTGTCGGGCTACTTTAACCGCCGCGATCCCAACCAAGGCACTTGCACCAATGCTTGCCGTTGGGAATACAAAACCCACGATGCCGCCCTGGACTCCAGCACCGGCGAGGCCATTGCCACACGCATGGAGGGCGACTTTAACTTTGCTGCCGCCCAACAAGAGGCCGAGCAGGCTTTCTCCTCCTGCGGCGACGGCCAGCGCCATCCCGCGGCTGACAAGGTGTACCTGATCGAAGAGATTGGCCGCCCCGGTGAGCTGATGCCCATCATGGAAGACGAGCACGGCACCTACATCATGAACAGCAAAGACCTGCGTGCCATTGAGCATGTGGCCCGGTTGACGCAGATTGGTGTCGATTCTTTGAAGATTGAAGGCCGCACCAAGAGCCTGTATTACGTGGCCCGCACGGCGCAGGTGTACCGCCGCGCGATTGACGACGCTGTTGCGGGCCGCCCGTTCAACCCCGAATTATTGTTGGAGCTGGAGGGTTTGGCCAATCGGGGCTATACCGGTGGCTTGTTGGAGCGCCGTCCTAGCCAAGATTACCAAAACTACATCACCGGCCACTCTATTGCCCACCGCAGCCAGTTTGTGGGTGAAGTGCATGCGGTGCAAGATGGTTGGGCCGAGGTGGAAACCAAAAACCGCTTTGCGGTGGGCGATCTGATCGAGATCATCCACCCCAGTGGTAATGTGCAGTTGCGCTTGGAGCACATGCGCAATGCCGAAGGCCAGCCACTGCTGGTGGCCGCGGGCAATCCGTTGCGGGTTTGGATTCCGCTGGAAGAGCGTTATGCGGGTGCGCTGCTGGCACGCGTGTTTGAAGCGGCTCCTGCGGCAGAGGCTGTTAGCGCCTAACCTCCACTGAACGGGCGGGCTTGCCCTGAACAGACCAGCCCCGCCCGTTGCAGGTGAAACATCTCCAGTACCGGACTCAAGAAGAAGCCCACTTCCCACGGGTTTTTGAGGATAAAGGAGCGGCGCACCTGCTCAAACAGGGGGCTGTGGGCCGGTATTTGGTGCGCTCGCATTTCCATGATGGTGTAGTTCCATTCGATGGATTGCTCAAAGGTGAATTTGGCGCGCTCGTCAATAGTGAAAAAGCAATGTGGGTTGCGGCGCAGTTGCTTTGCCTTGAAGCTGTCGGGCATGGAGATCAGAAACACATCGTCTTCTGCACTGGACAGAAACGCCAACACTGTCGTGTGGGGCTGGCCTAGGGCCAAGGTGGTGAGCACACCCACCTTGTTATCGTTGTCTTTGGCCTCTACCGGCGGAATGCCCTGCAAAGGGCTGGGCGGTAGTGGGTGTTCTGGGCGGGCATCGGCAGGAAAGGTGTAGCCCGGTGCCGTCAGGCTGTCTACCACCTGCACGCCGTGGATCAGGGTGTATTCCAGCGGCTCCAGCACCAGCCAGTTGTCTTCAGCAGCTTGTACACGGCCTTTGTACGAGGTGCGATACACGCGCAGTTCTGCATCGAGTTCATCCACGCCAGTGCGGTTATCCAGGTGGACGGTGACCAATGATCCCACCGCCAGTTGGTGTCCACGCGGAATGAAGATATGCAGTGCATTGTTGCGCCGGGGGTAGACCACACCGATGTGGTGAACCACCCCAGTGGACTGGTAGCTGGCCAAAATGCCCAGCAGTTGTTCGTTCAGGTAGTCACGCAAGGCCATGGGGCTCTCCGGTAATGGAAATGGGTGCAAATAATTTGCTTAAAAGGCTTTGTTGCTATATAAATAATAGCAAATGATTGCTGCCAGATAATCAATATAAGCCGATTGAATTGCCCCTTCCTTGCCATTGTTTGTTATGTCCCAGTTTGCCGCCAACCTCAGTTGGCTCTATCCCCATCTTCCTTTTCTCGACCGTTTTGAAGCTGCCGCCCGTGATGGCTTCACTGCCGTGGAATACCTGGCTCCCTATGGTTGGGAGGCTGGTGAGCTTGCCGCCCGCTTGCGCACCAATGGCCTGCGCCAAGTGCTATTCAATGCCCCCGCTGCTGGGTTGACGCCACCCGAGATGGCTGCTGCATGGCAAAGTGGTGCCCGTGGCACAGCGGCTTTGCCGGGGCAAGAGGCGGCCTTTCGTGCTGGTGTGCAAGAGGCACTGCGTTATGCAGCGGTGTTGGACTGTCCACGCATCCATGTGATGAGTGGCATGGTGCCGGTGGGGGCTGATGTAGCAGCCATGCAAACCACATTGATCGACAACCTGCGGTGGGCTTGCATGCAGGCAGCCGCCCAAGGCTGCCAATTGCTGATTGAGCCGATCAACGCACGCGACATGCCGGGCTATTTTTTGCAGCGCCAAGCCCAAGCCCATGCTGTGCTGGATGCGGTGGATTCGCCCCACCTCAAGGTGCTCATGGATCTCTACCACTGCCAAGTAGCCGAGGGCGATGTAGCCAGCAAGCTGCGCCAGTATTTGCCTACAGGCCGGGTTGCACATATACAGATTGCCGGAGTGCCCGAGCGCCAAGAGCCTGATATAGGCGAGCTGCACTACCCTTATCTGTTCGATGTGCTGGATGCTTTGGGCTACGCTGGCTGGATAGGCTGCGAATACCGGCCCGCTGGCGATACCTCTAGCGGCTTGGGTTGGCGCCCGCGTGACAGCACCCCTCGGCCCTGACTGGCCCCCAATTTTCTTCTCGACTTTTTCTTGATCGCTTTGATGACTATGCGCTTTACCACCCGGTTGATTCTTTACACCGCTGCACCGGCCCTGTTGTTTGTGCTGGCTTTGGCTGCCAGCTGGTGGGGGCTGATGCGCACGCAAAACGATTTCAATCGCTACATTGGCACCGAGCAGGCCATTGTCTCGGGGCTAGAGGAGCTGTATGCCCAAGGCTTGCAGGGGGGGCAGGCATTGCGCAACATTGTGCTCAATCCGAGCAACAAAAATGCTTACGACAACGTGCGTGCTGCCGCAGAGGCCTATACCCAAGCCTACGACAACACCCTGCGCTATGCACAGGGCACGCCGTTTGAGACACCCTTGCGTGCGCTGGCACAGCAACGCAGCCAACAGGTAGCCCTGCAAAACCAAATCATGGAGTTGGCCCGCAGTGATGCCAGCGCCGCTGCCGCCGCCATCAATCAGCAAGAGATTCCGGCGTGGCGGGCCATGCGTGCCACTCTGATGGAGCAAATCAGTGCCGCCCGCAAAACCGCAGCACAGGCCCATGCCCAGACCCAAGCGCGCGCCGACCGTATTCAGATGGTTGTTTTGGTGCTGGCCTTCACAGCCGTGTTGGTGGCTGTGGTGTTGGGCGTGCTCATGGCCCGCACCTTGCAGCGTGAATTGGGCGGCGATCTGGCCCAAGCCCGCCAAGCACTGTGCCAGATGGCCCAAGGCCATCTGAGCAGCAATGTGTCGTGGCAGGGGCAGCCTACAGGGCTGATGGCCGATTTGCAAGCGGTGCAAACCTATTTGCGCCAGTTGGTGGGCCAAGTGCGCAACACCACCATGCACATCACCAGTGCTGCCACCGACATCGCCCAAGGCAACCATGACCTCTCGGCCCGCACCGAACAGCAAGCCTCGGCCATTGAGCACACGGCCACCATCATGGGGCAGCTCACCTCTATCGTGCGCCAAAATGCCGACAACGCCCACCGTGCCAACTCGCTGGCCGTCAATGCCTCCACTGTGGCGGTGCAGGGTGGGCAGGTGGTCGAGCAGGTGGTGCACACCATGGGCGAGATCAACCAAGCATCGCGCCAGATTGCCGACATCATTGGTGTGATTGATGGCATTGCCTTCCAGACCAACATTCTGGCGCTCAATGCAGCAGTAGAGGCCGCACGGGCGGGTGAGCAAGGCCGGGGCTTTGCCGTAGTGGCCTCTGAAGTGCGCAGTCTGGCTGGACGCAGCGCAGAAGCTGCCAAAGAGATCAAGACGCTGATTCAGACCAGTGTAGACCGAGTGGCCCAAGGCAGCCAATTGGTGGATCAAGCGGGCGAGACCATGACCGATGTGGTCTCTGCCATCCAGCAAGTCAGCGCCATTGTGGGGGAGATCAGTAACGCCAGCAATGAGCAAAACACGGGCGTGGCACAGGTAGGGCAAGCCATCGTACAACTGGATCAGGCTACGCAGCAAAATGCACTGCGGGTGCAGCAAAGCACAGCCACAGCCGATGGACTGCAACAGCAGTCCGAGCAATTGTTGCAAGCGGTGGCCGTGTTCCGGCTAGACCCGACCTGACGACCAATAAATAGCCACTGGCTTTATCCCTCAAAAAAACAGGAGACAACCCTATGCCCACCCCATCCACTGACCAATCCCTGGCGCGCAGGGTGACACTTCTAGCGATTGGCATGATAGGGCTGGTGCTGGTGTTGGTGGCCCTGACCATCTCTATCCTGACTGAGCGTGAAACCCGTCAGCAGGTCTATCACACAGTACAAGACCGGGTAGACAACTTGGTGCAGGCGCTGGATGCGGTGGAGGAGACCAGCCGTGAAACCGTGGTGCGTGCCTTTCGCACCTTTCGCCAGTCCTTTCAACCCACCATGCGGTTGGTCGAGTCCAGTGGCGAGCTGCAAAGCTTTGGCGTGGCTGTCAACAACGATTTTGGTTTGTTAGACAAGTTCAGCCAAGACACTGGCGGTGTGGCAACCCTGTTTGCCCGCAAGGGGCAAGATTTTGTCCGTGTCACCACTTCGTTAAAGAACGACAAAGGCGAACGCGACCTGGGCACCTTGCTCGATCGTGCCAGCCCCGCCTATGCGCGTGCGCTGGCGGGGCAAGATTACACAGGCCGTGTCACACTGTTTGATAAGCCCTACATGACGCACTATTCCCCGGTCAAAGACGATTCGGGGGCTGTGGTGGGCATTGTCTTTGTCGGGCTGGATATTTCGGCGTTTCACCAGAATCTGGTCAAGGAAGTGCAGGACACCCACTTTTTTGACAATGGCGGTGTGTATGTAGTGCAGCCCGGCAAAACGGCAGAAGAAGCCCGCTTTGTCATTCACCCCACAGCCAGTGGCAAACCCGTCACTCAAGTCTATGCGCAAGCGGCGCCTTTTCTCCAGGCGCTCTCCCAAGCGCCACAACAACCATTGCATGAAGGCGTTTTGCCATTGCGCGGTGTAGAGCTAGACGACCCTTGGGTGCTGATGCGCCCAACCCAAACCCACGGCTGGTGGGTGGTGGCCGAAGTCTCTGATGTCCAGGCAATGGCTAGCCATCGCAAAGTGGTCTGGTTGGTTTGGCTGGTGTTGGCGCTGGCGGTGGCTGCATTGGGTCTGGGGTTGTTCTTTCTGCTGCGCCGCAGCATCAGCCATCCCCTGCAAGAGCTGGCCCACACCATTACTCTGGTGGCCCAAGGCGATCTGACCCACCCTTTTCGCAGCAGCCGCACCGATGAAATTGGTACGTTGGTGTATGAGATTGAAGGCATGCGCCAGCGGTATTTGCACATGCTGCAACAGGTGCGCCAGGCCGTCGACAGCATCTCTACCGCCAGTGCCGAAATTGCCAGCGGCAACCACGACCTCTCTCACCGTACGGAGCAAGCGGCCAGCAGCTTGCAACAGACGGCACAAAGCATGGAAGAGATCACTGCCACGGTGCGCCAGTCGGCCGATGCCGCACAACATGCCAATCAGATGGCTAGCTCGGCAGCTGTGGTCGCCACGCGCGGCGGTCAGGCCGTGGGCGAGGTGGTCTCTACCATGCACGATATTCACACCAGCTCACGTCAAATTGCCGATATTGTGGGCGTGATCGATGGCATAGCCTTTCAGACCAACATTTTGGCCCTCAATGCAGCGGTGGAAGCCGCCCGGGCTGGTGAGCAGGGCCGCGGGTTTGCCGTGGTGGCTTCGGAGGTGCGCAGTTTGGCCGGTCGCTCTGCCGAGGCGGCTAAGCAAATCAAGACCCTGATCGATACATCGGTGCAAAAAGTGGAGTCTGGCACCCGGCTGGTGCAACATGCAGGCAACACCATGCAGGAGATTGTGGACGCGGTACACCGTATGGGGGACACCATGGGCGAAATCAGCAGTGCTGCCGGTGAGCAGTCTGATGGTATTGCCCAGGTCAATATTGCGGTCAGTCAGCTTGACCAGATGACCCAACAAAACGCCTCGTTGGTGCAGGAGTCAGCCACAGCGGCCCACAGTCTGCGAGAGCAGGCACACCGCCTGCGTGATGCGGTGCAGGTGTTCAAACTGACTGAACAGTCGTCCCTGCCAGCCCTGCAAGCACCCAGCAGAGCCTGAGCAGGGTAGTGAGCGGCACGCCTTGGTGGGGGGTAAGACCACAGGCGGCCACTCAGGCCCGCTCTTAGAAGAAGCCCAGTTTCTTCTCGCTATAGCTCACCAGCAGGTTTTTGGTTTGTTGGTAGTGGTCTAGCATGACCTTGTGGGTCTCACGGCCAATGCCCGACTCCTTGTAGCCCCCAAAAGCGGCATGGGCGGGGTAGGCGTGGTAGCAGTTCGTCCACACGCGGCCCGCTTGAATGGCACGGCCCATGCGGTAGGCCAGATTGCCATTGCGCGTCCAAACGCCAGCGCCCAAACCGTAGGGGGTATCGTTGGCAATGGCGAGCGCCTCGGCTTCGTCCTTGAAGGTCGTGACGGCCAGCACCGGGCCAAAAATTTCTTCTTGGAAGATGCGCATCTTGTTGTGGCCCTTGAACAGCGTGGGCTGGATGTAGTAGCCACCGGCCAAGTCGCCTTCAAGCTCGGCGCGGGCACCACCGATCAGGCATTCGGCCCCTTCTTGGCGGCCAATTTCCAAATAAGACTGGATTTTTTCCATCTGCACCTGTGAGGCCTGCGCACCCATCATCGAGTTGGTATCGAGCGGGCTGCCTTGCTGGATAGCGGCCACGCGCTGCAATACGCGCTCCATAAAGCGGTCGTAGATGGATTCTTGAATCAGCGCCCGGCTGGGGCAGGTACACACTTCACCTTGGTTGAAGGCAAACAGCACCAAGCCTTCGATGGCCTTGTCCAGAAAATCATCGTCTTTGTCCATGATGTCGGCAAAGAAGATGTTGGGCGATTTGCCGCCCAGCTCCAGCGTGGCTGGAATCAGGTTTTGCGCGGCGGCTTGGGCAATCACACGGCCCGTGGCGGTCGAGCCAGTAAAGGCAATTTTGGCAATGCGCTTGCTGGTAGCCAAGGGCATACCGGCTTCGCGGCCCAAACCGTTGACGATATTCAACACGCCCGGTGGCAGCAGGTCGGCAATCAACTCGGCCAAAATCAGGATAGAAATGGGCGTGGACTCGGCGGGCTTGAGCACCACGCAGTTGCCTGCGCCCAGTGCTGGGGCCAGTTTCCAAGCGGCCATCAAAATCGGGAAGTTCCACGGGATGATTTGGCCCACGACGCCCAGTGGCTCGTGGATGTGGTAGGCCATCGTGTGTTCGTCAATCTCAGAGATGCCGCCTTCTTGCGAGCGCAGGCAACCGGCAAAATAGCGGAAATGGTCAATCGCCAGTGGCAGGTCGGCATTGAGCGTTTCGCGGATGGCCTTACCGTTGTCCACGGTTTCGGCGTAGGCCAGCAGCTCCAAATTTTGCTCTAGGCGGTCGGCAATCTTCAGCAGGATATTGGAGCGGGTTGCGGCATCGGTTTTGCCCCAGCTGGCAAAGGCGGCATGGGCGGCATCCAGTGCCAGATCAATGTCTTCTGCTGTGGAGCGCGCTGCCTGGGTGTACACCTGACCATTGATGGGTGTGACCACATCAAAATACAGGCCACCCACCGGAGCTTTCCATTGGCCGCCAATAAAGTTGTCGTAACGGGGCTTGTACTGAATCTTGGCGCCTTCGGCGCCGGGGGCTGCATAGATCATGGTCTTGTCTCCGTGAAAGTTCTGAACGGTTGCGCTGCCCGCAGGCAGTAGCACCGCCATGCCTTGCGCAAGACCTGTGCCAGCATGGGCCACTGCCACAGAAAGGCCACAAAACCTCGGGTATTCCCCCATGCAAGGGGCTGTATCTTGGCCCGAACTCGGGCTTTTTTCTGGGTGTGAGGTACCTGTCTACTGTCTGTGGTGGTGCCGTTGTCCACACCTGTTCCTGGACAGGTGTTCCAAAGTGCAACACCTGTCCGCAAGCTGGGTGTTTCCCAGATGCACAGGGGCGGCCATGCCCGATACACTGGCTCTCTCTTGCCCTATTCGCAGGCCGCCCTATCTGCTATCGGAGACACCCATGCGCGCCCCACCCCTGTTGCCCGCGACCTTGTTGCGCCAAGCCCGGCACCAATTGGTAGAAAGTGGCTGCTGCCCCCCAGACATGCTGGATGCACGGTTGGCGCGTTCTTGGCAGCGCAGTTTTTCGGCAGGCCTGCAACCCTTGGGCTGTGCTGCCGAACTTGACCCACTGCCCCCGCGCACGCTGCAACAGATGCAGGTGCAAAACCACGGCCTGATTCGCCACTCTTTGCCCATCATGGAATACCTGTTTGCCCAGGTGCGCCAGAGCCATAGCATGGTCATCTTGGCCGAC
Organism: Giesbergeria sinuosa; assembly: GCF_042652905.1. NCBI lineage: Bacteria > Pseudomonadati > Pseudomonadota > Betaproteobacteria > Burkholderiales > Comamonadaceae > Giesbergeria > Giesbergeria sinuosa. The sequence continues at coordinate 18,205 of NZ_JBHSHJ010000005.1, read as the reverse complement.
AGCCAAGGAGTGTTGATGCACACCTTGGGTGATTTGGACTTTTTGAGCAAGGTTGAACGGGTGGCCTTGGCCTGTGGTGCTTCATGGCACGAAAGCCAGCGCGGCACCAATGCCATTGGCACGGCTCTGGCCGAAGTCGATGGCATTGAAGTCCATGGCGCCGAACACTATTTGGAGCGCAATGGCTTCCTGACCTGTGCGGCCGCTCCCATTCTTTCGGCCACAGGAGAGCTGGCGGGCATTTTGGACATTTCGGGAGACCAGCGCAGCCGCCATCCCCACACGTTGGGACTGGTGTCCACGGCGGCCCGCATGATCGAAAACAGTTTGCTGCTGTCGGGTTGCCAACACCACACAGTGTTGCAGCTGCATCCGCAGCCCGAGGGGTTGGGCACCATTGCCCAAGGCTTGATTGCGTTGTCTGATGCGGGCTGGTTGGTAGGGGCCAACCGGCCCGCGTTGCAGTTGTTGGGGCTCAGGGCTACTGCCTTGGGCAGCACATCGTGGGGCCAATGCTTTGCTACCGCCTTGCAGCAGGTGCATGGGCATCCACGCACAGCGGGTGGCCCCTTGCTGCTGCGCACAGGGGCCGGCCATTTGCTGTATGCCCAAGTGCAAGCACCCCGCAGCAATTTGTCGGTGCCTGTCACCCCAGCCCCAGCAGTCACTACTGCCGATGCTTTGGCCCAACGAGATACCGGCGATCTGCGTTGGCGCAATGCCGCCGACAAAGCGCGGCGCATGGCGGCCAAGTCTATTCCGCTGCTGGTATTGGGTGAGTCGGGCGTGGGCAAGGAGCTGTTTGCCAAGGCGGCCCATGAGGCATCGCCCCGGCGCGATGCCCCCTTTGTGGCTATCAACTGTGCTGCCTTGCCCGAGCACTTGATCGAATCAGAGCTGTTTGGCTATGCACCGGGGGCGTTTACAGGCGCTCGCAAACAAGGCTCTCCAGGGCGCTTGCGTCAGGCCCAAGGCGGCACCGTATTTTTGGACGAGATTGGCGACATGCCCTTGTCTTTGCAAACCCGGCTGTTGCGTGTGTTGCAGGAGCGCCAAGTAACGCCGCTGGGTTGTGGTGATCCTGTGGCAGTGGACTTTTGGCTGATTTGCGCCACCCACCAGCCTTTGCGGGCTGCAGTGGAACAGGGGCGTTTTCGCAGTGATTTGTACTACCGCATCAATGGCCTGACGGTGCAACTGCCTGCCTTGCGAGAACGCACAGATCTGCATGCACTGACACACCACCTGCTGGCCGAACTTGATGGCCCACCGGGCTTGCACCTAGACCCCACCTTGATGCAGGCATTGGCCCGCTACGACTGGCCCGGCAACTTGCGCCAATACAGCAATGTGCTGCGCACCGCTGTGGCCTTGTTGGAGCCGCACGAGCAGTGCATCTCTTGGAGCCACATGCCCGACGATGTGTTGCAAAGCCTACAGGTCTTGCAAGACAGCACCCCTACTCCTCCGCCACCGCCCTCCGTGTTGCCCGCTGCCAGCTTGCAGACACTGTCCCAACAGGCCATTGCGCAGGCTTTGCAGGCCCATCAGGGCAACGTTTCAGCGGCTGCGCGGCAATTGGGCATCAGCCGTCAAACACTTTACCGCCGCTTGCGAGAGCATGGACATTGACATCCTGGCTCAGCGTCGTGGTGGTGGGTCGGGAACAAAACGGCCTTCTCCCGGAAAGGGGTTGGGCTCTTGGGTTGCTGGATTGGGTTGCCAAATGTCTCGCAGGGCAATCCGGCGTCGCTCCAGTTGTGCCAAGCTGGCGTATTGAATCTGCAAGGTCTCGGCGGGGCGGCGACTGGCCCGCCGAAAATGCGTCTCCCGTACCGGCGAATGCACCTGCTCCCCATGCCCAGTGCCCATGTCTGAACGACTCTCGGCTGCAGGCGCTGGCGCCATAGGCGCACTCTTGGCACTGTCATGGCGTTGGTAGCGCGGCGGCGGTGGGGCAACTTCTTCAAAGACAGCAAAACCCAGCACCCCCGTGTTGCCTCCTTGGCCTGTGCGTTCGGCATACGAATCGTCGGGCGTGGTAAAGACAAACTGGGCCACCGTATCCAGCGACTTGCGCCAGCCCTCAATAAACACCGTGCTCTGTGGCTCGATGATGTAGCCGGTCTGCTCTGCGGCGGCAGGCTCGCCAGTGAGCACATTGAGGCCATCGACCGAAGCCACCACCAGCAAGCGGCCACCCGTATGGTTGCGTAACAGCAAGGCATAAGGCTGCCCATGTTCACCCCCCACATACCAGCGGCGCTGCTTCTGGAAAATAGGCAGGTTTTGGCTGCGGCGTTGGTGGCTCACCACCTCTACCGACAGCAATTGCCCTTGGGCTGTAGTCAGGGCATTACGGTATTGCACAGGTGCCGGACGATAGGCATGGGCCACAGAGCCCCATCCACCCCACAGACCCGCACTCAACCAAGCAAGACTTTGGCGACGCTGCATGAAAGATCCCCCAAAAAGTGACAGGAGGTTTTCAGTATAGGCAGCAGGGGGGCTGATGCACAGCCCCCTCCAGCCCCAGGGCACCCTTCAGGCTTGTGCCGGGTAGAACATCTGGCGTGTAGGCACTTGGGCCACTGCCTTGGCAATGGCACCAATATGGTCGGGCGTGGTGCCACAGCAACCCCCCACAATATTGACCAAGCCTTCGGCGGCAAATTCATGCACCAAGCGGCTGGTCACCTCGGGCGTTTCATCAAAGCCCGTATCGCTCATCGGGTTGGGCAGTCCAGCGTTGGGGTAGCAGCTGATAAAGGTATCTGGCGCAGCCCGGTTCAACTCTTGGATATATGGGCGCATCAGTGCAGCACCCAAGGCGCAATTGAGGCCCACCGCCAGTGGCTGCGCATGGCGCACGCTGTGCCAAAACGCTGTCACCGTTTGGCCCGACAAAATGCGCCCCGAGGCATCGGTCACGGTGCCACTGATGAGGATGGGCAGGCGCTCGCCCGTTTGCTCAAACGCCTCTTCAATGGCAAACAGTGCCGCTTTGGCATTCAGGGTGTCAAAGATAGTCTCTACCAGCAACACATCGGCACCGCCTTCTATCAGTGCCAGTGTCTGCTCGTAGTAAGCGGCCCGCAACTGTTCAAAATCTACATTGCGCGCGCCAGGATCGTTCACATCGGGGCTGATGCTGGCCGTTTTGGGTGTTGGCCCCAAGGCACCAGCCACAAACCGTGGGTGTTCAGGGGTACTGAATTTATCGCAAGCCGCACGCGCCAGTTGGGCCGAGCGCAGGTTCATCTCGTGGGCCAGTTCTGCCATGCCGTAGTCTTCTTGGGCAATGGTGGTGGCGCCAAAAGTGTTGGTCTCAATCAGATCTGCCCCGGCAGCCAAGTAGCGTTCATGGATGTCGCGAATCACATCGGGGCGGGTGAGCGAGAGCAGCTCATTGTTGCCCTTCACATCGCGTGCAAACGCCTTAAACCGCTCCCCGGCCCCATCTGGGCCACTGTAGCCTTCGCCCCGGTATTGGGCTTCGCCCAACTTAAAACGCTGGATCATGGTGCCCATGGCGCCATCCAAAATGACGATGCGTTGGGCCAAAAGGGCCGGAAGCTGGGCGGCACGGGTGTAGTGGGGTGCTTGCATGGGCAGATCGCAACAGAAAAATCAGGGTAAATAAAGGCCAGCAGCCCATAGGCTGCAAGCCACCGATTGTCCCTGCTTCGCTGCGCCCTTGTCTTGTGCAGGCTTAGCGCAGGCGAAACACGGCCAGCGTACGCCCCAATACCCCAGTGTTTTGGCTCATGGCTTGGGCGGTGGCTGCGGATTGTTCCACCAAGGCAGCGTTTTCTTGCGTGACCTGATCCAAGTTCATGACCGCCTCATTAATCTGTAGCAGCTCGTCAGATTGTTCTTTGGTCACGATCCCCATTTGGCCCATCAGGGCATTCACATGGGTCACTGACTCGACCACTTGGGCAATCGTCTCGCCCGCTGCTTGCATTTTTTCGGCCCCACGTTGGGTGTGTGCCCCCGATTCACTGATCAGGTTGCGAATTTCCCGTGCCGCTGTGGCGCTGCGCTGGGCCAACGCCCGTACCTCTCCTGCCACTACGGCAAACCCCCGGCCTTGTTCTCCTGCCCGTGCCGCTTCCACGGCGGCATTCAAGGCCAGAATATTGGTTTGAAACGCAATGCCTTCGATGGTGGAGATGATCTGCACCATCTGTTGTGATGACTGCGTGATGGATTGCACCACAGTGCTGATCTCGCCCACGGCTTGGCCGCCAATGCGGGCCAGTGTGGCACTGTGCTCGCTTTGCCGCAGCACCTCTTGGGCCGTTGCGTTGGACTGGCGCACCGTGCTGGCCAGCTCTTCCATGGTGGCTGCGGTTTGTTCCAGATTGCGGGCTTGGGCTTCCGTGCGCCGGGCCAGTTCTTGGGCGCCTTGGGCTACATCGTGGACGATATGACCAAAGCCGCTGATCTCGGCCCGTGCATCATGCACCACCGCCCACAGGTTCACCCGTATTTGCTGCAAACGTTCCATCAGCAAGGCCATCGGGTGGCGTCCATCGACCTGATGGTATTTGTCCGAAACGCTGCAACTGGCAATCTGGCTGGCCAGTCGGTTGGCATCGGCTACAGCCAGCGTAATGCGCCGGTGAAAGCGCCACAAAATCAGCGCCGCAATCACGGCCCCCAGCCCCCCTTGCAAAGCCAGTGCGGGCAGGCCTGTCCAATCCAAGGCCCAGGGTAGCAGTGGCAGTGCCAGCAGCAGCAACAGCATGGCCGCCAGACGTTGGGTGAAAGTGGCGCGCTGCATGCGTCCCACCCAGTCGCGCCAGCCATTCATGCGCACATGGCCCGAATGCAGCCGGAAGGTTTTCCGTCCGGATGCCCGCTCTTGGTGAATCCGGGCGTACAACGCTTGGGCTTTTTGCACTTCCTCGCGGGTGGGTTTCATGCGCACCGACATATAGCCCATCGGCTTGCCGTTTTCCATCAGTGGTGTGACGTGAGCGCGTACCCAATAAAAATCACCATCCTTGCGCCGGTTCTTCACCAGACCAATCCAGCTGCGTCCGTGGCCAATGGTGTTCCACATGTCCTTGAAGGCCTCTGGGGGCATGTCTGGGTGGCGCACAATGTTGTGCGGCTGGCCCATCAGCTCCTCCATTGAGAAGCCACTGACCCGGATAAAAGCGGCATTGCAATGGGTCAACCGTCCTTGCGGATCGGTGGTAGACATCAGAAACTCATCGCTGGAGTAGTCAAACTCCTGGTTGCTCACGGGCAAATTGGTACGCATTCTGGGGCAATCACTTGGCGAATCTTGATACAGCGCAGTAGATGCCAAAACGCCCACAGACCCCCTTGCCTCAGGGGACAATGACCATGTGAGCACTACGGCCTTTGATTCTATGAAGGAACCCAGACCAGTGTCTCACCTGATGGGGTTGAGATGTAACAATTTGCCGTGCCACCCACCAGCCCACACCCCCGTTGATGGCCTTTAACCCAGCCGAAACACGGCCAGCGTGCGCCCCAAAAAGCCAGAGTTCTGGCTCATGGCTTGGGCCGCTGCTGCCGACTCTTGCACCAATGCGGCATTTTGCTGTGTCACATGGTCTAAGTCGGTCACGGCATCATTCACCTGTGAAATCCCCAGTGCCTGTTCTTTGGCTGCCACGCCCATTTCATTGATCAGGGTGTTTACATGGGCCACCGATTGCACCACTTGGGCAATCGTTTCGCCTGCTGTGTCCATTTTTTCGGCCCCATGTCGGGTATGGGCGCCAGACTCACGGATCAACTCGCCAATTTCTCGGGCAGCTGTGGCGCTGCGTTGGGCCAGTGCCCGCACCTCGCTGGCGACCACGGCAAAGCCCCGGCCCTGCTCACCCGCGCGGGCGGCTTCTACCGCTGCGTTCAAAGCCAAAATATTGGTCTGGAAGGCAATGCCCTCAATGGTGGCAATGATTTGCCCCATTTTTTGTGATGATTGGGCTATGGATTGCACCACGGCACTGATCTCACTCACCGCCTCACCACCGTGGCGGGCCAAGGTTGCACTGTTCTCACTTTTCTGGAGCACCTCTTGCACCGTTTGTGCCGATTGGCGCACCGTGCTGGCCAGCTCTTCCATGGTTGCTGCGGTTTCTTCCAAACTGCTGGCTTGGGATTCAGTGCGCCGGGCCAACTCTTGTCCACCTTGGGCTATATCACTGGCAATATGACCAAATCCGTTGATTTCGGCCCTGGCATCGCCCACAATCGCGCGCAGATTCACTTGGATTTGCTGCAAACGCTCCATGAGCAGTGCCACGGGATGGCGGCCATCAATGCGGCGATAGGGGGCGGACAAACTACAGCCCGCAATGTCATTGGCAAGTTGGTGGGCATCGTTCAGCCCCTGTGTGATACGCCGGTGAAAGCGCCACAGTATCCAACCGCACAGCACGGCCCCTAGCCCGCTTTGCAAAACTACCGCCTCCAGTGTGCTCCAACCCAAAGCCCAAGGCAGCAAGGGCACAGCCAGCAAAGGCACCACCAGCATGGCGGCCAGGCGTTGGGTGAAAGTAGCACGCTGTAGGCGCCCCACCCAGTCGCGCCAGCCGTTCAAACGCACATGGCCTGAATGCAGCCTAAAGGTATGCCGCCCCGACTCCCGCTCTTGGCGGATGCGGGCGTACAACGCTTGGGCTTTTTGCACTTCCTCGCGGGTGGGCTTCATGCGCACCGACATATAGCCCATGGGCTTGCCGTTTTCCATCAGCGGCGTAACGTGGGCACGCACCCAGTAAAACGAACCATCCTTGCGCCGGTTCTTGACCAGGCCAATCCAACTACGGCCATTGCCAATGGTGTTCCACATGTCCTTGAAGGCCTCTGGAGGCATGTCTGGATGGCGCACCAAGTTGTGTGGTTGGCCCATCAACTCGTCCATCGAAAAGCCACTGACGCGGGCAAACGCAGCATTGCAATGTGTGATCCGACCTTGGGGGTCGGTGGTCGACATCAAAAATTCATCACTGGAGTAATCGAACTCCTGGTTGCTCACAGGCAAATTGGTACGCATTGTTAAGCTTTATCAGCGGGCTAATCTCAATGCGGAACAAGTAAATATGAAAACAATTGGAAACACTATTGCCCCCAGGGGCAATGACCTTGTGCAGAGCACTTGGTTCAATGTGGGGCAGGCAGTTTCAGTTCGACCTGTGCGCCGCCCTGTGGGTGGTTGGCAATCTCTAGCGTGCCCCCGTGGCGCTCGGCAATGGTTCGTGAAATGGAAAGTCCTAAGCCCAATCCATCGGCCTTGGTGCTAAAAAAAGGTTGACCCGCTTGGGCTATTGCCTCTAGGGTTAAACCGGGGCCGGTGTCGCAGAAATGCAACAGCATCCAGCCTGGCACGGGGGTTGCCGTCACTGTTATTTGGCGCGGCTCTGGTTGGCCCATCATGGCCTGAATGGCATTGCGGTACACACTGAGTACGATTTGCGAGAGTTGAATATCATCCCCTTGCACCCATACCGCTGTGGGGGGCAGTACAAAAGCAAACTCCACGTTGCACCGGCGGGCCTCGCAGGCCAACAGCTGCGCCACGTCTTGCACCAGCTGGCCCAATTCCACAGGTTTGTATTGCTCTGGCACGGGCCGGATAAAGCTGCGAATGCGCTCAATAATGTGGCTGGCCCGCTGGGTGTTGGCCTCAATGTGGTGCAACAGCTTGTGCAGTTGTGCTGTATCCAGACGGTTTTGTGCCAGCCCATGCAGGCCCATCTGGGCATCGAGCAAAATGGCCGTCAGGGGTTGGTTGAGTTCGTGCCCCAACGAGGCCGACATGGCACCTAGGCTGCGTTGGCGGTCAAGCTGGGCAATTTGGGCGCTCAACCGCTCGTTTTCTGCTCGTTTGGCGCGTTCTGCCGCTGTAGCCAAGTCATTGTGTCGGGCGCGCTCCAAAAAGATGCCAATAAAGCCCACACTGCCCACCACCGAGCTGATCAGACTGGCACCGATAGTGAATAAGCTGTCCCAGCCACCAAACAACGCATTGGGTTCGGAAACACCGTTCACCACTGCCAAACTGCGCAACACCAGCGCACTGCCCACCGCCAGATAGGTGCCTGCAACCCAGTGGGCGCTGCGCGAGGTCTCACGCCGCCCAATCTGCCAACACAGCAGGCTGATATAAAAGAAAGTAGCCGCTAAGGTGGTGGATGACCACAGAAAGCGCAGGGTTGGATACTCATCCAGTCCAAGCCGCAGGCATTCATATCCAATCACAAACCCTGCCCCTAGCCCTAGCAGCCATTGCCTGCGCCAGGGTGGGCGCTGTAGTTCATAAAGCAATGCTTGGGCACGCACCAGATTAGCCAAGAACATCAGCCCATTGGCCAAAGGGTAGGCCGCCCATTCTGCAATGTGTGGGCGCAACCCCAGCAGCACCACCCCCACACCAAACAGCGCACTGCCTGTACACCATAGCCACGCCGAACGTGAGCGCAGGCCCGACAGCACGGCCCAGGCCACCGTAGGCATGACCAAATACATCAGACCCACCAGCAGGTAAGCCGTTGGCAGATTGAACATGCGCAGGAGGCTCTAGCGTTACAGGCTTTGGTCTGGCAGGTCGCGCATCTTCTCGGCCAGCTCTAGCAGCGAGGTGGCACCCATCTTGTCCATCACCCGCGCGCGATGCACCTTGACGGTTTTCAGGCTGCACTGAAAGTGGTCGGCAATTTCTTTGTTCATCAGCCCCTTCACCACCAATTGGCAGATAGCCCGTTCGCGGGGCGTCAAACTCTCGTAGCTGCGCTGCACATCCATCGTGTCGCGGTAGGTCTTGAACTGCTCGCGGTCACGGGCCATCGCCTGTTGGATGGCCCGCAGCAGGTCATCCATATTGAAGGGCTTGAGCAGAAAATCAATGGCGCCCCCCTTGAAGGCATCAATCACTTCCTGCGTTTGGCTCTCCCCCGAGATAAACACAATGGGCGTGCTGCGCCCCAGCCGCAGCAATTCGTGTTGCAGAGCCAACCCGTTCATTTGTGGCATGCGCATGTCCAAGAGCAACACCGCCGGTGCAATCGGCAGTGAGTGCTCCAGAAAAGCCTGCGGTGAGGTGTAGGACTCTACGCTGTAGTCCAGATACTCCAACATCCGCGACAACGAAGCGCGCACCGCCACATCGTCGTCCACCAAATAAATATGGCCTTGAATGCCCATTACCCCGCCAATACCGGAAATAGTTTGACCAAACCCAGGGCCATCACCTCGACCGACAGTGCCGCCAAGATCAACCCCATGATGCGTGTCATCACATTGATACCTGTTTGGCCTAACACCCTGGCAATGGGTTGGGCCAGCGAAAAGCACAGATAAGTGGCGGCGGCAATCACCAAGCCATAGCCCACCAATGCTGTGTGTTGCCAAAAGGTTTGCGCCCTATCGGCATAAATCACCACGGTTGACATGGTGGCTGGGCCTGTCAGCAGTGGAATAGTCAGTGGCACCACGGCGATGCTGGCGCCAGCGGCGGCTTTTTCCGCCCCTGCCTCTAATTCATTGGCATGGGGTTTGGCCTCGGCAGGTTGGGCGTTGAGCATGTTCATGGCACTGCTCAACAGCAGCAGCCCACCACTTACCTGAAAGCTTTGCAAAGAGATGCTGAAGAACTCCAAAATCTGGAGGCCCAGCAAGGCGCAGGTTGCAATCACGCAAAATACACTGAATGCGGCTACCTGAATGGTGCGCTGGCGTTGTGGTGCCGAAAAGCCGTGGGTGTAGTGGATAAAGAATGGCACGATGGCCAATGGATTGACCACAAACAACAGGGTGAAAAGTGGCTTCAAGTCCATGCACTCTCCTGGTAAGGCGAGATCGTCTGGGCTTGGAGGTGTGCAAGCGCAGGGGTGGATAGCAACATGCTTTTCCTACAAGACATAGGACAACCCGCCAGTGTGCCGTATTCAATCATCTGGCTGCTGTATTTTTCTCTTTTCTCTTTGATTTAGAACAGAAAGTCTTCACTTATGCAAAGTCAATGGATCGCACTGGAATCAAATGATGGCTTCCACTGCCCTGCTTGGGAGGCTACGCCTACTGGCATGCCCCGTGCGGCAGTGGTGGTATTGCAGGAAATCTTTGGTGTCAACAGCCACATCCGTGCCGTGACCGAACGTTTTGCTGCCAGGGGCTATTTGGCCGTGGCTCCGGCACTTTTTTCCCGTGTCCAACCCGATGTGGATTTGGGTTATGGCCCAGATGCCATGCAAACGGGTATAGCCCTCAAGACCGCGACAGAGCAATTGCCTGGTGTGGGCGTTTTGGCCGACATTCAAGCCGCTATTGACCATGCTGCTGCCCGCAGTGGCCGTCCGGTCGGTGTAGTCGGTTTTTGTTGGGGAGGATTGATGGCTTGGCGTGCTGCCTCGGCACTGGACGGGCTGTCGGCTGCGGTCAGTTATTACGGCGGTGGCATGACGAGCTTGGCCGAAATGGCCCGTCAGCCGCGTTGCCCCGTGCTGGCCCATTTTGCCCGCCAAGACCGTTGGATTCCTTTAGAAGGTGTGCAGCTTTTTGCGGCCCAGCACCCCGAGGTGCAATCGCATGTCTACGATGCTGACCACGGCTTCAACTGCGACCAGCGTGCTGCCTACGATGATGCAGCCGCAGTCAGTGCGCGCAACCGAACGCTGGCCTTTTTTGAGCAGCACCTGTCTTGATGTAGGGGGCGCAGTGTGCCGTGGCGTTCAGTGCATAGGCTCTCTGGGGGTGTTTGCCAAATAGCGTTTGCGCCAAAAAAAGACAATCAAAGATAAAGCCATGACCAACATGGCCCCCATGGCCCACCAAAAGCCGTGTTGTCGGTGAATCAGGGGTAAGAATTCGAAGTTCATACCAAAGATGCCTGCAATCAGGTTCAGCGGCAAAAAAACGGCCGTCAAGGCTGTCAGGGTGCGCATGATGTCGTTGGTGCGGTTGCTTTGCACTGAAAAGTGCATTTGCACCGTGGTTTCAGTGCTTTGTTCTAAGCGGCGCACATGGTGCACCACGCGCTCAATGTGTTCCAGCACGTCACGGCTGCGCACCTGTAGCAAATCACGTTCGCGCAGTTCTGCCGCTGTGGCGGGGGCAGGCCAGGTTTGCAGGGCATCAATCCAGTCTTGTATGGCGCTGCGTTGGTCTTCGCAGATTTCATCCAAGTGGTGCAGTGCCAACCGGGTGTCCAGCAGGGCATTCCAATTGACAAATCGGGTGCGGGGTTTGAGGAGCTCACTTTGCCAGTGGTCGAGCTGGCGTGTCAGTTCACGGCGCAAATCCAGATAACCATCCACCATCAGATTCACCAGCCGCAGCATCAGGTCTGCTGTACCGGTGGGGAGCCGTGTTCCTTGTCCAGCACCCACGATGCGCCCATCGGATGTTTCAACCCCCATCGTGGCGGCCGTGGCTAACAAGCGAGCAGCATAGGCCTCACGCACCGAGCAATCGTTTGGGTGTACCGTGAGAACGATTTGATCAAACACAGCAAACCCCACTGGGTTGGTGTCGATACGGCGCAAGACCGGAGGGCCGTTGTGTTTACGTGGCGGAGATGAGGGCGTGTCAGGCTGGCTACTAGGCACTGTGGAACTTGCCGAAGCCAAACGGCGAAACACCAGCAGATCGTATTGTGATGTGTAGTCATAATGCGATGGCAGCTGAGGATTGAGCAGGTCAGAGATGTGCAACTCCACCAGCTGAATGCCTGTCAGGCTCTGCAACATGTGCTGGATACCCGACAACTGGCTCTGAAACGCTGGCCGGGCACAGGCCACCCAGAAAAAACCTTGAGCGGGAAGCTGTGTGGGCAAAGACTCCAGCTCCCGAACGCCCCCTGCATGAAGGTGAAAGATCCGCATAGCACTTGTGTGGGAATAGAACAATGCCTCCAACGCCAGTACAGCTTTGGAGGCATTTGCAGAGCAGAAGCCTGCCACAGGCAGACAGCCTGTAGGCGATGGGGGGACAAAAAATCAGTTGCGCACTTGATTCAGCAAGGTAGCCGCATCGCTCACGGCCAATTTGCCACCCTCTTCTACATTGAGCTGGACCACTTGGCCATCCTTGACCAGCATGGAATAGCGATTGCTGCGCAAGCCCAAGCCCTTGCCCGTCAAATCCAGTGTCAGGCCGGTGGCCTTGGTAAAGATGGCATCGCCATCGGCCAGCATCCGCACCGCGCCAGCGGTTTTTTGGTCACGCGCCCAAGCTCCCATCACGAAGGCATCATTGACTGCAATGCACCAAATTTCGTCTACACCTGCAGCCTTGAACGCTGCTGCTTGGGCCACAAAGCCAGGCACATGCTGTGCCGAGCAGGTGGGGGTAAAAGCACCAGGAACCGCAAAAATAGCAATGGTCTTGCCTGCTGTCGCCTTTTGCACATCGACCGCGTTGGGGCCAAGGCTACAGCCATTGCCCTCCACTTCGATGTATTCCATCAGGGTGGCTGCGGGCAGGGTGTCTCCAACTTTGATCATGTGATGCTCCAAAAAGAAAAACGACCCACATTGTGGGTCGTTTTGGGCAGCTATGCTGGCTGATGGGCGCTTAGGCTTACAGCAAACCAGCCTTTTGTACCAAGCGGGTAGCAACCCAGTTCTTGGTCTTGGACAGAGGACGGCTTTCGGTGATCTCGATCACGTCGCCGACATGGTACTCATTGTTCTCGTCGTGCGCGTGGTACTTGCTCGACTTACCAACAATCTTGCCATACAACTCATGGATGACACGACGCTCGACCAGCACGGTCACGGTCTTGGCACGCTTGTCGCTGACCACCTTGCCAATCAAGGTGCGCTTGAGGGATTTTTTAGCTTCCGTCATGTGGGCTCCTTACTTGGCGGCTTGCTTTTCAGCAAGAATGGTCTTGGCACGGGCGATGGCACGGCGCGTGGCGCTCAGGGTGCCTGTGTTGCCCAGCTGTTGGGTTGCCTTTTGCATACGCAGGCCGAAATGGGCTTTTTGCAAAGCCTTGATTTCTTCCTTGATACCGGCAACGTCTTTTTGGCGCAGTTCAGTAGTATTCATATCAGTTTCTCCTGAAATCACTGGCCAACCATGCGTGCCACGAAAGTGGTACGCAGGGGCAGCTTGGCAGCTGCCAGACGGAAGGCTTCGCGGGCGAGTTCTTCGGGCACGCCGACGATCTCGAACACAATCTTGCCGGGCTGGATTTCGGCCACGTAGTACTCAGGGTTACCCTTACCGTTACCCATACGCACTTCGGCGGGCTTGGTAGAAATGGGTTTGTCTGGGAACACGCGGATCCAGATGCGGCCACCACGCTTAACGTGACGGGAAATCGCACGACGTGCCGATTCGATTTGGCGCGCAGTCAAGCGGCCACGGTCGGTACACTTCAGGCCGAAGTCGCCAAAGGCCACGCTGTTGCCACGGGTGGCAACACCGGTGTTACGGCCTTTTTGCTCCTTGCGGTATTTGCGGCGAGCAGGTTGCAGCATGTTTTATTCTCCTTTTCCGTCCGCTGCTGTAGCGGGCGCGTCTGTTTTACGAACGCGCTTAACGGCATCGGCACCAGCACCGGCGGGTTTGTCGCTGCCATCGGCAGGGGCGGCATTGCTACCGGTAGGGCGGCGGCCACCACGGCCTGCACCGGCACGGTCGCCACCGGGGCGGCCATCACGGCGGGGGCCACGTGGGCGACGCTCTTCTTCGGGGCGGGGTGTCTCGACAGCGGGCAGGTCATTGCGGCCTAAGGTATCACCCTTGTAAACCCAGACCTTCACGCCGATCACACCATAGGTGGTCTTGGCTTCGGAAGTGCCGTAATCGATGTCAGCGCGCAGGGTGTGCAGTGGCACACGGCCTTCGCGGTACCACTCGGTACGGGCGATTTCGATACCGTTCAGGCGGCCCGACGACATGATCTTGATGCCCAAGGCGCCCAGACGCATGGCGTTCTGCATAGCGCGCTTCATGGCACGGCGGAACATAATGCGCTTTTCGAGCTGTTGGGTGATCGAGTCAGCGATCAGCTTGGCATCGATTTCGGGCTTGCGCACTTCTTCGATGTTCACAGCCACTGGCACGCCCAGGCGAACGGCGAGTTCCTTCTTCAGGTTCTCGATGTCTTCACCCTTCTTGCCGATCACCACGCCCGGACGAGCCGAGTAAATGGTGATGCGGGCGTTTTTGGCGGGGCGCTCGATCAGGATACGCGAGACCGATGCGTTTTTGAGCTTGGCCTTCAGGTACTCACGCACCTTGATGTCTTCAGCCAGCATGCCAGCGAAGTCACGGTTGCTGGCGTACCAGCGGCTTGCCCAGTTACGGCTGACCGCCAGGCGGAAGCCGGTAGGATGGATTTTCTGTCCCATAGTCTTCCTTGGCCTCAGTTGCCAACCGTCACGTACACATGGCACGTGGGTTTGCTGATGCGGTTGCCGCGACCTTTGGCGCGCGCGGTGAAGCGCTTGAGCGTGGTGCCTTGTTCGACGTAGATGGTCTTGACCTTCAATTCGTCGATGTCAGCACCATCATTGTGTTCTGCATTGGCAATGGCCGATTCCAGAACCTTCTTGACGATGCCAGCAGCTTTTTTCTGCGTGAATGTCAGGATGTTCAGGGCTTGGTCCACTTTCTTGCCGCGAATCAAATCGGCGACCAGACGGCCCTTGTCCACCGACAGACGGACGCCCCGGAGGACTGCACGTGTTTCAGACATGGTCGTTCCTTATTTCTTCTGGACTTTTTTGTCCGCGGGGTGACCCTTGAAGGTGCGCGTCAGGGCGAATTCGCCCAGCTTGTGGCCCACCATCTGGTCGGTGACATACACCGGCACGTGTTGCTTGCCGTTGTGCACAGCGATGGTCAGACCGATGAACTCGGGCAGAACCATAGAGCGACGCGACCAGGTCTTCACTGGCTTCTTGTCCTTGGTGGCAATGGCTTTTTCGACCTTGGCCAGCAAGTGATGGTCAACAAACGGACCCTTTTTGAGAGAGCGAGTCATTTGCTACCCCTTACTTCTTACGACGCGACACAATCATGTTTTGTGTGCGCTTGTTGTTGCGGGTGCGATAACCCTTGGTCAGATTGCCCCAAGGATCGACAGCATGACGGCCTTCACCCGTACGACCTTCACCACCACCGTGGGGGTGATCGACAGGGTTCATGGCCACGCCGCGCACTGTTGGGCGAATACCCATCCAGCGTTTGACGCCAGCCTTGCCCAGTTGGCGCAGGCTGTGCTCTTCGTTGGCAACTTCACCGATGGTGGCGCGGCACTCGATGTGAATCTTGCGCACTTCACCCGAGCGCATACGCACTTGGGCATAGGTGGTTTCACGGGCCAGCAGAGTGGCCGAAGCACCAGCCGAGCGGGCGATTTGCGCACCGGCACCGGGCTTGAGCTCGATGCAGTGGATGGTCGAACCCACGGGGATGTTGCGGATGGGCAGGGTGTTGCCAGCGCGGATAGGCGCTTCGGAGCCGGACATGAGCGTGCTGCCCACTTCCAGACCACGGGGAGCGATGATGTAACGACGCTCACCATCGGCATAGCACACCAAAGCGATGTGGGCCGTGCGGTTGGGGTCGTACTCAATGCGCTCTACCTTGGCGGCAATGCCATCCTTGTTGCGCTTGAAGTCCACCACGCGGTAGTGGTGCTTGTGACCACCGCCCTTGTGGCGTGTGGTGATGTGACCGTTGTTGTTACGGCCAGCCTTTTGGTGCTGGGGTTCCAGCAGCGGGGCGTAGCCGTCACCCTTGTACAGGTGGTCACGGGTAACCTTCACCACAGCACGTTGGCCGGGCGAGGTGGGTTTCATTTTGATGACTGCCATGATTAAGCGGCCTCCCCGGACAGGTTCAGCTCTTGACCGGGCTTGAGCGTCACATAGGCCTTGCGCACATTGTCGCGACGGCCGATGGTCTTGCCAAAACGCTTGGTCTTGCCTTTGGTATTAACCACAGACACGCCCTTGACCTCAACCTTGAACATCAATTCCACAGCGGCCTTGATTTCGGGTTTGGTAGCGTTCTGCAGCACCTTGAATGTCACAGCATTGGACTTTTCTGCAACCATGGTGGCCTTTTCGGACACGATGGGAGCAACCAGCACCTGCATCAGACGACCTTCGTCAAACTTGGGGCTACTCATGCGAACATCTCCTTGAGCTTGTCGATTGCGCCCTTGGTGACGATGACCTTCTTGTAATGCACCAGCGACACGGGATCGGCATAACGAGGCTCGACCACGAGCACGTTGGCCAGATTGCGCGAAGCCAGGTACAGGTTTTCGTCAACTTCTTCAGAAATGACCATGACCGATTGCAGGTTCATGGCCTTGAACTTGTCGGCCAGCACCTTGGTCTTGGGCGATTCGAGCTTGAGCGAATCGACCACAGCCAGGCGGCCTTCACGAGCCAACTGCGAGAAGATGGTGGCCATGCCAACGCGATACATCTTCTTGTTGATCTTCTGGGTGAAGTTTTCGTCGGGCATGTTCGGGAAAATCCGACCGCCCCCACGCCACAGTGGCGAGGAAGTCATACCAGCACGCGCGTTGCCAGTACCCTTTTGCTTAAAGGGCTTCTTGGTGGAGTGACGAACCTGTTGGCGGTCTTTTTGAGCACGGGTGCCCTGACGGCCATTGGCGCGGTAAGCCACAACAATCTGGTGTACCAGATCTTCGTTGTAAGGACGATCAAACACGGTTTCGGGGGCATCAAACTTGGATGCGGCCTGACCTTGATCATTCAGGAGTTCGAGCTGCATTAGTTCGCTCCTTTGGCAGCGGTGGCCTTGACAGCGGGACGCACGGTCACGAACCCACCCTTAGAGCCGGGAATGGCGCCCTTGATCAAGAGCAGTTGACGCGCTTCGTCGATGCGAATGACATCGAGGTTTTGCGTGGTCTTGGTGACGTCACCGAGGTGACCCGTCATGCGCTTACCGGGGAACACGCGACCGGGGTCTTGTGCCATACCGATAGAGCCGGGCACGTTGTGCGAACGGCTGTTACCGTGCGAAGCACGTTGCGAGGCCATGTTGTGGCGCTTGATGGTACCGGCGTAGCCCTTACCGATGGAAGTGCCCTGCACGTCCACTTTTTGGCCTACGGTAAACACATCAGTGACCGGCACGGCAGCACCGGCGGCATACTTGCCAGCGGTTTCAGCGGTAACGCGGAATTCTTTGATGATTTCGCCAGCTTCGACACCGGCTTTGGCCAAGTGGCCAGCTTCTGGCTTAGTGACACGCGAAGCTTTGCGCGCGCCAAAAGTGACTTGCAAAGCCACATAGCCATCGTTCTCTTGGGTTTTAACCTGGGTCACGCGGTTGTTGGACACATCCACCACTGTGACGGGCACTGCGTCCCCATCATCAGTGAACAGACGCATCATGCCCACCTTGCGGCCCAGCAACCCCAGGGAGTTGCTCAGACTCATTTGTTTCTCCAAAACTTCCACCGCCGCGACTTCAATTGGCCTTGGCGTTGCACACAAGTGCATGAAAGACGGTTGATAAAACTCCGCCCTTTGCGCAATGCAAAGGGCGAAGCCGCAAAGTATAGCGCGAACTGCTTTTGCAAGCAAGTTCGCGCTATGGCTTCACGGGTTCGGCGCATATTGCGCCGAAGGGCGTTGCTTATTGCAGCTTGATTTCGACGTCCACGCCAGCAGGCAGGTCGAGCTTCATCAGCGCGTCCACGGTCTTGTCGGTAGGATCGACAATGTCCATCAGGCGTTGGTGGGTGCGGATTTCAAACTGGTCGCGGCTGGTCTTGTTGACGTGGGGCGAACGCAGAATGTCGAAACGCTTCATGCGGGTCGGCAGGGGTACGGGGCCCTTGACGATAGCGCCAGTGCGCTTGGCAGTGTCAACGATTTCGGCGGCAGACTGATCGATCAGTTTGTAATCGAAAGCCTTCAGACGGATGCGGATCTTTTGCTTGGACATGGTTATCTTCCTTGTGCTTGCAATGATTACGCGAGGATCTTGGCAACCACACCAGCGCCGACGGTACGACCGCCTTCGCGGATAGCGAAGCGCAGACCTTCTTCCATCGCGATGGGGTTGATCAGCTTGACGGTGATCGACACGTTGTCACCAGGCATCACCATTTCTTTGCCTTCGGGCAGTTCGATGGCGCCAGTCACGTCGGTGGTACGGAAGTAGAACTGGGGGCGGTAGTTGTTGAAGAAGGGGGTGTGGCGGCCGCCTT
>NZ_JBHSHJ010000004.1:77448-292655 GCF_042652905.1 Giesbergeria sinuosa | reverse complement strand
TGCCAGCAGTCCGAAAGGTAGAGCGGGTTTGCGAATAAGAGAGTGGAAGTGCAGCGATTGCGGGGCGGAACACGACCGCGATGTGAATGCAGCACGCAACATTCTCGCGGCGGGGCATCGCCGTCTAGCAGTAGGAATCCCCGTCCTTTAGGGCGGGGAGGATGTCAATGACAAACCGCGTCAGCTTCCCGCAAGCACACAAGATAAATAATTATGAATTCAAAATTGCCACTACCTGTGCGCGCCCCTCGGAGACATTGCATGACCAGCTACGCCGAATTTCACCAACGCTCCATCACTGAACGGGACTCTTTCTGGGCCGAGCAGGCTCGCCTGATTGACTGGCAAACCCAGCCCCAGCAAATTTGCGACTACAGCAACCCGCCCTTTGCCCGTTGGTTTGTCGGCGGCACGACCAACCTGTGCCACAACGCCGTAGATCGCCACCTGGCTAGCCGCGCCGATCAAGCCGCGCTCATCGCCATCTCCACCGAAACCAACACCGAGCGCAGCTACAGCTTTGCCGAGTTGCACGCCGAGGTGCAACGCATGGCCGCCAGCCTGCAAGCCTTGGGCGTGAAAAAGGGTGACCGCGTCCTGATCTACATGCCCATGATTGCCGAAGCCGCCTTTGCCATGTTGGCCTGTGTGCGCATTGGCGCCCTGCACTCGGTGGTGTTTGGTGGTTTTGCCTCGGGCTCGCTGGCCTCACGCATTGAAGACGCACAGCCCGTGGCCGTGGTCAGTGCCGATGCTGGTTCGCGCGGTGGCAAAGTGGTGCCTTACAAGCCGCTGTTGGACGAAGCCATTGCGTTGTCCAGCCACAAACCCCAAGCCGTGTTGATGGTCAACCGCGGCTTGGCCCCGATGGATTGGGTAGAAGGCCGCGACCAAGATTGGGCCAGCCTGCGCGAGCAGCACCTGAATGCCCAAGTGCCTTGCGAGTGGCTAGAGTCCACCGATCCCAGCTACACCCTCTACACCAGCGGCACCACGGGCAAGCCCAAGGGCGTGCAACGCGACACCGGCGGCTATACCGTAGCACTGGCTGCCAGCATGAAGCACATCTTTGATGCCGAAGCAGGTCAAACCTTCTTTGCTACCAGCGACATCGGCTGGGTGGTGGGCCACAGCTACATCATTTATGGCCCCCTGATTGCTGGCATGGCCACCATCATGTACGAAGGCTTGCCCACCCGCCCCGACGCAGGCATCTGGTGGAGCATTGTCGAGAAATACAAGGTCACGCACATGTTCTCGGCCCCCACGGCTGTGCGCGTGCTCAAAAAGCAAGACCCCGCTTATCTGGCTAAATACAACGTCTCTAGCCTCAAAGCCCTGTGGCTGGCCGGTGAACCGCTGGATGAGCCTACCGCCCAGTGGATCAGCAGCTCGCTCAATGTGCCCATCATTGACAACTACTGGCAAACCGAAACCGGCTGGCCCATCCTCACGCTGGCCAATGGCGTCGAGCCACAATCCACCCGCTTTGGCAGCCCTGGCAAGGCCGTGTATGGCTACAACGTCAAGCTGATTGACGAAGCCACCGGCGAAGAACTGACCACCCCCAACCAAAAAGGCGTGGTAGCGATTGAAGGCCCACTGCCCCCCGGCTGTATGCAAACCGTCTGGCGCGACGACGACCGCTTCGTCAACACCTACTGGAAGAGCATTCCGGGCCGCCTGATTTACAGCACCTTTGACTGGGGCATCCGCGATGCCGATGGCTACCACTTCATTTTGGGCCGCACCGACGATGTGATCAACGTGGCTGGGCACCGCTTGGGTACCCGCGAGATTGAGGAGTGCATTGCTTCGCACCCCAACATTGCTGAAGTGGCCGTGGTGGGTGTGGCCGACAACCTCAAAGGCCAAGTCGCCTTGGCCTTTGCCGTACCACGCGATGCCAGCAGCCTGGGCGATGACGCTGCCCGCAAGGCACTAGAGACCGAAGTGATGCAAGTGGTGGACCACAAGCTGGGTGCCGTGGCACGTCCATCGCGCGTTTATCTGGTGGGGCTGCTGCCCAAAACCCGCAGCGGCAAACTCTTGCGCCGCGCCTTGCAAGCCGTGGCCGAAAAGCGTGATCCGGGCGACCTGACCACGATGGAAGACCCCGCCGTGCTGCAACAGGTGCGTGATCTGGTCGGCTCCTGATTCAGTTCCTGTAGGGCGATGAGCCGCAATGCCTTGTCGGGCATTGCGGCTTTTTTAACGTCTGGCTCAATGTCCGGTAAACACCGGCTTGCGCCGCTCGGCAAAGGCACGGCGTCCTTCGGCAAAGTCGGCGCTTTCGGATGTGAGCGCCTCGCGTTCGCGCATGGCGGGCCAGTTGGGCTGGCCCGTAGCAATCTCATTGATCGATTGCTTGGTCGCCCGTACGGCCAGCGGGGCCAATGCCGACACCTCTTGTACCAAGTCGGCCACGGTAGCATCCATAGCGGCCACGTCGGGCACCACCGCCTCCAGACAACCCGTATTCCAGAGCATTTGCGCAGTAAAAGGTCGGGCTGTCAGAAAAGCACGCTTGGCTGCCGAGACCCCCAGCCGTGCCACATAGCGTTGTAGACCGCTGGGGTAGTAGTGCAACCCCAAGGCGGTGGCAGGCATACGAAACTCAATACCATCGAGGGCCACACGCAAATCACAGGCCAGTACCAAATCGGTGGCACCACCGTACACACTGCCATTCAGGGCGCAAATCGTCACCGGATGCAGCACGGCCAAGGCATCGGCCACACGCTCAAACAATGCCGAGCCACTCTCATCTTCCCCACCAAAACCACCAATGTGGTAGCCCGCACAAAACACCGGCTTGGGCTGATCGGTCGTGTTGGCCGTGAGCACCACCACCCGGATGCTGGGATCAGCATCTATTTGGGCAAACAGGTGCAGCAGGGCTTTCAGATCGGCATTTTCCAGTCGGTTACGGTGTGCCGGACGGTTGAGCGTGATTGTGGCCACGCCGCCTGCGGCAAGGGAGAAAACAGGCGTAGATGGGGTAGGGGCAAGGGTGTCAGACATACGGTTCTTTCGATGCACAAGGAGATGGGCTGCATTGACAAAGGCGCAAGAATACCTGTGCAGACAGCGCATGCGCTCTCCACCACAGCGACACCACGCCCCACCGGCTCAATGCCAGCCGTAGACAGCCAAGGTACTCTCGCCCGCTTGCAGGCGCTGCAAGATGGCGGCCTCGTCGGCCTCGCGCTGCTGCCCCTCGGCCACCACCTCCGCAGCACAGGACTGCGCAATGGCAACCACCCCATCGGCATCGCCCACCACCAAATCGCCCGCTTGCACCACCACTTGCCCCATCATGACTGGATGGTTGATCCAGCCTGTGGCACCAAAATCTTTGCCCGTTCCTTGGATGCACAGGCCGCGTGCAAACACCGGAAAACCAATGTCGGCCAACAACACGCTGTCGCGCACACAACCGTCAATCACCAAGCCGGCCAGCCCGCGCACCTTGGCCATAGTGGTCATGATTTCACCCCAATAGCCATGCTCATACACCCCACTGGTGTGAACCACCAACACATCTCCGGGCCGTGACAGCTCCAGTGCGCGATGCAGCCAGAGATTGTCTCCACCGGGTGAATGCACCGTCAGGGCAGAGCCTGCACAACGGAAGTGAGGGGCCACTGGCTTGATGGCCGAGGGCAGCGCCCCTTTCTTTTTCGCTGCTTCATGCAGCGTTGCTGTGGGCAGACATGCGGCGGCAGCCACCAAGGCTGGCGAGAGGCGCTGAAAATTCAGGCATGTGGTTGATGCGGGATCTACCCGATCCAAGAGCTGGCTCATGTGGCCTCCCGGCTCTGAAGTTGGTGGTACTTGAACTGCTTGCGTGCTGCATCCAGCCGGATACCGCTACGTGCTGCGGCTCGAATGTGGTTCTCTGCCGCCTCGATTTCCTCAGCTATCGCCAGCACACGGTCTTCATGCTCTTGGGGGATGACCACAACACCGTCAGTATCGCCCTTCAAGATGTCGCCGGGGGCTACGCGAGCGCCACCAATTTGCACCGGAATGCCCGTGGCCTCCACCTGCACCCGGTCTTTGCCTGTGCGCATCCAATGGTCTTTGGAAAACACCGGATAACCCAGTGACAAGCAAAGATGGGTATCACGGTTGATGCCATCGATCACGGTGCCTGCAATACCGCGACGGTGGGCAATTTCGGTCAGAATGTCACCCCAGACCGTGGCATCTTCACGGCCATTGTTGTCCAGTACGATCACGCTGCCGGGAGCCACATCGTCGATAAAGTCGCCCACCGTGCCGGGCGGGTTTTGTGCCGGGCCGTATTTCAGTGTCCAAGCACGGCCTGCCATGCGAAAGTCGCTGCTGCGGGGCTTGATCTTGTAGCACTGGCCCACAATGCCCAGCTTGTCCAAAGCGTCCGAGAGGGTGGGGGTGTCGAGCCGAGCGGCACGGGCCACGTTTTCGTCTTGGGGAATATTGCTCATATTGATTTCTCCAGCATGTGTTCGTAGTTGCCACCCATGACCTGCGTCATGGGCGTTCCTGCCAAAATGGCCTTGGCCATAGCAGCCTCTTTGGCCACAATGGTCTCGGCAGCCTCCAGCACCTGTTCAATTTGTTCTGCCGCAATAAAAATGACGGCACTGCGGTCGGCCAGCACATAGTCACCGGGGTTGACAAGCACTTCGCCACCCAAACCGGGGCCGGTGCCAACACCGATGGTCACGGGCACTTGGGTGCCCAACTCCACCACCCGGCCCCGTGCAGTGCGTGCAGACAGGCTGCGGCTATAGATGGGGAATTCGTACGCTATGGCCTCGTCTACATCCCGCAAAGGGCCATCGGCAATGACACCGGCCACGCCACGCACCTTGGCCCCGAGTGTCAGCAGCCCCCCCCAGCAACCGGCTTCCACGCCACTGCGCTGCTCGACCACAATGACGCTGTGGCTGTCGGCCTGCTCAATGGCACTACAACCCAGATGCCGGGGTGGGCCCGCAGGAGGCTGACCGGGGCCGACCTTCATGGTCACGGCACGCCCTGCAATGCGGCTGGCACCACCGGGGCCGCTGCTGCGTTGGGCAAGGTGGGTTACCACACCGGGCAGACCCAGTTTGTCCAGTGCATCCGACACAGCGCAAGCGTCCAGACGGCGCAAACGCTGCACATGGTTTGGGGAATCAGTCATGGTTTTCCTTGGTAGGCACAAAGGTTCAGGGCAAGGTTTTCCAGGCGGCAAAGGCCAGCCCAGTACCCGTGAGGGCGGGGGTGCGGTATCCGGGCACGTACTGCACCCATTCCAAGTCCAACTCCTTAGCCATTTCGCCCACCACCAGCCAGTTGCGAATTTCTGAGCTGCCCGCTTGCAACAGCTTGGGATCGAAGGCGGCCAAGGCGGCGCTGTCCTTGTTGCGGATGGCGCTAAGCACCTGTTGGTCTAGTTCTTCATCGACCACAAAATGGCTCAAACCACCTGAGGCAATCACGCCCACACGCAGCTCTTGCGGCCACTGGGCAATCAGTTCACGCAGCGCCTGCCCCAGAGCCACACAGCGTCGGGGGGTGGGTTGGTTGGGCGGATCAAAGGTATTGAGAATGACCGGAATCACTGCCAGACCATGCTCCTTGAGCAAGCGGCGGTGGACGAACTGAAAAGCATGCCCCTCAAACTTGCCTGGCTCTATGCTGTCTAGCGCCGCAATATCGAAATCACGGTCGCAAAGCTGGCGGATCAGCCACTCGGCCATATCGCTCTTGACCGGGTATTCGCGGTCTTGCTCTGGTTCGTGGCGCCACATGCGGGCAGTTTTGACCCAGTTGTCATCGGGGCTGGCGGGCTCGCGGGCTGTGTTGCGAATGGTGTGGCCGTAATAGATGGCAATGGCCGGGTTGTTGCTGGTTCTAAACAGCTCTGTCTGGTCATCGCCCACTATGAGCAGCACGTCCAACTGCGCCGCCTTGATGCGCTCATGCAGCACATCCATTGCGGCCTCGGCGGCGTCATAACGCTCGCTCATTTTGTCTGGCGTTACCAGTGCCGCACTGTTTGGCGGCACCGCCGCCAGCAAGGCGGCATAGTCCGTCTTGTGGCCTTGCTTGTCGTAGTAGTGGGTATTTTTCGGGTCAATCAGTTGAAAGTGGTGTTGCCAATCCTCACGCTGTGACACCAGCATGATGCTGTGTGAGGAACCAAAAGCGGCGACGAGTTTTGCCATAGTGCAGGTTCTCTTTCCAAAAATCAGACAACAAATTGGGCGCGCAAAGCAGCAATCTGCTCGGTGCTATAGCCCAGCCCCCCCAGAATCTGCTCGGTCTGGTCGCCTTGGTACGGCGCGGGCTGTAATGGGCCATCGTTGCGCGGGTGGCGTGAGAACTGCATGGGCAGTGCCACCACCTCGATATCACCCAACTCCGGGTGGTGCATGGTGCGGGCCATGCCCAAATGTTGTACCTGTGGGTCGGCAAACATGCGGTCGACCGTATAGATCGGGCCGCAAGGCACCCCGGCTTGCAACAGGCGCTGCGTCCAGTCTGCGGTCGTGCGCAGCTTAAAGGCCGCACCAATGGCGGCATTGACACGCCCACGGTTGCGCACCCGCTCGGGGTCTGAGCCCATGCCAGGCTCATCCACCAAATCGGGCATCTCCAACGCCTGGCACAAGCGACGGAACATGGTGTTGCCTATGGCCGCCAGATTGATATAACCATCGCTGGTGGCAAACACCCCGGTAGGCACAGTCAGTGGGTGCTCATTGCCGGTGGACTGCGGCACTTTTTTATCAATAAGCCACTGGGCCGCCTGAAAATCCAGCATGGCAATTTGGGACTCCAGCAGTGAAGATTGCACCCACTGCCCCTCTCCCGTGACTTCGCGCTCTAGCAGCGCCGCCATGATGGCTTGGGCGCAAAAGTGGCCTGCACACAAATCGGCAATCGGAATGCCCACCCGCATCGGCCCCGCCCCAGGCTGGCCGGTAACGCTCATCAAGCCCCCCATGCCCTGAGCAATAGAGTCAAACCCCGGCCAGTTGGCATACGGGCCATCTTGTCCAAAGCCAGAAATGCTGGCATACACCAACCGTGGATTGATGGCGCGCAGGTCGTCTGGGCCTATGCCCAAGCGGTACTTGACGTCTGGGCGATAGTTCTCAATGAACACATCTGCCGTCTTGACCAGTGCATGCAGGATCTCCAACCCCTGTGGCTCCTTCATGTTGAGGGTCAGGCTTTCTTTGTTGCGGTGCAGGTTTTCGTAATCAGCACGGTTGTGATCGCGGCTACCAATCATGTCGTCGCCACCGGGCGCTCCCGGCGGGATTTCCAGCTTGATGACCCTGGCTCCCAAATCGGCAAAGGTACGAATGGCCGTGGGGCCGGCACGCACCCGCGAGGCGTCCAGGATAGTGAAACGCGACAGTGGCCCTTGACGGCGGGTTTGGCTTGCAGACATTGGCATTCCCTGTCAAATAGGGGTAAACATGGGCACCGCATGACCATCGGTGGGCTGAAACACCACGCGCACCGGATCACCAATTGCTATGCGGGCAGGATCACAATCCACCAAATTGCTCATCAGGGTCACGCCCTCTTGCAGCGTCACAAAGGCCAGCGTGTAGGCCGCCTCGCCCCGGCCCATCGTGCTCAAGGAGTAGACCTTGCCCATACCAGAGGCTTGGCACCATTCGGTGTCACTGCTGAGGCAATGGGGACAGATGTCGCGCGGATAGTGGTGAAATTCACCACAGGTGCGGCAACGCTTGACCAACAGACGCCCCTCATCAGCGGCTTGCCAATAGGCCAAGGTTTCGGGCAATACCCTGGGCGCGGGCACCTTGCGCCGGTGGGCTGGTTTCTCTGGAGTGTTTGCGGGGGTGTTCATGGTGTCAGACCCTTTCCAAAATCAAGGTGCCAGCGGTGTGACGCGAGGCCAGCGCCCCACCAATGCCATTGGCCAACGCCAGGGCACAGTTGGGCACCTGCACCGCAGGATGGGCCTCGCCGCGCAGTTGGCGCACGGCCTCAATCACTTTGGTGACGCCACCACGGTTGGCCGGGTGGTTGTTGCACAGGCCACCACCATCGGTGTTAAAGGGCAACCTGCCCACGCCAGAGATCAGGTTGCCGTCCATCACAAACCGTCCACCCTCGCCCTTTTTGCAAAAACCCAGGTCTTCCAGCTGCATCAGCACCGTGATGGTGAAGCTGTCGTAGAGCGAGGCATACTGGATATCGGCGGGCGTTACACCGGCCTCTGCAAAGGCCAAGGGGCCAGACCAAGCCGCTGCCGAGTAAGTCAAATCCATGCGGCCACCCATGCCATGCTTGGGTGCCTCGCCAGTGCCACGCACTTTGACCAGAGGGCGGCCATTCTTGCGGGCCAATTCGCGGGCAATTTCTGGGCGGGCCACAATCAGGGCGCCACCGCCATCGCTCATCACGCAGCAATCCAAACGATGCAATGGATCACTGACCATAGGTGACTCAAGCACGTCTTGCACCGTCACCACATCACGCAGCATGGCGTGGGGGTTGTGCTGGGCATGGTGCGATGCCGCCACCTTGATCCACGCCAGTTGCTCGCTGGTGGTACCAAACTCATACATGTGGCGCTTGGCCACAGCGGCATACAGATTTTGTGTGGCCGGGCCATAAGGCAACTCAAAAGCCAGCTCGGGCGCATCTGGATCAGGGGCCTTCAAGGCCAGCGGCGCTTTGCCACCCTTGCCCTCCTTGGCAGCCTGCTGGGCAGCCGCCATCTGGGCACGCGGACGTCCGGCCAAGGTGATCAGCGCCACGTTGCAACGCCCGGCAGCAATGGCCGCAGCCGCATGGGCCACATGCAAGATGGGAGCCGAACCGCCACATTCTGTGGAGTCGACATGGCGCAATTGCAGCCCCAAGTATTCGGCTATGGTGGTGGTGCCTAGGCCGGGGGCATCACCAGCACAAAAATAACCATCGATGTCGTTTTTGGACAAGCCTGCATCTTCCAGTGCGCCTTTGGCCACATCGGCATGCAGGCGAACAACGGACAGATCATCAGCCTTGCGGGTGGGGTGCTCATAGGCTCCCACAATGTAGGCGGAACCGTTCAAACTCATGGTGCGTGCTTCACTATTGACGGGTGGGAGGGCCACAGCCCCCAAAAAGAAAGGCCGATGGCTCAAGACTCCGGCTTGAAGCCCGACTCTTTGATGATGGGGCCCCAGAATTGCAGCTCCTTGCGCTGGAGCTTGTCCATCTCTTCGCCACTGCGAAAATCGGGATTGAGCGTGGCTTTGTTGACCAAAATCTCGCGCACCTCGGGCAAGCCCAACACATGCTTGAGGCCGCTCTGCATGCGCTCAATCTCAGCCTTGGGGGTCTTGGCAGGTGCCCACATGCCAGTCCAAGCGTCTCCAGCATCGAGCTTGTAGCCCTGCTCCATCAGCGTGGGCACATCGGGCAGCACCGGAGACCGCTTGGCACCGAACTGCCCCACCACCCGCACCTTGCCGCTGCGCTGGTGCTGAATGATGTCGCCTGCCGTCATGATTCCAGCGGCAATTTGCCCGCCCAACAAGTCGGTAGCCAAGGGGCCATTGCCCCGGTAGGGCACCACCTGCAATTCTTGACCGATGATCTTGCCCCATTGCAGCCCTGTGAAGTGGGTATGGCCCCCAGCGCCAGCCGAGCCAAACGTAGCGTCTTTAGGGTTGTTCTTCACCCAATCGGCATATTCTTTGGCGGTCTTGGCACCGGTGTGGTTGCTAACGGCCAATGCCAAGGGGTAAGAAACCACCAAGCCCACCGGAGTGAAGTCGGTCAGCAGGTTGTACTTGAGCACTGTCTCGGGGTAGAGCAGCATCTGAAACACCGGAGTGGCATTGGGGGCCAGCATGTAGGTCAGACCATCGGGGGCCGAGGTCTTGAGGGTTTGGACGGCCAAACGGCCACCAGCGCCGGGCTTGTTGTCCACCATCACCGGCTGCTTGAGCACAACGGCCAATTTATCGGCCAGCACGCGGGCCACGGTATCGGTAGAGCCACCGGGCGGAAAGCCCACCAAGATCCTGATGGGGTGTTTGTCTTGGGCCGTGGCCGATAGGCTCAGGCCCACCGCCATACACACCAGCGTGGCCTTGAATGTCTGTAAAAGTTTCATAGGTTTGTCTCCGGTTTTTTTATGAAAATCGCTGGCACAGCAGACCTCAAGGTGCCGTGGGGGCCATCAGTTGTTGCAGGTGGTAGGCAGAATCCCCCAGCAGTTGCCCAATCACCATCAAACGCTTGGCGTAATGCCCCACACGGCACTCGTCGGTCATGCCCATCGCCCCGTGCATCTGAATGGCCGTCAGCCCTATCTGACGCCCCTGCTGGCTGGTCAAGACCTTGGCCGCCGATACGATGCGGCGACGCTGGGCGGCATCACCGGCCTGCACTGCCATGGCTGCGGCACAAGCCATAGACTTGAGTTGCTCCAACGCGATCACCATGTCGGCCATGCGGTGTTGCAATACCTGAAACTTCGCCAGTGGCACGCCAAATTGCTTGCGGGTACGCAAATGCTCTGCGGTGTGGGTCAACAAGGCATCGACAGCGCCCACCGCTTCGGCACACAGGGCCGCCACACCGGCCTGCAGCACGGCCTCCACACCCTCGGCGGCCTGACCAGGCGTGCCAATCACCTGTTCAGCAGGCACCTGCACCTGGTTGAACTCCACATGGGCCGCGCGGCGCCCATCCAGGGTGTCAAAACCTTGCACCTGCACACCCGGTGCCTGTGCCTCTACGGCCAACACGGTCAGCCCTTGGGGGCCAGCCCCGGCGCCTTCAGTCCGCGCCACCACCAGCAAGAGCCCAGCGGTATCACCATGCAAGACCAAGGTTTTACGACCTTGCAGGACATAACCGGCAGCCTTGGCCGTGGCATGGGTCTGTACCTGTTGCCAGTCATAACGTGCGCCATCCTCATACAAGGCCAAAGCCGCCTGCAAGCTGCCATCGGCCAGTGCAGGCAACCAACGCTGTTGTTGTGCGGCAGACCCCAAGCGGCTCAGCAACTGTCCGGCCATCACGGTGCTAGAGACAAATGCACCGCCCCCCAAAGCACGGCCCAACTCCTGGGCGACCAACATCACCTCTACTGGGCCTTGCTCACTGCCCCCCACATGGGCCGCCAAAGGCAGGCCCAGCAAACCCAGCTCAGCCATTGCAACCCAACGTTGGGCCGCCTGTGGCGGCGTTTCGGGATTGCCCCGGTGTTCAGCCGGGTACTCCCCCTCACAAAAACGCTGCACAGCATCGCGCAGAGCCAAGTGGTCATCGTTCAGAGCGAAATCCATCGTTAATCCTTGTGCCATTCATGGGGCATCGGTGGGTCAAAAGGCATCCAGTGCGGCACGGGCAATCAGGTTGCGCTGCACTTCATTGGTGCCGCCATAGATCGTGACCTTGCGAGAATCCAGACAGTTGGCGGCCAAGGCCACCAACTCCTCGCCCGTGGCAGCCTGGTGCAGATGCTCCAGACACTGCGCCTCCACCGAGAAGGGCACCGCGTCGGGGCCAGCGATGTCCACCAAGGTTTCGTAAATGGCCTGACGCAGCTCGGTGCCTCGCACCTTGAGCATGGAAGCCTCGACAGCCGGAATGCGACTTTGTTGGTTGGCACTGAGCAGGCGCAGCGCCGTAAACTCCAGCGCCATCAGCTCCACCTCAAATTGCGCCAAACGGGCCTGCAACAGGCCGTCTTCGCCCAAGCCCTGCTGCTGTGCCAGCCGCCGCGCACGGGCCAATTGCTGCTTGCAAGAACCAATGCCCGCAATACCAGTGCGCTCATGGCCCAGCAAATACTTGCCATAAGACCAGCCCTTGTGCAGCTCACCCACCAAGTTGTCCACCGGCACCCGCACGTTGTCCAAATAGCATTCGTTGAGGTCTTCTCCGCCCTCCAGCATGCGAATAGGCCGCACCGTCAACCCGGGCGAATTCATATCAATGAGGAGAAAAGAGATCCCCTCCTGCGGCTTGGTGGCATGGGGGTCGGTACGCACCAGTGCAAACATCATCGAGCACCAGTGGGCATAGGAAGTCCAGACTTTGTGCCCATTGACCACAAAGTGCTTTCCATCTGGCTCCAACACCGCCGTGGTGCGCACCGCCGCCAGATCCGAGCCTGCACCCGGCTCCGAAAACCCCTGGGCCCACCACGTATTGCTCTGGCGAATGTCGGGCAAATACTTTCTTTTTTGCTCCTCGGTGCCAAAGGCGTGCAGCACCGGCCCCAGCATCTGGATACCACTGGCAATAATGCGTGGGGCACCACCGAGCAAGGTCTCTTCGTCAAAAATATAACGTTGCACATGGCTCCAGCCGGGGCCACCGTACTCCACCGGCCAACTGGGCGTCAGCCAGCCGCGCGCTTCCAAAATGCGAAACCAGGTCACATAGTCTTGGTGCTCCAGACGCAACCCACCCTCCACCTTGCGCCGAATATCAGCAGGCAGGTGTTGTTGGACAAATGCCCGAACTTCCAGACGAAAAGCTTCTTCTTCCGGAGAAAACTGTAATTTCATGGTCAATCTCCTTGGGGTGGATCAGGCGCTGGCCAGCACCAAGGCATCCAGCGCCAACACGGGTTGTGTGCTGCCTGCGGGATAAGCCACCAACGGGTTGATGTCGATCTCGGTAATCTGCGGATTGGCCCGCATCTGCGCACCCACCAGCGCCACCACCTTGGCAATGGCTTGCAAATCCACCCCCACAGCCCCGCGAACGCCTTGCAATACCGCTGCCGCTTTGAGTCGACCCAGCTCCACCACAATGTCTTGCTCCGCCATGTCAGCAGGAATCAGGCGCACGTCTTTCAAGGCCTCGATCCAAACGCCCCCCAAGCCCACCAGCACCACTGGCCCCCATTCGGCATCGCGCTTGGCTCCCACCACCAACTCCAGCCCGCGCGGCCCCATCCCCTCAATCAACGCACCGTCCAGCACCAGATCAGGGCGGTGCTGGCGCACATTGGCAAACAGCTGTACCCAGCCTGCACGCAACGCAGCCTCGTCGGCCAGTCCTACCAGCACCCCCCCCACATCACTTTTGTGGGGCAAAGCACTGGCCTGCGCCTTCAGCACCACGGGGTAGCCAATATCGGCCGCGATCTGCACGGCCTCGTGGGCGGTACGGGCCAACATACCCTGGGGCACTGGCAACCCGGCCTGTTGCAACCAAGCCTTGCCTTGGTATTCAGCAAAAATCCCATTGGGGGGCACTGCGCCGGGCAATGGCAAGGCCTGCACTGGCGCTGCACTGGCCCGAGCGGCCCGCTGCAAGGCCTCGCCATAGACGGCCACGCGGCGCACAGCACGCAAAGCCCGGTCTGCCGAGCGAAACAACGGCACACCACTGCGCTGGATGGCCTCCAAAAAGAATGGCTCTACCGGGCTGGTATCCCCCGTCAGTACCAGCACCGTGGGCTTAGTAGCTTGGGCGATGGTGGGAATAATGTGTTCGGCCTTGTCTTGTTGCGCTACGGTTGGCCCTACCGGGATGGCCAGCACAATGTTGCCAATGTGGGCGTCCTCCAACATGGTGAGCAACAACTCGCCCACCACCCCAGGGTTGCGCACACTGATGGTGGTGTAGTCCAGTGGGTTCTCGGCCACCGCATATCCGGGCAGCAAGGCTGTCAGTTTTTCTACGGTGGCGGGGGTCAGTGCAGGCAAATCCAGGCCCAAACTGTCAGCAAAATCGAGCGCAATGTTCTTCATCGCCCCCGAGCCAGTCATAAAGGCAGTGCCTCCAGCCGGTGGCTGTGGGTAACGCAATAAAACCGCACTCACATCCAGTAGCTCATCCAGCGACTCCACCACCACCACCGCCTCACGTTGCAACAGGGCTGTGGCCGTGGCGTGGTCGCCCGCCAAAGCGCCGGTATGCGACTGGGCAGCCTCTCGCGCACGGGCGCTGCGCCCCGGCATCAACAGCACAATGGGCTTGCCTAGCGCACGCGCTCGGGCAGCCAGTTGCAAAAACACACGGGGCCGACGAATCTGCTCGGCATACACGGTGATCACCCGGGTCTGCGCATCGGCAAGGTAGTGCGCCACGATGTCTTCCACTGCCACCGCCACCTCGTTGCCCGTAGAAAACACCGAAGTCACCGGAACACCACGGCCCAACAAAGCATCGCGCAGGTTGGCTGCCATGAACCCACTCTGTGCCACCACCCCTACCCCAGGGCGGGTTTCACGGGCGCGCACGGGCATCGGCTCAAAAGTAATAGGCACCCCTGCGGCCAAATTGGTAAACCCCATGCAATTAGGCCCAACCAACAAAATGCCCGCCTCTTGCGCCACTTGGGCCAATTCTGCTTGGCGTGCTTGGCCTTCTTCACCCGCCTCCGCATAGCCCGAGGCAAACAACACCGCCGCACGACAACGGCGGGCCGCCAGTGCCCTGATGGCATCCAACACCCCAGCCTCTGGAATGGCAAGCACAGCCAGATCGATGTTTTCAGGCAGCGCATCCACCGTGGCTACGCACGGGTGTCCATGAATCTCCGTGCTGCTGCGACTGACCAGATGGATCACCCCACCGTAGGCATAACGCTCCAAATTGGCGAGTACAAAACCACCAAAAGCCCGAGGGTCGGCAGAAGCCCCAACGATGGCAATGGAACGGGGCTGGAGGATGTGATCAACAGCAAAAACGCTGGGCTCTTCTTGACTCCGGGCAGACGGGTTCATGCAGACAGATCCTTGTGGGAGAAGTAAGGGAAACGCGGTTTGCCAAAGCAGCACCGCCGAATGGGGCCGATTCTGGCATACATAAAACCCATTTTCAATACACCAGAAATGCAAATTAGGTGTTTTAAGGGTTTGTACTAATGGCTAGTTACTTCTGTATTTGCACACCAAAAAGCCTCACTCACCACTTCCGGTGTACTGCTTCCCCCAGACCAACAGAGGCTATGGCCCGCTGTTTTCTCTCTTACATCCCTATAGCAGCAGACAAAAATCAACGTCTTGCACTTGACCGCACAATAGCAAGCGGTACCCGCTGGTGTAGCCCACGTCTTGCGGGCCTTACCCAACCCTTTGTGGCATTTTTTAAAAAAACTATTGCATACCACAACACTTTGGAGATATATTTCAAATGCCTATGAAACACACCGACCCCACCACCGCCCTGATGGAGCACCTGCCACTGGAGACAGAACTGCCTTGCTCCGCAGATGAGTTGCGTCCACGCGGTGGTCGGGCCAACGAAATTCGTACCACCTTGCAAGAAGAAATTGAAAGTGGCACCTTGCCGCCTGGGGCACCACTGGATGAGCGCGCGTTGGCTACCCGATTTCAGGTCTCACGCACCCCCGTGCGTGAGGCTTTGCAACAACTGGCCGCCCGCGATCTGGTGCGTATTGCCCCGCGCCAAGGCGTGAGCGTGTCGCGCTTGTCCGTCAGTCAGGTGCGCTCCATCATGGAAAGCGTGGGTGAACTCGAGGCACTGTGCGCCAAGCTAGCGGCCCGCCGCGTGGATGAACCATTGCGCCACCAGCTCGATGAAGCGGTGCAACGCTGCCAAGATGCAGCGGTGCAGGGTGGCATGGCTGAGTACGCCATTGCCAACAGCTTTTTTCACGAAACGATCTACACCGGCAGCCGCAACCCCTATTTGGCCGAACTGATCCGCAATGCCCGCCGCCAAATCCAGCGATACCGCATCCGCGACTTTCACACCAAGGCACAGATCAGCAAATCTCTGCAAGAGCACCTGAAGGTGGCCCGTGCCATCCAAGAAGGTGACGAATCATTGGCCTCACACACCATGCTGCTGCATGTGCCAGCAGGCTCGACCGGCTTTTCCGAGTTTCTGGCCCGCATGCCCAGCAGTTTCTTCGATACCGAATCCAACGACCTCTGAAAGCTGCCACCCCATGACCCTGCACCACCGCTCCATCGAGGTTCCAGGTGCCTCGCACAATGCCCCCATTCCTGCGGGTGCCCGCGTGGGCAATGTGCTGTGCTCTTCAGCCATCTCGGGCAAAGATCCGGCCACCGGCCAACTGCCCAGCGATCCGGCAGCCCAAGTGGCCCAAGCCTTTGCCAACCTCAAAACCTTCATACAGGCCGGTGGTGCCCAACTCTCTGATGTGGTCAAGCTGACCGTCTACATCCGGGACAACGCTGTGCGCGAAGCCATCAATACCGAATGGCTCGCCTGCTTCCCCGACCCACACGACCGCCCAGCGCGCCACATCCTCGTCTATGAACTGCAACACGGCATGGCTGTGCAGCTTGAGGCCATGGCCGTCATCCAATAAATCACACATCCCCCATCCACGCTAAGGAGACTGCCCCCATGATCATTGACTCGCATGCCCACATCGTCATGCCCCCCGAGAGCTTTCGCTTCATGGCGGAACTGGTCGGTGGCCGAGCCAACCCCAACACCCTGCCCAAAATTCCCGAAGCCTCGGTGCGCAAAGTGGCCGAAGAGCTGGTGCGTGGCATGGATTCGGTAGGTACCGATGTGCAATTCATCTCACCACGGCCCTATTTGCAAATGCACTCGGTCAAGCCTGGCCGGGTGGCCGAACTGTGGAACCGGCATTGCAACGACCTGATCGCCCAGTTCGTTCAACTGTTTCCCGACCGTTTTCGGGGGGTCGCTGGCCTGCCACAGTACATGGACGAGGCACTGGAACTACGGGTCATTCCCGAGTTGCGCCGCTGCATTCAAGAGCTGGGATTTGTGGGCACGCTCATCAACCCCGACCCGACCGAAGGGCTGGGCGATCCTCCCGGCTTGGGCGACCCCTATTGGCACCCGCTGTACCAAGCCATGACCGAGCTGGATGTGCCCGGTCTGATCCATTCCGCCGCCAGTTGCAGCGCCCGCGAGTCCTACACGCTCAAGTTCATCAACGAAGAAAGCATCGCCATCATTTCGCTGCTGCACGCGAAGATTTTCGACACCTTCCCCACACTGAAAATCGTGGTGGCCCACGGTGGCGGTGCCATTCCTTACCAGATGGGACGCTTTCGCTCCTGGAGCGTGCGCAAGGGCGAGAAAGAAACCTTTGATGAGCAGCTGCGCAAGCTCTACTTTGATACCTGCAACTACAGCAAAGAATCCATCGAGCTGCTGCTCAAAGTGGCAGGCACCGACAACGTGCTGTTTGGCACCGAAAAGCCCGGCACCGGCAGCTCGCGTGACCCTATCAGTGGCCGCGACTACGACGACATGAAACCCGTGATCGAGAGCATCGACTGGCTCACCGAAGCCCAGCGGCAGAACATCTTCGAATGCAACTGCCGTCGCATCTACTCACGCGCCTTCCGCAAAGACGAAGACTGTTAACCAGACGCCCGCCAGCGTCCATCCCCCGGCGCGGGTTTGCGCCACCTTTCCCACAAGGAGACATACATGCCACTGAGCAAAGAAGACAACGACCTGCTAACCCGCGTCGAAAACGGCGCCCCCATGGGCGAGATGATTCGCCAACACTACTGGTTGCCCGCCGTGCCCTCCGTCAAGCTGGAGGCCGATGGCGCCCCGGTGCGGGTGCGCCTGCTAGGCACCAACCTCGTCGCTTTTCGTGCGACCAATGGCGAAGTGGGTGTGCTGGATGAACAGTGCTCGCACCGCAAGGCATCCCTGGCGCTGGCGCGCAACGAAGACAACGGCTTGCGCTGCATCTACCACGGCTGGAAGTTCAACGTCAAAGGGGAGGTGGTAGAAGCCCCCAACCACACCGGCAACCAAGAGCAGTTCTGTAACCATGTGCGTGTCAACCGTTACATCACCGTAGACCGTGGCGGGATTGTCTGGGTTTGGCTGGGCAAGGGCGAGACGCCCCCCCCCTTTCCTGATCTGCCATTCATGGATTTGCCCCAACAGCAACGCTCGGTCACCAGTGTCGAAATCCCCACCAATTGGGTGCAAGGCGTTGAGGCATCCATGGACTCCTCGCATGTGAGTTTCTTGCACGAATCGACCACACAGCTCACCGCTGGCCCCGGCAACGAGCGCCAAAACATGAACAAAGCACGCGCGCCCAAGCTCGACTTTGAAGATCGCCCCTACGGCTACCGCTACGCTGCACTGCGTCCACTGCCCGATGGCAATGTGTATGCCCGCGTCAACAACTTCGTCATGCCTTGGTACGGCATCATCTGTCCACCCGATGCCAACGGCCCTACCACCGTGTTCTTCTCCACCCCCGTGGACGATACCCACCATCGGGCTTGGTTTGTTCACTACAACCCCCAGCGTCCATTGGGCATGACCATCATGTCGGCCTCGCCCGATGTCTGGAACTTCCCACCACTGCCACCGGGCGAGGCCAAAGACAACTGGGGCCAAAACCGCGACATCATGAAACGCGGCCACTTTTCTGGCTTTCCCCAGCACTTGGGCACCGAAGACTTTGCCATGTTCATCAGCCAAGGGCCGGTGTACGACCGCAGCGACGAACAACTGTGCTCTGCCGATGGTGCCGTCATCCGTGTACGCCAATTGCTCATCAAGGCCGCGCGTGAGTTTGCAGAAGGCAAGGCCCCCACACTGGCCCACCACCCAGATCTGAATTACCGCCAAATCCGCTCGGTGGGTGGTGTGCTACCTGCCGATGCCGATTGGCATCAACTGGTGGACTAACCCCGCGCCCAGGGCGGTCGGTGCGCAACACCTGCCCGCCCCCCAGGAACAACACAGCACAACAATGGAGACTGCGCAATGACACTGAGCCGCAGAACCTGGCTGACGGCTTCGGCCTTGGCACTGATTGGCTCTGCCCTGCATGCCCAGGGTGGAGACAAGCCCCCGATTCGCATCTTGGTGGGCCTGCCCCCCGGCGGTGGCACCGATGCCATTGCCCGCTACATTGCAGAACGGCTGCGCGAGCCTCTGGGGCGGCCCGTCATTATTGACAACCGGATTGGGGTTGGGGGCCGTCTGGCAGGCGATGCCTTGATGACGGCTGCCCCCGATGGCCTGACCTGGATGATCGCCCCCAACGCCACCCCAACCTTCCAGACCTTGGTGTTTGGCAAACAGACCAAATGGGATATTTGGCGCGACTTTGCCCCCGTGGCAGGACTGACCTCTTACCCCCTGGGCATGGCCGTCAATGCGGAGCTTGGCATCCACAACGTACAAGAGTTTGTGCAATGGGTTCGTGCCCATCCACACAAGGCCAGTTTTGGCACCCCTGGCACTGGGGGACAAAACCATTTTCTGGGTGTGCAATTTGCCAAAGTGGCAGGCATTGAACTGCCCATGACCCCCTACAAAGGCACACCGCCCATGATCACCGACCTGATTGGCGGTCATGTACCTGCGGGCATTTCGCTGATGGACGAGCTCATCAAACACCGCAAAAGCGGCAAGCTCAAGGTTATTGGCATTTTCAGTGACCAGCGGTCAGAACTGGTGCCCGACATCCCCACCTTTGCCGAACAGGGCTACAAAGTATCTTCTGGCGATGCCTGGACAGCCATGTGGGCACCCGCCAAAACCCCCGTGGCAGAAATTGCCCG
Source organism: Giesbergeria sinuosa (assembly GCF_042652905.1). Classification (NCBI taxonomy): domain Bacteria; kingdom Pseudomonadati; phylum Pseudomonadota; class Betaproteobacteria; order Burkholderiales; family Comamonadaceae; genus Giesbergeria; species Giesbergeria sinuosa. The sequence continues at coordinate 273,144 of NZ_JBHSHJ010000004.1, read as the reverse complement.
TATGCAACAAGCACTGCAAAAGGTGCTGGCGCAACCGCAAGTCAAAGAATATCTGATGGAGCGTCTGTCGGTAGTACCGCATTACCGCAATGCCGAAGAAATGGCCCGTTTACAACGCCACGAACTGGCCACCTGGGCACCCATCATCAAGGCTTCTGGCTTTCAACCCGACTGAGCAGCGACAGGAACGATGCGATGAGCACTCCCCTTCTTCAAGTCCGTGTGCGGGCCACCACCTTCGAAGCCGAAGGCATCCTGTCTTTTGAGCTGTGCCCGCTGCCCCCGGCCACCAATCTGCCTGCCTTTACCGCAGGTGCCCATATCGACCTGCACTTGGGCAATGGACTGGTGCGCAGTTACTCGTTATTGAACGATCCACAAGAACGCCACCGTTATGTGATTGCCGTCAACCGAGATGCCCATAGCCGGGGTGGATCACGCTATCTGCACGACGAATTGCGCACTGGCAGCGTCCTTCAGATCAGCCACCCCCGCAACCATTTCCCGCTGGACGAAACCAGCCCCTGCAATGTGTTCATTGCTGGAGGCATAGGCATCACGCCCATGCTGAGCATGGTGGCACGCTGCCACACCTTGGGCACCCCTTGGAAGCTCTACTACAGCGCCCGCACCCGCCAGCATGCAGCCTTTGTTGGTTTGCTAGAAAGCTACCAGCACCAGCCCGGTGCCGAATTGTTGCTCAATTTTGACCATGCACCAGGGGGCAAGCTGCTGGATTTAGCCACTATCGCAGCCTCGTTGCCCCCCGGTGCCCATCTCTATTGCTGTGGCCCCGTGGCCATGCTGGATGCCTACACCAAGGCCACCGCCAGCCTCGAACCCCACCGTGTGCACATGGAGTACTTCGCGGCCCCAGAGGCTGGTGCCACTGAGAGCGGCGGCTACACCGTAGAACTCCAGCGCAGCAGCAAAACCCTTCAGATAGAGGCGGGTCAAACGCTCCTCGATGGCCTGATAGCCATTGGTGCCGAGCCGCCCTACTCATGCCGAGAAGGCCTCTGTGGCACCTGCGAAGTCAAAGTGCTGTGCGGCACCCCCGACCACCGAGATCTGGTTTTGAGCCCAGCCGAAAAAGCAGCCAACGACCGCATGATGGTCTGCTGCTCGGGTGCCAAGAGTGAGCGATTGGTGCTGGACTTGTAACCACCGGCACAGGCCATAACCAACTTTGGAGACTACCCCATGAACGAATCACTGATTACCTACCAACTCGACGGCCCTGTGGCCTTGATCGGACTCAACCGCCCCGACAAACGCAACGCGATCAATGACCCCCTGATCGATGACTTGCGCAGCGCCGTGCTGCGCGCCCACGAAGAAGCCGATGTGGCCGTGCTGTTTGGTCATGGCAGCAACTTCTGCGCTGGACTGGATCTGGCCGAAGCCCTGGCACGGGCTACGGGTCAGATCAAGCCGCCACGCAAGCGCCGCCGCCACAACTGGCATGAAGTCTTTGACCTGATTGCGCGTGGCCCCATTCCCTTTGTGGCAGCCTTGCATGGTGCGGTGGTGGGTGGTGGGCTGGAACTGGCTACTGCAGCCCATGTGCGGGTGGGTGACGAATCCCTGCTCTGCGGCCTGCCCGAAGGGCAGCGCGGCATCTTTGTCGGCGGTGGCGGCACTGTGCGTATCCAGCGGGTGGTCGGCACCACCGTCATGACAGACATGATGCTCACCGGCAGGCTGCTCAATGCCGCCGAATCCTTACAAGAGCATGTGGTGCGCTATCTCGTGCCCACAGGTGAAGCCTTGAACAAAGCCCGAGAACTGGCTGCCCGCATCGCCAAAAACAGCCTAGAAACCAACTGGATGATCATCAACGTGCTGCCACGCATTCACGACATGTCCCACGATGACGGGCTGTTTGTTGAACAACTGAATTCGGCCCGGGCCCGCCCACCAGAAGCCGAAGCTCGCCTGCGCGATTTTGTTGACGGCAAGGCCGAAAAACTACAGCGCCACCCAGCCTGAGAACCCAGCCGCAGGAGACATGATGAATACCGTAGATTTCTTTACCGTCAGTGATGCCGAACGCGAACGCGCACTGGCCCATGCCCAATGGGCTGCAGCCCAAGCAGCCGTCATCCCAGATATTCCGGCCCACACCACGCTGCGGCCCCTTCACAAAGTGGCCGTGATTGGTGCAGGCACTATGGGCGGCGGCATTGCTATGTCGCTGGCCAACATAGGTATTGCAGTCACCCTGATCGATGCCAACCAAGAAGGGCTAGAACGTGGCCTGCGCCGCATCCAAGACAATTACACCACCAGCGTGCAACGGGGCAAACTGCGCCCACAAGACATGGAGCAACGTCTGTCGCTCATCCACGGCTCTATACAAATGGCCGATGTGCAAGATGCCGACATGGTGATTGAGGCCGTGTTTGAAGACATGGGGCTCAAGCAAAGCATCTTTCGTCAGTTGGACGAGCACTGCAAACCCGGCGCTATCTTGGCGACCAACACTTCTGGGCTGGACGTCGATGAGATCGCCGCGGCAACCCACCGCCCCCAAGACGTGGTGGGCGCACATTTTTTCAGCCCAGCCCATGTGATGAAGCTGTTGGAAGTTGTGCGGGCTAGCCAAACGGCCCCCGATGTGATTGCCACCCTGATGGACTTGGGTCGGCGCATGGGCAAAATTGCAGTGCTGGCACGGATCTATCCTGGCTTTATTGGCAATGCACTGTTTCGTCAATACACCCGAGAAGCCCACTTCGCGGTAGAAGATGGTGCCCTGCCCCATGAAGTGGATGCGGCGCTGAAGAAATTTGGCTATGCCATGGGCATTTTTGCCGTACACGACATGGCGGGCAACGATGTAGGCTACCAAACCCGCAAAGCCCAGATGGCCTCCCGCCCCCAAGACCGACGCTGGAACGACCTGATCATGAAACTGTGCGATCTGGGCCGTCTGGGGCAAAAAACCGGCAAAGGCTGGTATCAATACGCTCCCGGTGATCGCACGCCACAACGAGACCCCGAACTCGAACAATACATTGCCGAAGAGTCCGTCCGGATGGGAATCCAGCGTCAACCACTGGACGAGCAAGAAATTCTCAAACGCTGCCTTTATGGCATGGTCAACGAAGGGGCCAAACTGCTAGAGCAGGGTATTGCACTGCGCCCCAGTGACATCGACATCACCTACTTGACCGGCTATGGTTTTCCAGCCCACCACGGAGGCCCCATGTACTTGGCTGACCGTATCGGACTGGAGCAGGTTCTGGCAGACATTGAACGCTTTTATGCCCAAGATGGTTATTGGTGGCAGCCAGCCCCTTTGTTGCAGCAACTGGTGCGTGAGGGCAAGAAATTTGCCGATTGGCAGGCCAAGGCCTGACACGCCTACCGCCTGATCCTGCCACGCCCCAGAGCGTAGTATTTTTTTGAATCTGTACAGCCCGCCATGAGCACCACTGCCTCCATTCCTGCCAGCCTGCAAGCCCTGTTGAGCCAAACCCCCGTCACCCACCTACTAGACCAGCAAATCCAAGCTCTGGACTTAGCGGCAGGCACCATTGTGGTTCACTACCAAGCCACAGAACAGTTTCTGAATCCTGCGCGGCAAGTGCAGGGCGGCATGCTCAGTGCCATGTTGGACGATGTAACCGCCGTCTTGGTCACTGCCACACTGGAACCAGGCACCTTTTGCGCCACACTGAGTCTGAACACATCATTTCTATCCTCTGCCAAGGCCGGCCCAGTGATCGGCAAAGCCCGTTTTGAGCGCCAAGGTAAAAATATCTGCAATGTATGTGGCGAACTCTGGCAAGGCGACACACTGGTGGCGAGTGCCACCGCCGTCTGTATGGTGCGTCGGCCTAGCAGCACCTGAACAGCGGTCAACAACCAATTTGTGAAGCCTGCCAGACTTGCAATGCCTGGGTGGTTTCACGCACATCATGCACCCGCACAATACGCGCTCCACGCTCCACAGCCAACAAAGCGGCTGCCACACTGGGCACCAAACGCTGGCCTATATCCAGCCCAGTCACCGCCCCAATCGACGACTTGCGTGACCACCCAGCCAGCACCGGATAACCCAGCGCCAACAAGGCGCCTTGACGGGCCAGCAGGGCAAAGTTCTGCTCTACCGTCTTGCCAAAACCAATGCCATAGTCCAGCACAATCCGCTGCGGCTCTACACCCAAGGTTTGCAGGTTTTGGGCGCTCTGTGCCAAAAAGGTAACCACTTCCCCCACAGCATCGCCCACCATCGGGGCTGCCTGCATGGTTTGTGGGTCACGGTGCATGTGCATCAGGCAAACCCCACAACCAGGGTGCTGCGCCACCACTGGTGCGGCCCCCGGCTGGCGCAAAGCCCAAATATCGTTGATGATGTCTGCGCCCAAATCCAGCACAGCCTGCATGACCTCGGGCTTGTAGGTATCTACCGATACTGGCACACCCAAACGCACAGCTTCACGCACCACAGGCAAGACGCGCTCTAGCTCCTGCGCCAAAGGTACGGCAGGGCTACCGGGCCGGGTAGATTCACCGCCAATATCCAAAATATGGGCACCGTCGTGCAGCAACTGCTCGGCGTGGCGCAACGCTGCTACGCTGTTGGCGTGCTGACCACCGTCTGAAAAAGAATCGGGGGTGACGTTAACAATCCCCATGATTTGGGGCGTTGTGAGGTCGATATGAAAGCGGGTAGTGTGCCAAAACATACTTGTTCAGACGCCATCACAGCGCCCATAAAAAACGGGGCACTCGGCCCCGTATGCAAAAGAAAAGGTGTTGCCTTACACCACGGTAGAAGCCGTTGGCCCAGCGGTGGCTGTGTCTGCCGTAACGGCGGGCACCCCACCACTACCACTGTCTCCACCAGAAGATGAAGGGGTGTTGCGAGGCGTCCAGTCTTTGGGCGGACGGGGCGGCTTGCCCGCCATGATGTCATCGAGTTGCTCGGTATCAATGGTTTCCCATTCCAGCAACGCTTTAGCCATCGCGTGCATTTTGTCGCTGTGCTCTTCAATCAAGCGCCGGGCCAGCGAGTACTGCTCATCAATGATGCGGCGCACCTCTGCATCCACCTTTTGCATGGTCTCTTCGCTGATGTTGGTGGTTTTGGTGACCGAGCGGCCCAAAAACACCTCGCCCTCGTTTTCAGCGTAGACCATAGGGCCAAGCGCCTCCGTCATGCCATAACGCATCACCATATCACGGGCAATGTGGGTAGCCCGTTCAAAGTCGTTGCTGGCCCCAGTGGTCATTTGGTGCATGAACACTTCTTCGGCAATGCGGCCACCAAACAACATGCTAATTTGGTTGAGCATGTAGTCTTTGTCATAGCTATAGCGGTCTTGTGCGGGCAGGCTCATGGTTACACCCAAAGCACGGCCACGCGGAATGATGGTCACTTTATGCACTGGGTCACACTTGGGCAGCAGTTTGCCAATGAGCGCGTGGCCCGCTTCGTGGTAGGCCGTGTTGCGGCGCTCCTCTTCGGGCATAACCATGCTCTTGCGCTCTGGGCCCATCAGGATTTTGTCTTTGGCTTTTTCAAAATCCTGCATTTCTACGGTGCGGGCATTGCGGCGCGCTGCCATCAAGGCCGCCTCGTTACACAGGTTAGCCAAATCAGCGCCCGACATACCCGGCGTGCCGCGTGCAATCACACCGGGGTTCACATCTTGGCCTACCGGAATTTTGCGCATGTGTACGTTCAGGATTTGCTCACGGCCCCGAATATCAGGCAGCGTCACATACACCTGACGGTCAAAACGGCCCGGACGCAACAGTGCGGCATCCAAAATATCGGGGCGGTTGGTGGCGGCCACCACAATCACACCCAAATTGGTTTCAAAACCGTCCATCTCGACCAGCATCTGGTTGAGGGTTTGTTCCCGCTCGTCGTTGCCACCGCCCAAACCGGCACCACGCTGGCGGCCCACAGCATCGATTTCGTCAATGAAGATGATGCAGGGGGCGTTCTTTTTGGCGTTCTCAAACATGTCACGCACACGGGCGGCACCCACACCCACAAACATTTCAACGAAGTCCGAACCCGAAATGCTGAAGAACGGCACCTTGGCTTCACCCGCAATGGATTTGGCCAACAGCGTCTTGCCCGTACCGGGTGGGCCTACCAGCAGCAAACCACGCGGAATGCGCCCCCCCAACTTCTGGAACTTTTGTGGATCTTTCAAAAAATCCACGACTTCTTTGACTTCCTCTTTGGCCTCGTCACAACCGGCCACATCCGCAAAAGTGACGCTGTTGTTGTTCTCATCCAACATACGGGCCTTGCTCTTGCCAAAGCTAAAAGCACCGCCCTTGCCGCCACCCTGCATTTGGCGCATGAAGTAAATCCAAACACCAATCAACAACAGCATAGGCCCCCAACTGACCAACAGCGTCATCAACAGCGAGCCCTCTTCGCGCGGCTTCACATCAAACTTCACGTTGTTGGCAATCAGGTCGCCCACCAAACCCCGGTCTAGATAAGTGGCCGTGGTGCGAATGCGGCGTTCATCATTGGTGACAGCCACAATCTCAGTGCCGCCTTGCCCTTCCTGAATGGTGGCACTCTTGATGCGGCTGTTGCGCACTTCGTCTAGAAACTCCGAGTATCCGATATAGCCAGCAGCCACGCCCACGCGCGTGTCAAACTGTTTGAATACGGTGAACAGCACCATGGCAATGACCAGCCAAACGGCGACTTTTGAAAACCACTGATTATTCAAGCGGGACTCCAGAGAGAGTGCGAAGAGCGATAGAGAAGATAAGGCGGGATTTTAGGCTTTTCAAGGCAAGGTGGAACAGCAATAGCCCCAGACTGCCATAGTGCAGACATGGATTTAGTCTGCACCACCCGTTTCAGGGGTTTCAGCCTTGGTTCTTAAGACCAATTCCAACCAGAAAGGTTTCTGACGATTTATCCCGTGACGCCTTGGGCTTGACCGGCTTGACGATGCGGAACGTGTCCTTAAACAACTGCACCAATGGCGTATAGGCTCCCCCATGAAACAATTTGGCCACCAATGCCCCTTCGGGGTGCAGATGCTGGCGGGCAAAATCCACCGCCAGCTCTACCAAATGCTCAATCCGCGCAGCATCGGTAGCACCAATGCCAGACAAATTAGGCGCCATGTCCGACACCACCACATTGACGGCCCGGCCTTGCACTGCGGCTTCTAATTGGGCCAGCACCTCAGGCTCACGAAAATCACCGTTGATGTAACTGACGCCCTCGATCGGCTCCATGGGCAAAATATCCAGTGCAATGATGGCTCCATCCAACGTGCCACTGGCAGCCCCACCCGGCGACAGCCGCCGCCGCACATACTGGCTCCAAGCCCCCGGCGTGCTGCCCAAGTCCACCACCACCTGGCCGGGGCGAATCAGACCAAACAGCTCATCAATCTCCTTGAGCTTGTAAGCAGCGCGGGCACGATAGCCCTCCTTTTGCGCCAATTTGACGTAGGTGTCGTTAACATGGTCGTTCAGCCAAGCCTTGTTCACCTTCTTGCTTTGTGTTTTGATCTTCATGAAATGCTCCGAGAAGCCCCGGCATACATGCCAAGGAGGGAAAGGAGCGCAGCCGCCTATCGGCTGCACTGTGGGTTAACAATACGGAAAGAATACGCGTGCGACTTGGGGCGCAAAGGCCATACCTTTTGGGTGTTCAACTCGCACCCCCTGCCCAAGGGCACTATCACGAATGGCCCCTGCTCCGCCCAAGAAGACCCTGGGTTTGTTCGGGGGGTGATGGTGGGCATGATCGGGATGTGAATACCGCCAAAAATATTCTGAGCAAATCAAGCGCCCATGCGGGGCGTCGCACGCCTGTAGAGGGAATTTCCGTCCTTTAGAGCAGAGGGGATGTCGAGCTTTTCCTGTCCTGCCTCGATAATACGGCCCATGCCCCAAATTGAACTCACTCCGGCCGAGCGCCGAGAACAACGTGCCCAAGCCCACCATCTGAATCCGGTCGTCCTGATCGGTAGTGATGGCCTCACCCCTGGCGTACGCAAAGAGGTAGATGCTGCCCTCAACGCACATGGCCTGATCAAAATTCGCGTCTTCAACGATGACCGTGCCGCACGCGAGCTGATGTACCAAGAGCTGGCGGCCGAACTTGATGCTGCGCCCATCCAGCACATTGGCAAGTTGCTGGTACTGTGGCGCCCCATGCCTGAAAAGGAACGTGCCATTGACGAAGACCGGATGCCTGGCCCCAAAGATGTGCGGGTGCTCAAATACAGCAAGCGTGGCGGCCAGCGCCCCGAAATCAAAACCTTGCGGGTATTGGGTAACCAGCGCCTGACGCCTGGGGGCCAAATCAAGCGGGCCAAAAAACGCAAGCCCACTTCGGTCAAAAAACGCCAGGCCGATTGATCCCATGTGTGCTGTCGCAGCCCAGGCGCCGCAGCGCCATATTTTGTGCATGAAGTGGGGTACCAAGTACGGGCCAGAATACGTCAACCGCCTGTACGCGATGGTGCGTCGCCATTTGCGCGGCGACTTCCACTTCGTCTGCCTGACAGACAACTCTGCTGGCATACGCCCAGAAGTGCAGTGCTTGCCCATCCCACCATTAGACTTGCCCGCAGGCATTCCTGAGCGTGGCTGGACTAAATTGGCCACCTTCAGCGCCGATCTACACGGCTTGCGCGGTACGGCACTGTTTTTGGATGTGGATGTGGTCATCACGGGAGCGTTAGACGATTTCTTCACGCAACCGGGCGAGTTTCTCATCATCCACGACTACAAACGGCCTTGGCGCATCACGGGCAACTCGTCGGTGTATCGCTTTGAGCTGGGTGCGCATCCCGATGTGCTGGAATACTTTCGCGGTCACTTTGACAGCATTCGCAAGCAATTTCGCAATGAGCAAGCCTATCTGTCGGACTTTCTGCACCGGCAGGGCAAGCTGGCCTATTGGCCTAAAGCTTGGTGCCCCAGCTTCAAATACCACGGTATTCCGCGCTGGCCCACCAACTACTGGAAAGCACCCTTTGTGCCTGCAGGCGCGCGTATCGTGATCTTTCATGGCGAATGCAACCCACCCGATGCTTTGGCAGGCAGACGCAACCGGCGTTTGCGCTTTATCCAACCGGCCACTTGGGTAGGCGAGCACTGGCGCGAATAGGCCACCCTTTAGCGCCGCCGTACAGACGCAGCAGCACGCCACAGCACCACAGCAGCGCACAGCCATTGGGCCACGTACATCACGGTGCCCACGCTGTGCCATAGGCGCAGGTCTTGGCGGGCCACAATGCGCGGCGCCACACCAAACTGCACCAGCAGTGCCAACAACATCCCGCCCAGCACAAAGGCCATAGCCTTGTGCGCCCACGGCTCCAAGGCCTCGCTGCCTCTGGGTCTGGACAACAGCAATAAAACGACACAGCAGGCCACAGACACCCAAGTTTGGGCGGCAAACAAGCGTGCAGCCATGTGGCCTGCCATTGCAGGACTAGGTAAGTGGGCAAACAACAGGGGCACTGCCATGAATCCGATAGCACCCAAACTGCCCCACCACAGGGCAGCCACCAGCACCGGCAGGCGTTCTTGCATCGTCAACCAATAAGTGGTGCGCTCAAAGATAGCGCACGCCTACCACTTCATAACGGCGCAAACCACCAGGAGCCTGCACCTCGGCAGTGTCACCCTCTTCTTTGCCGATCAAGGCGCGGGCAATCGGGCTGCTGATGTTGATCAAACCCTGTTTCAGGTCGGCCTCATCTTCACCAACGATCTGATAGGTCACGGCGTCGCCACTGTCTTCATCTTCAAGATCAACGGTAGCACCAAACACGACCCGCCCTCCGGCATCCAGCGCAGAAGGATCAATCACCTGTGCGGCAGACAGTTTGCCCTCTACCTCTTGGATTCGGCCCTCGATAAAGCCTTGGCGATCTTTGGCAGCTTCGTATTCGGCGTTTTCGCTCAAATCGCCCTGCGCGCGGGCTTCAGCAATCGCAGCGATCACGGCTGGACGATCAACAGTCTTGAGGCGGTGTAGCTCTGTCTTGAGCAACTCGGCACCGCGCTTGGTGATGGGAATGGTAGCCATTGTGTGTTCTCCAAAAGCAAACCGCCGATCGTTCCCGGTCGGCGGTGTAGAGGTAATTATGCCTCAAGGCTTTTAGGGCACTCTCAACGCTCCACGAAAAAGGCGCTGTTGGATGCCAAACACTGCGCCAACCTCAGCCCAAAGCCAAAAGTGTCAGTAATCTGGTGCATATTATCCCGTTCAAGGAGGCTCCTCAATTATGACCACGCATCCGTTGCACAGGCTCCCACGCCAGTGGTGGCCATGGCATCTGTCCCTCCTGGCCTGCACCGTTGTCTTAGGCCTCCACACGTCGGCTGGGGCCACAGAACGGCCCAAAGAGCTGCCAGACACAGTGGCCGAGTCGGCACTCACCCTGCGTGGATTCGGTACGTTGGGTCTTGCGCGCTCGTCTTCCGATCAGGCAGAGTTTGTGCGTGACCTGTCACAACCGCGTGGAATTGCCAACCATTGGTCGGGCCGCATTGATTCAGTCATCGGGTTACAAGCCAATTGGCAAGCCACACAGGAGCTGGAACTGGTAGGACAGGTGGTCAGTCGTTATCAGTACGATGGCAGCCGTGCGTTAGAAGTGATGTGGGGGTTTGCCAAATGGGACATCGATGGTCGCCTTGAACTGCGGGCCGGACGACTGGGTGCTGATTTTTTGATCGGTGCCGATTCACGGCTGGTGGGTTATTCGTATTTGCCCGTGCGGCCTTCGGTGGATTATTTTGGCCCTCTGCTTTTTTCCTACTTCGATGGCGTCGATGCCAGTGCCACCTTGCCTGTGGCAGGCGGTTTGCTGCGCACCAAAGCCTATGCAGGTCGAAGCAAAGAAAAAGGCTCGGCTGGCGGCATCGTCTGGGATGCCAGCGACTCCACCCTGAAGGGTCTGGTATTCGATTATTTCAACGGCCCTTGGCAGGTGCGCGCCAGCACGGCCCAAGTCCGCCTGTCTCGGGACATGCCCTTCGACCCTTTGCCCCACAGCCTGCGTGCAGCGGGCACGGCACTGGGCATTCCACAAGCCATTGAGGCCGCCCAGGCACTGGCCGTAGGAGGTACCACCAGCCAGTTCATGACCGTGGGCATGGTGTATGACGATGGGCCACTACAGATCCAAGGCATGGTCAATACGATCCACCACCAAACAGGCGCCTTCGAAAACTCCAGGGCGGGCTACCTCATGAGCGCCTACCGCCTGGGGGCTGTCACGCCCTATGTAGGCTATTCATGGTGGAAAAGCAAATCCAAAAACTTGACCACGGGCTTGCCCCACACGGGGGCTCTGATCGCACTCAACCAAGGATTTGACAGCATCGTGCGCGATTCAGGCAGTGACCAAAAAACCTACACGCTAGGCGCCCGTTGGGACATCATGCCCAATATGGCACTGAAAGCCCAATGGGATGCTGTACGCGGCAAGCCCCGCTCCATTTTCCCCTACCGGGCCGAAAAACCGGGCTGGAATGGCCGTACCGATGTTTTGAGCCTGACGCTCGATTTCGTCTTTTAACCATGCGTGCCTTACTCCAAAAACTGCTTCTGCTGCTTGCCTTGTCGGCTATGCCGGCCATGGCAGCAGATTGGGTACTGGTAGCCAATCCGCAATCGGGCCTGAAAGCACTATCGCACGACGAGGTGGTCAACATCTACTTAGGCCGCTACCGCTATCTGGCCTCAGGTCTGACGGCTGAACCCATTGATCAGGCAATGGATGCCCCCATCCGGGCACATTTCTACCGCCATCTGGTAGACAAAAGTGTGGGTGAAATCAATGCTTATTGGTCAAGATTGACTTTCTCTGGCAAGACCCGGCCACCACGGGTAGTCCACAACAGCGAGCAAGCCCTGCAACTGGTGGCACGCACTCCGGGAGCACTGGCCTATGTGGAGCGTTCCAAGGTCGATGCCCGTGTTATGGTGGTTTTCCAATTGCCGGAGTGACATGATGGCCGAACGCAACGCAGTGCATTGGTGGAATGGGATCGTCTTTCGCAGCTTGGCCGCCGTCACCTTGCTCAGCGCACTGATCGGCGGTCTGTGCAGTCTGATGCTCAGAGAGCAGGTGGTAGTTCGCGCCCATACCGATGCACAGCGTCGCCTAGAACAATTGCTAGACACGGTTGAGAACACTGCCAGTGTGGCCGCCTTTGCCAATGATGAGCAGCTGGCACGTGAAGTGGTGCAAGGGCTGCTGCGTAACAGCGAGGTGCGCCGCGTCAGCATCCACGGTGCGGCTGCTCCTCTGGCCCATGCTGAGTCTTCGGGGCCGCAAAACACCAGCCAGCCTCCCGTGCAGCGCCGTTTGATGTCACCGTTCAAAAAAGGAGAAGTCATCGGGCATATCCGCCTAGATGCCGATTGGAATGCCATCTACAGCCAAGTGGATGCCGATGCCCGCTATGCCATGCTGTTGCTATCGGCCCAAACCTGGCTCATGATCCTTGGCACCGCAGGCATGGTCTTTTGGGTAGTGGTTCTGCCCATCAAGATGATTTCTGACCGCTTGCACCACTTGGATGCCACCAGCAGCGAAACATTGACCATCCCTGAAGGCCACGACAAAACCGAATTGGGACGGCTGGTAGGAGACATCAATGATCTGAAACTGCGTCTCATCAGCACGCTCGATCAGGAGCGCGAACTGCGTTGGCAACAAGACATTGCCCAGCGTATGTACCAAGATGTGTTTGATCACTCAACCTCTGGCATTTTTGTCGCTGATCTACATGGTCAACTGCTGTCTTTCAACCCAGCGTTCATTGAGCTGACTTGGCTGCCCCAACCTTCTGCCAAACAGCCTTGGCGCAACCTGAGCGAACCGCGTTGGGCCGAAAGCCAACAGCTGCTCCAACTGATCGAACACAGCACACAACAGCATGAATCGTGTGCCGCCGACCTGCTGCTGCATGGCCGACGCGGTGATGAACGCTGGCTCAATATCGTAGTGCTACCCTTGGGGGATGGCACTGTGCAAGGGACAGTCACTGACGTCACCGCACGCAAGCGCGAGGAGATTTCTGCGCGCCGCTTAGCCGTCACAGATCCACTGACGGGCTTTGCCAACCGCGAGGGGTTGTTTCAAGCCCATGCGGGCATGCATGTCACTGCGGACGCACCGTTGGTGGTGGCCATGATTGATCTTGCAGGGTTCAGGCAAATCAACGATGCCCTCGGGTTTAGCGTTGGTGATCAAATCCTCTTGATGGCGGCTAACCGCATTCGTGAATCCACCAACCCCGACTCTTTTCTAGCGCGGGTGGGGGGCGACGAGTTTGTCATTGTGCTGCGTGGCATGGCAGAGCGCAGTGCCATCGAGGCATGGATCAGCCACTTGCAAGCACGGTTGGGCGAGCCCTACAAAACCGATACAACACCGATATCCATAGGCTCCAGTGCAGGGCTGGCGCTGTTTCCCGGTGATGGAGTGGATATGCAGAATCTACTGCATTGTGCTGAATTGGCACTGGGCAGTGCCCATGCTTCACGCCATGGGGCACAAACCCACCCACACCTGTTCTTTCATCCTGAATTGCTCCAGCAGGTGGAATACCGCCGCCGCCTCGAAGATGATCTGCGTCTTGCGGTTGAGCAACGAGAATTGAAATTGTTCTTTCAGCCCATTGTCGATTTGCACACCGGCTTGCTCGCTGGTGCCGAAGCACTGTTGCGCTGGCAACATAGCGAACGGGGTGCCGTCTCGCCAGAGGTGTTCATTCCACTGGCAGAGCGTATCGGCCTGATTGGAGAAATTGGCCGCCAAGTGCTTGACGATGCTTGTCGCCAAGTAGCCCATTGGCGTCGAGATGGACTGGAGATTTATGTCTCTGTCAATGTGTCGGCCAGCCAAATCCCCGAAGAACTGCCCCCAGAATCCATTTTGGAAACCCTGAACAGCTACGGCCTGCCCAGCCACGCCATCGCCCTCGAAATCACCGAAGGCGTCTTAATGAGCAACGTATCGGTTGCCCAAAACTGGATAGCACAATTGCGCGCCGCCGGTCTGCGCATTTACCTGGATGATTTTGGCACTGGCTATTCTTCATTGTCTTATCTGAAACGTTTTCCGATGGATACCGTCAAGGTGGATAAATCGTTCATCATGGACATGAACGATGACCACACTCTGGTCGACGCCATCATCACCATGACGGGCAGTTTGGGGCTGAATGTGGTGGCTGAAGGGGTTGAAGAAGCCGCGCAGCTCGACCTGTTGCGCGCTATGGGTTGCGGCTACGGCCAAGGGTATCTGTTTTCGCGCCCAGTAGCCGCTGCCGATTTTGTCGCCACGGCCAAACGCATCAATACAGAAATGGGCAGACACACCGCCTCACCATGAAAAAAGCCCCTGCCTATCAGAGCAGGGGCTTGTGGGGCATGCAAGCCCCATGCGCTAGCGTATCAGGCCGCTTGCAATTGCGCGTGCATCTCTTGCACCGAGATGACGTCCAATTGGTTCATGTGCTTCATGCCTTCTACCGCTGCTTCAGCACCGAAAATAGTGGTAAAGGTGGTCACACGGGCCAGCAAAGAGCTGGTGCGAATCGCACGCGAATCGGCAATGGCGTTGCGGCGTTCTTCCACCGTGTTAATCACCATCACGATTTCATCGTTCTTGATCATATCGACGATGTGCGGGCGGCCTTCGGCCACTTTGTTCACGGTTTGCACTGGCACACCCGCTTCGGCAATCGCAGCCGCAGTGCCTTTGGTGGCGCACAGGGCAAAGCCCATGGCTACCAGCTCGCGGGCAATGGCCACGGCACGGGGCTTGTCGCTGTTACGCACCGTCAAGAACACTTTGCCCGCTGTGGGCAGCTTCGTGCCTGCCCCCAATTGGCTCTTGACAAAGGCTTCGCCAAAGGTTTTGCCCACGCCCATGACTTCGCCAGTGGATTTCATCTCGGGGCCGAGGATGGTGTCCACGCCAGGGAACTTGACGAAGGGGAACACCGCTTCTTTCACGCTGAAGTACGGTGGTGTCACTTCCTTGGTGATACCTTGGCTAGCCAGCGTTTGTCCAGCCATGCAGCGTGCCGCCACCTTAGCCAACTGGATGCCCGTGGCTTTAGACACGAACGGCACGGTGCGCGAAGCACGTGGGTTCACTTCCAACACATAGATGATGTCTTGGCCGTCGGCTTCTTGAATAGCAAACTGCACATTCATCAGGCCAACCACGTTCAGCCCTTGGGCCATCGCAGCGGTTTGGCGCTTGATTTCAGCAACGGTCTCTGCCTTGAGGTAGTAAGGGGGCAAAGAACAGGCCGAATCGCCCGAATGGACACCCGCTTGCTCAATATGCTCCATCACACCACCGATAAACACTTGGCCGGTGTTGTCGCGCACGCAATCCACATCGCACTCGATAGCGTTGCTCAAGAAGCGGTCGAGCAGCACCGGGCTGTCGTTGCTCACCTTGACAGCTTCGCGCATGTAACGCTCTAGGTCGCGTTGTTCATGCACGATTTCCATCGCCCGGCCACCCAGCACGTAGCTGGGGCGCACCACCAATGGATAACCCAGCGCGGCGGCTTTTTCCAGCGCATCGGCCTCGGTACGGGCAGTAGCATTCGGTGGCTGCTTGAGGTTGAGTTCATGCAGCAGCTTTTGGAAGCGCTCGCGGTCTTCGGCAGCGTCGATCATGTCGGGCGTGGTGCCAATGATCGGCACGCCTTCGGCCTCCAAGCCCAGCGCCAGCTTCAGTGGCGTTTGACCGCCATACTGAACAATCACGCCCACGGGCTTTTCTTTATCGACGATTTCGAGCACGTCTTCGAGCGTCACTGGCTCAAAATACAGGCGGTCGGAGGTGTCGTAGTCGGTGGAGACGGTTTCGGGGTTGCAGTTGACCATGATGGTTTCATAACCATCTTCACGCATCGCCAAAGCGGCATGGACGCAGCAATAGTCAAACTCAATGCCTTGACCGATACGGTTGGGCCCACCGCCCAGCACCATGATCTTTTTCTTATCGGTAGGCTCGGCCTCGCACTCTTGCTCGTAGGTCGAATACAGATAAGCGGTGTTGGTGGCAAATTCAGCCGCGCAGGTATCAACCCGCTTATAGACTGGGCGCACCTTCAGGGCGCGGCGCTGGTCGCGCACGGCTTTTTCCGTGGTCTTGAGCAGCTTGGCCAAACGGCGATCCGAGAAACCCTTCTTCTTGAGTGCCAACAGCGTGGCAGCATCCAGTTGGGCCAAAGCGGCATCTGCATGGCTGGCCGTGAGTTGGTCTAGTTCCAACTCAATCTTGACGATTTCTTCAATCTGCACCAAGAACCATTTGTCGATTTTGGTCAGGTCGTGGACTTCATCCACCGACAAGCCCATCGCAAAGGCATCGCCCACGTACCAAATGCGCTCGGGGCCGGGTTCGCCCAGTTCTTTTTCCAAGATTTCGCGGTCTTGGGTTTTTTCGTTCATGCCGTCTACGCCCACTTCCAAACCACGCAGGGCTTTTTGGAAGGATTCTTGGAAAGTACGGCCCATCGCCATCACTTCGCCCACCGACTTCATTTGCGTCGTCAAGCGGTTGTCGGCAGCGGGGAACTTTTCGAAGGCAAAACGCGGAATCTTGGTGACTACGTAGTCAATCGACGGCTCAAACGAGGCCGGAGTCGCGCCGCCAGTGATTTCGTTCTTCAGCTCATCGAGCGTATAGCCCACGGCCAGCTTGGCCGCCACCTTGGCAATTGGGAAGCCGGTAGCCTTGGAGGCCAGCGCCGAGGAGCGCGACACACGCGGGTTCATCTCAATGACGACCATGCGGCCATCTTTGGGATTGATGGAGAACTGCACATTGGAGCCGCCGGTATCCACACCAATCTCGCGCAGCACCGCCAAGCTGGCGTTGCGCAGAATTTGGTATTCCTTGTCGGTCAGGGTTTGTGCTGGAGCTACGGTGATGGAATCGCCCGTGTGGACGCCCATTGGGTCGAGATTTTCGATCGAGCAGATGATGATGCAGTTGTCCGCCTTGTCGCGCACCACTTCCATCTCGTACTCTTTCCAACCCAGCAGCGATTCTTCAATCAGCAGCTCATTGGTGGGCGAAGCCTCCAAACCACGCTTGCAGATGGTCTCAAACTCTTCGGGGTTGTAGGCAATGCCACCGCCGGTGCCACCCAGCGTAAAGCTGGGGCGAATCACGGTGGGGAAGCCCACGCTCTTTTGCACCGCCCACGCCTCTTCCATGCTGTGGGCAATGCCGGAGCGCGCCGAGCCCAGACCAATTTTGGTCATGGCATCTTTGAACTTGAGGCGGTCTTCGGCCTTGTCAATGGCCTCGGGGGTTGCGCCAATCAGCTCCACCTTGTATTTTTCCAGCACGCCGTGGTGCCACAAGTCCAAAGCACAGTTGAGTGCTGTTTGGCCGCCCATGGTGGGCAAGATGGCATCAGGGCGCTCTTTGGCAATGATCTTCTCGACCGTTTGCCAAGTGATCGGCTCGATGTAGGTGACATCGGCAGTGGCCGGGTCGGTCATGATCGTGGCAGGGTTGCTGTTGATCAGAATGACCTTGTAGCCTTCTTCGCGCAAGGCCTTGCAGGCTTGCACGCCGGAATAGTCAAACTCGCAGGCTTGGCCGATGATGATCGGGCCAGCGCCAATGATGAGGATGGATTGGAGGTCGGTGCGCTTGGGCATTATTTCTTCTCCATCAGCGCGGTGAAGCGGTCAAACAGGTAGGCGATGTCGTTCGGGCCGGGTGAAGCCTCTGGGTGGCCTTGGAAGCAGAAGGCGGGCTTGTCGGTACGCTCCAAGCCTTGCAAGGTGCCATCAAACAGGCTGATGTGGGTGGCACGCAGATGGGCGGGCAGCGATTGCAGTTCTACCGCAAAACCGTGGTTTTGGCTGGTAATGCTGACGCGGCCATTGTCCAAGTCTTTAACCGGGTGGTTAGCGCCGTGGTGGCTGTTGTCCATCTTGAAGGTTTTGGCCCCCGAGGCCAGCGCCATGATTTGGTGGCCCAAGCAAATACCAAAGGTGGGCACGCCCGACTCAATGATGGCTTGGGCAGCAGCAATGGCGTAATCGCAAGGCTGTGGGTCGCCGGGGCCGTTGGACAAGAATACGCCATCAGGGTTCAGCGCCAGCACTTCGGCAGCTGGGGTTTTGGCGGGCACCACCGTGAGTTTGCAACCGCGCTCAGCCAACATGCGCAAGATGTTTTTCTTCACGCCAAAATCGTAGGCCACCACATGGAAGCGCGGGGCGGTCTGCTGGCCGTAACCTTGGCCTAGCTTCCATTCGGTTTGTTCCCACTGGTAGGGGGCTGTGGTGGTCACTACTTGGGCCAAATCCAAGCCCTTCATGGGGGGGGCGGCCTTGGCAGCAGCAATGGCTTCGTCAATGCGTGCCTGTGTGACCGCTTCACCCACAGCCAAACCAACGATAGCGCCGTTTTGCGCCCCTTGGCTACGCAGCAAACGCGTGAGCTGGCGCGTGTCGATGTTGGCAATGGCGACCGTGTTTTCGCGCACCAAGTATTGCGACAGCGTTTCGGTGGAGCGGAAATTGCTGGCCAGCAAAGGCAGGTCTTTGATGATGAGGCCTGCGGCGTGGACTTTGTCGGCTTCGATGTCCTCGGCATTGACGCCATAGTTGCCAATGTGCGGATACGTGAGGGTCACGATCTGCTGGCAATAGCTGGGGTCTGTCAGGATTTCTTGGTAGCCGGTGATAGAGGTGTTGAACACCACTTCACCAACGGTGGTGCCGGTGGCACCGATCGAATTGCCGATAAAGACCGTGCCGTCTGCGAGCGCCAGAATGGCGGGCGGGAAGGTTCCCTGTAGAGACAATAGCACTGGGTTCTCCGGTTTGGTTACGGGCACGCCCAGCGGAGCAGGAGACAGGATGGAGTCTCGTGCAAAAGCTCTTGTGGGGGTCGGCTATGAAGCTGCGCTAGGCGTAAGGGATGCGTAAAAGCCGCCTATTATAGCCAATGACCATGATTTCTGAATGACAGTTTCAGGGAAAACCCGTGGCCTCAAGTGGCTGAAGCAGGGGCAAAAGCCGCCACCGCGCTGGCGTGCAAGCAGATGGCGGCGGCTGCGGCCACGTTGAGTGATTCTTCACCACCGGGTTGGGCAATGCGTACCGACAAAGCCGCGCGGGCCGCCACCGCATCGCCCACCCCTTGGCCTTCGTGGCCCAAAGCCCAAGCGCAAGGCCAAGGCAGGGTTTGGTGCTGAATCAAGGCCCCTTGGTGCGAGCTGGTGACAATCAAGGGCATCTGCAAAGCATCCAAGGCCTCAGGCTGTAAACCTTCGAGCAAGCGCAAACCAAAATGTGCACCCATACCAGCCCGCAGCACTTTGGGTGCCCACAGTGCCGCTGTACCTTTGAGGGCCAACACCTGCACAAAGCCAAAAGCGGCCGCACTGCGCAAAATGGAACCCACATTGCCCGCATCTTGCACCCGGTCTAGCACCACAGTGGGTGCATCGGGCAGCACGGCCGGGGCGGCAGCGTAATCCATCACATAACCCATTTGGGCTGGCGACTCTAGGCCGCTGATGTCAGCAAACAACCCGTCCGGTATCACCACCACCCGGCCAGCCCCTTGTGCCCATGCGGGCGGTGCCGCCGACCAGAAAGATTCTGCAAAGACCGCGACAGCCGGTTGCAAACCCCGCGCCAAGGCAGCACGGCAAAGATGATCGCCCTCTAGCCAAACCCGGCCCTGCTTACGGTAAGCGGTGCTGTCTTGGGCCAGACGGCGCAAATCTTTGAGCAGGGGGTTATCGCGGGAGTGGATCAGAGTGACGGAAGGAGCGGTCATAAAACGTCTTTTACGCTAACAACGGCCCGTTGGGCCTTAGCCACCGGAGCAAAAGAGTAGCGGTGCAGCGGGCAAGGGCCATGCGCTTGTAAGGCGGCCAAATGGGCTGCGGTGCCATAGCCCTTGTGTAGCGCAAAACCATAGTCTGGATACTGTGTATCGGCTTGCAGGCACCAGCGGTCTCGGTACACCTTGGCCAAAATAGAGGCTGCCGAAATGGCGGGCACCAGCGCATCGCCCTTGACAATCGCCTCAGCGGGCATGTCCAGTTGGGGCAGACGGTTGCCATCGACCAGCGCCATCACTGGCTTGAGGCGCAGCCCCAGCACGGCGCGGCGCATAGCCAACAGGGTAGCTTGCAAGATATTCAGGCGGTCGACTTCTTCTACGCTGGCTTGGGCAATACTACAACACAGTGCCTTGGCACGAATCTCATCAAACAGCGCCTCGCGCCGAGTTGGCGTCAGTTTTTTAGAATCGGCCAGCCCCTCAATGGGGTGCAATTCATCCAGAATGACAGCCGCAGCCACCACTGGCCCTGCCAGCGGCCCCCGCCCAGCCTCATCCACCCCGGCTACCAAGCCTGGAGGATGCCAAGGCAAACAATGCTGTTCAGGCAGCAAGAACTTGTCGGATGGCATCGGCAGCCAAAGCAGAAGTGTTGCGGCGCAAGCTATGGTGCAAAGCCATAAAACGCTGATGCAGCCCCGCGATACGCTCGGGAGCGTGTTGGCGTGCATCCAGCCATTCGAGCACCGCACCGGCCAAAGCCTGAGGCGTAGCAGCCCCTTGAATCAGCTCTGGCACCACAAACTCACCACACAGGATATTAGGCAGGCCTACCCAAGGCTGCAACTGCTTACGCTGCATGAGTTGCCAACTCAGGGACTGCATTCGGTAGGCAATGACCATCGGTCGCTTGAACAAAGCCGCCTCTAGGGTAGCGGTACCACTGGCAATCAAGGTCAGATCACAAGCGGCCAGCACAGTATGCGATTGCCCAGTGACCACTTGCAACACTCCGTCCAGACCCGCAGCATGGGCCATGCCTTCAATCGTCGCCCGCCATGCGGGTACGGCAGGCAGCACCAACTTCAAGCCCGGATAGACTTGGCGCACCAAAGCAGCCGCCTGCAAAAAGGCTGGCGTGATGTATTTGATTTCTGCCCCACGGCTGCCTGGCAAAATAGCCAACACCGTATCTTCCGGCTCTAAGCCCAACGCCTTACGGGCCGCCAAACGGTCTGGCTCCAGCGGAATCACATTTGCCAAAGGGTGCCCTACATACGTGGCGGCAATCCCATGACGGGCCAACAACTCTGGCTCGAATGGAAAGACACACAGCACATGGTGGGCCGCCCGGCGAATTTTTTCTACCCGTTTGGCACGCCAAGCCCAAATAGAAGGGCAAATAAAATGCACGGTCTTGATCCCAGCGGCCCGCAAATCACGTTCCAGCCCCAGATTGAAATCGGGGGCATCCACCCCAATGAATACATCCGGCTTGTCTTGCAACAATCGCGTGCGTAACTGGCGGCGGATCTGGATGATTTCCCCCAGGCGGCGCAACACTTCAAGGCTATAACCATGTACGGCCAGCTTGTCGCTGGGCCACCATGCCTCAAACCCCCGCCGGGCCATTTGTGGGCCACCAATGCCTTGGCTGGGCAAGCCGGGCCAATAGTGCTGCATACCGTCCAGTAGCAACCCGGCCAGTAAATCGCCAGAGGCTTCGCCTGCCACCATGGCAATGCGGGGTAGATGCTTGCTCATCAGTGTCTGCCTAGCGGGCAATACCGCGTGCGGATGCCTCAAGGAAGGCCAATAACAAGGCAATATCGTCAGTAGCTTCCGGGTAGGTGGCGGGCAACTCAGCAATCGCGCTGCGGGCGGCATCCAGCGTCAGACCCTGCCGGTACAACAGGCGGTGCATCTGCTTGACAGCCGCGATGCGGGCCGGAGAAAACCCGCGTCGGCGCAGCCCTTCCAAATTAAAGCCACGCACCGCCAACGGGTTGCCGTCCACCATCATGAACGGCGGCACATCTTGCGAGATATGGCTGGCAAAACCGGCCATCACATGGGCACCCACTTGAGTGAACTGGTGCACGCCCGTCAGGCCACCAATGATGGCGTAATCGCCCACTTGCACATGGCCTGCCAATGTTGCATTGTTGGCAAGAATGGTCTGGTTACCCACCACACAATCGTGGGCGATATGGACATAAGCCATGATCCAGTTGTCATTGCCAATGGTGGTTATGCCTTGGTCTTGTACCGTACCAGTATTGAAGGTGCAGAATTCGCGAATGGTGTTGCGATCCCCAATCACCAATCGGGTGGGTTCACCTGCATATTTCTTGTCTTGCGGGGCGGCGCCCAACGAGGCAAATTGAAAGATGCGGTTGTCCTGCCCGATAGTGGTGTGCCCCTCAATGACACAATGGGCTCCCACCGTAGAACCCGCCCCTATCGTGACGTGGGGGCCAATGACGGCATAAGGCCCAATGGTGACGCTGCTATCTATCTGCGCGGCAGCATCGACCAACGCCGTAGAGTGAATCGTGCTCACAGCCAAAACCTGCCACTCCCGCTTAGGCCACGCTGCGCATGGTACACATCAGTTCAGCCTCGCAAGCGACCTCCTCACCCACGCGCCCCACGCCCTTGAACTTCCAGATACCGCCACGCACCCGATCGATGGTGATATCGAGAATGAGCTGGTCACCCGGCTCTACAGGCCGCTTGAAGCGTGCGCTGTCGATGCCCACAAAATAATAGATATTGTTCTCATCGGGCACCTGCCCCATCGCATCAAAGGCCAACAGCCCTGCCGCTTGCGCCAAAGCCTCCAGAATCAGCACACCCGGCATGACCGGACGGCCTGGAAAATGACCTGTGAAGTAAGGCTCATTGAACGTGACGTTCTTGATCGCCCGGATGCGCTGATTGCGCTCCAACTCCACCACACGATCCACCAACAAAAAAGGATAGCGGTGGGGCAGTTGCTTGAGAATTGCGTGGATGTCCATCATGATCGGTTCCGTTCAGGCTGCGTCAGGGCCGCGCTCTAGCGCCTTGATGCGTTCACGCAGCCGGTGTAGTTGTTTGAGTGTGGCAGCGTTTTTTTCCCATTGCGCATTGTCATCAATGGGAAACATGCCGGTGTAATGTCCGGGGCGGTTGAGTGAATGTGTGACGACAGTGGCCGCAGAAACGTTGACGCCATCGGCCAAGGTTAAATGCCCCAGCACAACGGCACCACCACCAATGGTGCAATGAGAACCAATGGTGGCGCTGCCCGCTACACCCACACAACCGGCCATGGCCGTGTGTTGGCCGACACGCACGTTGTGACCAATTTGCACCAGATTATCCAACTTGACACCATCTTCAATCACGGTGTCCTGCAATGCACCCCGGTCAATACAGGTATTGGCGCCAATTTCCACATCGTCACCAATGCGTACCGCACCGAGCTGCTCAATTTTGATCCACTGTTTCTGCTGGGGGGCAAAACCAAAACCATCAGCACCAATCACCACCCCAGGATGCACAATACAGCGCGCACCAATCTGGCAACCTTCGCTGACCGTGACCCGAGATTTGAGCACCGTACCAGCACCAATGACCGCACCGCGCTCGACCACACACAAAGGGCCAATCGAGGCCGTAGGGTCGATCACAGCCGCGGGATCAACCACCGCGCTCGGATGAATACCGGCAAGCACTGGGACAGCGTGGCGCTGCTTCCAGAGCTGCGTGGTTCTGGCAAAGTAGGCGTAAGGATCGTCACTGACGATACAAGCCCCCCGCACCAGTGCAACCTCCCGCAATGCAGGGGCCACAATGACACAGGCCGCCCGGGAGGCGGCCAGTTGCTGCCGATAGCGGGGATTGCTCAAGAAACTGAGCTCTTGCGGCCCCGCCACTTCCAGCGGGGCCAGACGCTCTATGGTGACTTGAGGGTTTCCCTCCAGTGAGCCACCCAGCGCCGCAACGATTTCACCAAGAGACAAGCTCACGCGCCACCCACCTGCCAAAACTGCGCCTTACTTGGCTGCGGCATTCAACGCCTTGATCACTTTGTCAGTGATGTCGTGCTTGGGATTGATGTAAACCGCCTGATCCAGAATCACATCGTATTTTTCTGCCTCTGCCACCTGCTTGACCACCTTGTTGGCACGCTCCAACACTTGGGCCAGTTCTTCATTTTTGCGGGTGTTCAGGTCTTCTTGAAACTCGCGGCGCTTGCGTTGCAGGTCACGGTCTTGATCCACCAATTGGCGCTGGCGGGCCAAACGCTGGCTCTCCGCCATCGTGGGTGCTTCACGCTCGAATTTTTCTGTAGCAGCCTTCAGGGCGTTGCCTTGGTCGATGATTTCCTTGTCGCGGCGGGAAAACTCCTGCTCCAGACGGCCTTGTGCCGCTTTGGCCGTGCCAGCTTCACGGAAGATGCGATCGGTGTTGACAAAGCCGGCCCTGAAGTCCTGCGCCTGTACAGGTGCAGCCACAACCAAGGAACCCAGCACCAGTGCCAGGGACAGAGAGCGAGAAAATGTTTTCATTAGAAAGACGTTCCAATCTGGAATTGCAGTTTCTGGATTCTATCGCCAGCAAACTTACGCACTGGCTGTGCAAAGGCCAGACGCAGTGGCCCCAAGGGAGAAATCCAACTCAAACCCAAGCCCACAGATGCCCGCATATCACCCCAAGCGACCTTCTCGTTTTCGCCAAACACATTGCCTGCGTCAACAAAGGTAAACATGCGCAAAGTGCGGTCGTTACCCGCCCCTGGGAAGGGCGTGATCAACTCCAGGTTAAGCGTGACTTTTTTCGGGCCACCCAAAGACGCCCCTGTCACATCGCGTGGCCCCAACGTACCTTGGTCAAAACCACGCACCGAACCCAGACCACCCGAGTAGAAATTCTTGAACACTGGGAAGGGTCGGTTGTTCATCCCTTTGCCCCAGCCCAATTCTCCATTGAAAGCCAGCGTAAATCGCTTGCTCAATGGCACATATTGCTGATACTGGTAATTGGCACGCACGTAACGCGCGTCACCAGCCACCGACCATTCAGAATTCAGGCGCTGATAGCGGCCGGTGTTGGGTGCCAGCGCGCTGTCGCGGGCATCACGCGCCCAGCCAATGGTCAGAGGCACGGAAGTGCTGGTATCGCCAAACTCGTCTGCGTAGGCCAAGTAAGCCGCTGGGATATTGGTGCCCGCCTTAATCTGGTTGCGCTCGGCACCACCACCAAAGAATACGGTATCGGTCTCACTGAACGGAATGCCAAAACGGACGCTGGCCCCGGTGCTGATCAACTCGTAGTTGCCGCCCTGGTCTTGATAGGGCTTGTTGGTACGATGGTACAGGTCGAGGGTGCGCGAAATACCATCGGCTGTGAAATATGGGTTGGTGGTACTAAAAACCAAATTGCGGTTGTACTTGCTGGTATTGACATCCACCCCAAGGTAGTTGCCAGAACCAAACACATTTTCTTGCTTGATGGAGAAAGAGAACGATACCTTCTCGGCGCTCGAGAAGCCAGCGCCCAATTGCAGCGATCCGGTTGGCTTTTCCGCTACGGTAACGACCAAATCCACCTGATCGGGAGCGCCAGGGACTTCCTGAGTCTCAATGTCCACACTGGTGAAGTAACCCAACCGATCTACCCGGTCGCGGGAGAGACGGATTTTCTCGCCGTCGTACCATGAGGATTCAAACTGGCGGAATTCGCGGCGAATGACTTCATCGCGGGTGCGGTTGTTACCTGCCAACTGAATGCGGCGCACATAGGCTCGACGCGATGGCTCGGCCTGCAACACCAGTACCACCCGATTGTTTTCTCGGTCAATTTCTGGGGCGGCTTCTACACGGGCAAAGGCAAAACCAAAATTACCAAAATGCTCTGAGAATGCCTTGGTGGTCTCGGCTACTTGGTCAGCGTTGTAAGGCTCACCGGGGCGAATGGCTACCAATGCCTTGAATTCGTTCTCACGCTCCAGGTAGTTGCCCTCGAGCTTGACTGCCGACACCACGTAAGGCTCACCCTCCGTGACGTTGATGGTGATGGAAATATCCTGCTTGTCGGGCGAAATAGCCACCTGGGTCGAATCGATGCGGAACTCCAGATAGCCCCGTTGCAGGTAGTAAGAGCGCAGTGCTTCCAGATCGGCATTGAGTTTGGAGCGTGCATAACGGTCGGACTTGGTATACCAACTCAACCAGCCCCCGGTATCCTGATTGAACAAGTCTTTCAAGGTGGCATCACTGAATGCCTTGTTGCCCACGATCTGAATATCTTTGATGCGTGCGCTCTCGCCTTCGACAATGGTGAAGCTGAGGTTCACCCGGTTACGCTCCACAGGAGTGACGGTGGTGACCACCTCGGCCCCATAAAACCCTTTGTTGATGTATTGGCGCTTGAGCTCTTGCTCGGCCCGATCGGTCAGCGCCTTGTCATAGGGGCGGCCATCGGCCAAGCCCACATCGCGCATACTCTTTTTGAGTGCATCCTTATCAAACTCGCGGGTGCCTGCAAAATCCACATCGGCAATGGTAGGGCGCTCTTCAACCACCACCACCAGCACATTACCATTGGCTTGCAGGCGCACATCCTTGAACACACCCAACGCAAACAAGGCACGGATAGCTGCGGCACCCTTTTCGTCGTTGTATTGTTCACCCACCCGCAGCGGCATGGAGGCAAACACAGTGCCTGGCTCAATGCGTTGTAAGCCCTCAATACGGATGTCTTGAACCTGGAAAGGCTCCAGTGCCCACGCTGCCTGGGCAGCAAAAATCATGGCGGCAACAGCCGATGCAGTACGCATGCCAAAGCGGTGGATATGTGTTTTCATGGATCAAGCGAATGCCACCGCTGCCATCCAGCGGTGTGCGTAAGATTAGCCGAAAAGCCGGGTGATATCGTTGAACAAGGCGATAGACATCATGAGCAACAGCAGAGCAACACCGCCACGCTGTAGGCGCTCCATCCAAGCATCGGAAACCCCTTTGCCTGTTACGCCCTCCCAAAGATAATACATCAGGTGCCCACCATCCAAGACCGGCAAGGGCAACAGATTGAGCACACCCAAGCTGACACTGATCAGTGCCAAGAACAACACATACTGGGTCAGCCCCATGCTGGCAGAACGCCCCGCATAATCGGCAATGGTGAGTGGGCCGCTCAGATTTTTGAGCGAAGCCTCTCCCACCACCATACGCCCCATCATGCGCAGGGTCAGCAGTGCTACATCCCAAGTGCGCACAGCACCATTCCAGAGACTTTCCCCCAGGCCATATTCCACCACCACCAGTTCAGGAGGAGCGCCCACATAAGCACCAATGCGGGCCACCATACCGGCGGGCTCCTGCATCAAATCTGGGGTCACTTCCAGTGTCAATACCTGCCCAGCACGTTGCAAACGCCAAGTCTGTGTGATGGGCTGACCTGCGCGGACAGAGGTTCGGATCAGTTCACGCAACTGTTGCCCATCAACCACATCAACAGCGCCCACCTGCAAGACCAAATCGCCCTCGCGCAAACCAGCCCGCTGACCGGCCCCTTCAGGCTTGAGGCTACCAATCAGTGGACGAGTCCAGGGTGAAACAATGCCCACCTTGCGCAAAAGCTGGGCATCAGCCTCTCGCACATCGAGTTGCTCGAAAGACAATACCACTGAACGCAAGCGCGCACCTTCTGCCGACTGCACCTCTAACCGAATTGAGGTTGTGTCCAGTGCCGCCTGGGTCAACATCCAGCGCAGGTCTTCAAACGAACGCACCGGACGGAGTTCTTCGCTCCCCATAGCTGCATTGCGCACCCAATCGCCACCCTGCAAACCGGCCTTTTGCGCAACTGACTCTGGCACCGGACTGGCTAGCCGTGCTACTGGCTCTTCCACCCCTGTCCAATTCACCCCTGGATACAGGAAGATAGCCAGTAGCAAATTGGCTACTGGCCCCGCAGCCACGATGGCGGCCCGCACCCGTAAAGGTTGCGTATTGAATGCCAAATGGCGCTCATGGGCTGGCACAGGTGCCTCGCGCTCATCCAGCATCCGTACATAACCGCCCAAAGGAAAGGCTGCCAGTACAAACTCCGTTCCGGACACAGGGGATTGCCAACGCCACAACGGTTGACCAAACCCCACAGAAAACCGCAGCACCTTGACACCACAAGCCACTGCCACCCGATAGTGCCCATATTCATGCACAGCAATCAGGATCCCCAATGCCAATACAAAAGCCACAACGGTCAGCATGGTAGAGATGTCTCCAGCAGGACAAACCGCTTCATGCAGCCATACGTGCCGCAGCACGGTGTGCGGCGGCACGGGCCTGTGCATCCAGTGCCAACAGATCTTGTAAAGAATCTGGATGTGCCGGCACTACCGCCGCCAAGGTGGCTTGATTCACCGCATGGATCTGATCAAAGCGGATGCGGCGCTCCAGAAAGGTGGCGACAGCGACCTCATTGGCAGCATTGAGCACCGCTGTGGTGCCTGTTGGTGCCTCCAGCGCCTCCCAGGCCAGCCGTAGCCCTGGAAAACGCCCTGGGTGACCGTGGTCGTCAATGGCCTCGAAAGTCATGGCGGAGAGCGCATGAAAGTCCAATGCAGCCGCTCCAGACTCGATGCGATCGGGCCAAGAAAGGCCGTAAGCGATTGGCACGCGCATATCGGGCGTACCCAACTGTGCCACCACCGAGGTATCGCGGTACTGCACCATCGAGTGAATGATGCTTTGTGGATGAATGACCACATCCAGCCGTGCCGGAGCCAAACCAAACAGATAACGGGCCTCAATCACCTCCAAGGCTTTGTTCATCATGGTGGCTGAATCAACCGAAATTTTGCGCCCCATCACCCAGTTGGGATGGGCACAAGCTTGCTCTGGGGTCACTTCCCGCAAGGTTTCGGGGGCTCGACTGCGAAATGGCCCCCCCGAAGCAGTCAGGATAATTTTTTCGACCCGCCGCTCCCAAGTAGAAGGGTCTTCGGGCAGGGATTGGAAAATAGCGGAGTGCTCGCTATCGATGGGCAACAGGGTTGCACCACCTTCACGCACGGCACGCATAAACACCTCGCCCCCCACCACCAGCGCCTCTTTGTTTGCCAACAGCAATCGTTTGCCAGCCCGTGCAGCCGCCAGACAGGGAGCCAAACCCGCCGCACCCACAATGGCGGCCATCACCGCATCCACATCAGGGTGGGCTGCAATGGTTTCTAGCGCATCAGGGGTAGAGAGCACTTGGGTTGTCAGCCCCTGGGCTTGCATTTTGTCTGCCAGCAGCTGTGCATGGGGGGCACTGGCCATGACAGCATAACGGGGCCGGAACTGGGCACATTGCGTCAGCATCAAGTCCACTTGGGTGGCAGCACTGAGAGCAAAAACCTCAAAACGCTCTGGATGGCGTGCCAGCACATCCAAGGTATTGCTACCAATCGAGCCGGTCGAACCCAGCACCGTAATCCGTTGTTTCATGGGCTTCTTGTGCTCGCTTTTTACAGCAAAGAGAAAAACATCATCGCCAAAGGCAGGGTCGGCAGCAAGGCATCTACGCGGTCTAACACACCACCGTGACCAGGTAACAGGCGGCTACTGTCTTTAGCACCTGCAGCACGCTTGATGAGTGATTCGACCAAATCACCCGCCACACTCATCGCCACCATAAACAACACCACAGGCAACAGCAACCACCAGCTTTGCTGGGCTAGGCGCGCAAACAAACTGGCCACGGGTGTATGCCAAGCAGCCTCGGCTGCTACCCAGCCCCAAGCCAACAACAGCACACCCACCGCCGCGCCACCCACGCCTTCCCATGTTTTACCAGGGCTGATGGATGGTGCCAACTTCTGGCGAGTGAAACGCAAACCCAATGCCCGGCCTGCACCGTAGGCGGCAATGTCGGCCACCCACACCAAGGCCAGCGCCGAGAGCAAAAAATTGATACCTACCAGACGGGCTTGCACCGCTGCCAGCCAAGCCAGCCACAGCGCCACGACCCCAGCGACCAACCGCACTGTCATCGGAATGCGTGGCCAACCCGTGACCCCCGCACGCAACATGAGCACCACACTCACCACCCAAAACAGCCCAGCGCCCAACCACAATGGCATCAGGGCTTGCTGTAGCCAACCTAGCCACCAAGTCAGTAAACACAATGCCACACAGCCTGCACCTAACAACAAAGCAGGCAACATGGCACAGCCATTGAGCCGTCCCCACTCCCAAGCGGCAGCCGCCATCAGCACCAATACCACCAAGGCAAAAGGCACAAACGAGGGATAGATCAGGGCTGGCAACAAAATTGCCAGCAAAGCCAAGGCCGTGAGTACGCGCTGTTGCAGCATGGTGCCCTTTCAGGCTGGCAAAGAGGGGCTAGGCACGGCCAGCACTTGCTCGGAGGTTTTACCAAAACGGCGCTCACGCGTGCGGTAATCGGCAATCGCTGCGTCTAATGCAGCTTCATCAAAGTCGGGCCAGAGTTTATCGCTGAACAACAGTTCAGAGTAAGCCGACTGCCAGAGCAGAAAATTACTCAGGCGCATCTCCCCACCGGTGCGAATGAGCAAATCGGGATCAGACACCCCCGACAGAGCCATTGCTGCATTCAAACTAGCTTCAGTGATCGGCTCGCCACGAGCAGCCAATGTGGCCGCTGCTTGGGCAATATCCCAACGGCCACCATAATTAAAGCAAATGTTGAGCAGCAAGCGGCTGTTGTGGGCGGTGGTGGCTTCGGCCTGCTCCAAGCCTTGACGCACCCTAGAGGACAAACTGACGCGGTCGCCAATAAAGCGCACACGCACGCCATCCTTGCACAACTGGGGCACTTCACGCGATAAGGCCAAAGCCAGCAAGTCCAACAGACCCGTGACCTCTTCAGCAGGACGGCCCCAATTTTCGGAAGAAAACGCAAATACCGTCAGCACGGCCACACCCCGCTGTGCACAAGCTTGCACACATCGACGCAAGGCTGTTACACCCTGTTTGTGCCCGGCCAGACGCGGCAGGAAACGGCGCTGAGCCCAACGCCCATTGCCATCCATCACGATGGCAATATGGTGGGGAACTGGTGCAGAAAGAGCGGTAGACACAGAACGCTGCTGCCTGGCCTCAAACCGCCATAATTTCTTGCTCTTTGGCCGCTACCAGCGTATCGATCTCAGCAATATGCCGGTCTGTGACTTTCTGAATTTCGGTTTCAGATCGCTTTTGCTCGTCTTCAGAAGCGAGCTTGTCTTTGACAAGCTTTTTCACCGATTCGTTGGCATCACGGCGCAGGTTGCGAATGGCAATTTTGGCCGACTCGCCCTCGTTGCGCGCCAACTTGGTCATCTCTTTGCGGCGCTCTTCGCTCATAGGAGGCATGGGCACGCGAATCAAATCCCCCATCGAGGCGGGGTTCAGACCCAAATCACTCTCACGGATGGCTTTTTCGATCTTGGAGCCCAAGTTCTTTTCCCACGGCTGCACGCTGATGGTGCGCGAATCCAGCAGCGACACATTGGCCACTTGGCTCAGGGGCACCATCGAGCCATAGTATTCGACGTGGATCACATCCAACAAAGCCGGATTGGCCCGACCTGTGCGGATTTTTTGCAGGTTGCTTTTGAAAGCCACAATGGACTGATCCATTTTGGTTTCCATGGTTTTCTTGGTATCGGCAATCGTCATGTTGTTTCCTGAAATGCAATGCTGGCCCATGTGCCACACAGCGTGGCAATACAGACCCACATGTCAAGCGTAAACCAGCGTGCCTTCATCTTCACCGAGCACCACACGCTTGAGGGCGCCAGGCTTGATGATGGAAAACACTTTTACAGGCAGTTTCTGGTCGCGGCACAGGGCAAAAGCGGTAGCGTCCATGATGCCCAGATTGCGCACCATCGCCTCATCAAAGCTCAACTGAACATAGCGCGTGGCGGTAGGATCTTTGTGCGGATCGGCAGAATAGACACCATCTACCTTGGTAGCCTTTAGCACCAGTTCGGCCCCAATTTCGGCCCCCCGCAAAGCAGCCGCAGTGTCGGTGGTGAAGAAGGGGTTGCCGGTGCCAGCAGCAAAAACCACCACCTTGCCTTCTTCGAGGTATTGCAGGGCCTTGGGACGCACATAAGGCTCGACCACCTGCTCAATCGAGATGGCCGACATCACACGCGCTGTCAGACCCTGGCGATCCATGGCATCGGCCAGCGCCAAGGCATTCATCACCGTGGCCAGCATACCCATGTAGTCTGCTGTGGCGCGATCCATACCTGCCGATCCGCCCGCAACCCCACGGAAGATATTGCCCCCACCAATCACCACGGCCACCTCTACCCCCATGGCGGTGACTTCGGCCACTTCAGAGACCATGCGCTCGATGGTTGCTCGGTTAATACCAAAAGCATCATCGCCCATCAGGGCCTCGCCCGACAACTTGAGCAGGATGCGCTTGTAGGCCGGTGTCACGAGGGTCATGGGAAATTCTCCGTAAGGGTAGGTGATGAAAGGGGAAATGGGTGGGGCCAGTCAACAATCAGGCAGCAGCCTTGGCAGCGGCCACTTGGGCAGCCACTTCAGCAGCAAAGTCGTCAACCTTCTTCTCAATGCCTTCGCCCACTACGTACAGGGTAAAGCCCTTGATGGTGGTGTTGGCGGCCTTGAGCATCTGAGCCACGGTTTGCTTGCCATCGGCAGCCTTGACGAACACTTGGTCAGCCAGTGAGACTTCCTTGAGGTACTTGGCTACAGAGCCTTCGACCATCTTGGCAACGATGTCGGCGGGCTTGCCCGATTCGGCAGCCTTGGCAGTTGCCACGCTGCGCTCTTTTTCGATCAGGTCGGCAGGCACTTCGGCGCTGGTCAAGGCCACGGGCTTCATGGCGGCCACATGCATAGCCACGTCCTTGGCAGCCGTAGCATCACCTTCATACTCGACCACTACGCCAATGCGCGAGCCGTGCAGGTAGGAAGCCAATTGGCTACCGCCCGAGAAGGTCTTGAAGCGGCGGAAAGACATGTTCTCACCGATCTTGCCGATCAGACCCTTGCGCACGTCTTCCAAGGTGGGGCCAAAGCTGTCTTGCTCGTAGGCCAGAGCGCCCAGTGCTGCTACATCGGCAGGATTGTTTTGTGCCACCAGCTTGGCAGCAGCATTGGCCATAGCGATGAAGCTATCGTTCTTGCTAACGAAGTCGGTTTCGCTGTTGACTTCGATCAGACCACCCACATTGCCTTCAATGTGCACAGCCACCACGCCTTCAGCGGTGATGCGCGAAGCAGCCTTGCCTGCCTTGGTGCCCAGCTTGACACGCAGCAACTCTTCGGCCTTGGCCATGTCGCCATCGGCTTCGGTCAGTGCCTTTTTGCATTCCATCATCGGGGCATCGGTCTTAGCGCGCAGTTCAGCGACCATGCTTGCGGTAATTGCAGCCATTTGTTTTCTCCGTATTCAGTTCAATCGATTCAAGATAAAAAAAGGGGGCTACATCAGCCCCGCTTTTTACCGCGATCCGCGCAGTGAGGCTGGCCGATTAGGCGGCAGCGTCTTGCACTTCCACAAACTCGTCGGTACCTTCAGGTGCAGCCACGGCACGGGCTACATCTTCCACGGCATTGGCACGGCCTTCGATGATGGCGTCAGCAATCACGCGGGCGTACAGATCCACGGCCTTGGCCGAGTCGTCGTTGCCGGGGATAACGTAGCCAATGCCATCGGGCGAGTGGTTGGTATCGACCACACCAATCAGTGGGATGCCCAGCTTCTTGGCTTCAGCGATAGCAATCTTGTGGAAGCCCACGTCGATGACGAAGATGGCATCGGGCAAAGCGGTCATGTCTTGAATGCCGCCAATGTCCTTTTCCAGCTTTTCGATCTCGCGAGCAAACATCAGCTGCTCTTTCTTGCTCATGGCTTCCAGACCAGCTTCTTGCTGGGCCTTCATGTCCTTGAGGCGCTTGATCGAAGTCTTGACCGTCTTGAAGTTGGTCAGCATACCGCCTAACCAACGCTGGTTGACGAAAGGCACGCCAGCACGGGCGGCTTCAGCAGCGATGGTGTCGCGGGCTTGGCGCTTGGTACCCACCATGAGGATGGTGCCGCCATTGGCCGACAGTTGCTTGGCAAACTTGGCGGCGTCCTGCAACAAAGGCAGAGACTTTTCCAAGTTGATGATGTGAATCTTGTTGCGATGGCCGAAGATGAACGGGGCCATCTTGGGGTTCCAGAAGCGGGTTTGGTGACCAAAGTGGACACCGGCTTCCAGCATTTCGCGCATGGTAACGGACATGGTATTTTTCCAAAGGTTGGGTCTAAAACCCAGCCCGACATTTGTGCCCAATACGGACGACAACACCTTGAATGGGCTGGTTTGGGATTAGTCTTGCCACTAGACTGTAGTGCCCAAGGAAACGGCCTCTGACAGTCGGCAAAACCCTAATATTCTAGCATATCCATGATGAACGACCTTGACACCACACGGCAACTGGTGCAGCGTGGCCAAAGCAGCGCCAGCGCCGAGATGGAGCGCAGCATTGCCAGCGCCCAGTCTTCAGCCTGTGCACATGCCTTTACCCGCACGATGTTTGAGGAGGCGCGCCACCATGCTGCACAGCCTGCGGTGGCACGGTTGCCACTGGCGGGGCTGGCAGTCTCGGTGAAAGACCTGTTTGACATTGAAGGCCAGCCCA
The DNA here is from genome assembly GCF_042652905.1 of Giesbergeria sinuosa. Lineage (NCBI taxonomy): Bacteria > Pseudomonadati > Pseudomonadota > Betaproteobacteria > Burkholderiales > Comamonadaceae > Giesbergeria > Giesbergeria sinuosa. The sequence goes on along the minus strand of NZ_JBHSHJ010000004.1, from coordinate 238,631 downwards.
CTCCGGCAGGTTCTGTGGCGCTCGCCCATGCGCCAGTGGCTCGACAAGATGCGCCTGCCGTAACCCGGCTGCGCACAGCAGGCGCTGTGCTCATCGGGCGGAGCAACATGGTGGAATTTGCTTTCTCGGGTGTGGGCACCAATCCGCACTTTGGCACCCCTGCCGCCTGGGATGGACGCTTTGGTGCCTTGCCCGGCCCAGCACTTGTGCCAGGAGGTTCCTCCTCAGGGGCCGCTATCTCGGTAGCCACTGGGGCTGCATTTATTGGCTTGGGTTCTGACACAGGTGGCTCATTGCGCATTCCAGCAGCACTCAACGGTCTTGTTGGCTTCAAGAGTACGGCCAGGCTGGTGCCCACCGCTGGCATGGTGCCACTGTCCCCCACCTTAGATACAGTAGGCGCACTGACACGCTCCGTGCGTGACGCAGTGCTGGCCCATGAGGTATTGGCTGCACGGCGCGTCCGGCACAATCCAGTCCCCTTATCGGGTTGGCGGCTGGCGGTGCCGGGGGCACTTTTTTTGGAGTCTCTGGACAGCCATGTGGCCCATGTCTTTGCCCGCACACTACAGACCCTACGCCGTGCAGGCGCCCACATCACCGAAATGGCCTTGCCAGAGACCACCGATGTACTGGCTTTGCAAACAGGCGGTGGTCTGACAGCGGCAGAAAGCTACGCTTGGCACCGCCAACTGCTCAGCCAATATGGCCCGCAATACGACCCACGCGTGCGCAGCCGCATTGAGCGGGGGGCCAGCATGTTGGCGGCTGATTATTTGGATCTGCTACGCACGCGCCAACACTGGATGGAACGGATGCAACGTCAGTTGGCCAATGTCGATGCTTTGCTGTCTCCCACCGTACCGATTGTGGCCCCCAGCATAGCCTCCGTGGCGCCTGCCAGACACCAAGATGCTGCCCAAGATGCCGAGCGCGATGCCGAATTCTTCCGCACCAATGCGCTGCTGCTGCGCAATACCAGCGTAGTTAATTTGCTGGATGGCTGTGCGTTGTCACTGCCCTGCCACCAGCAAGGTGAATGGCCTGTGGGCTTGATGCTCTGGCACACCGCACTCCATGACGATACGGTGCTGCATATTGGGCTGCGTGTTGAGGAAGCTCTGGCTCGGCAGTAGCCCGCTACGGCTTAATTTTTTCTCCAGATACAGCCCAAGACTGGCTACAGTGTCTGTGATGTAGTTTTGGCTGCATCTTCTGTGCGCCCGACTTGGTCGGGGTCGGCATTTTGATGGCCCTTCGAGTAAGAAAACATGGACAACCACTACCTTACCCCGCTCTTTTCCCCTCAATCGATTGTCGTTTTTGCGGGCCAGCCAGATGCCCCAGACACCCAAACGGCGCAAGCACGGATGTTGTGTGAATCGCTCAAGGCGCAACAGTACAGCGGCTCGCTTCAGTTCATCAGCATACAGTCCACCGGCACGCTGGCTGATCTGGCACAAACCAAGGCAGATTTGGCCATCATTGCCCTGCCCCCAGACGAGGTGGGCAATGCCCTAGAGCTGGCCGGACGAATGAAGTGCCGCTCGGCACTGGTCATCTCCAGCAGCACCAGTGCAGAAGAGGCTGCCCGGCTCAAGCATATTTCAGAGCGTGAAGGCATTCATCTGCTGGGCCCCAACTGCCTAGGCTTGCAACGCCCGCCCCTGCACCTCAATGCCAGCGCAGCAGGCGCACTGGCGCACACAGGATCACTGGCACTGGTATGCCAGTCTGGTGCGCTCACTTCCTCCATTTTGGACTGGGCACGCAACAATGGCGTGGGTTTTTCCTCCGTGGTGTCGCTCGGCCCCAATACCAGCATCGACATTGCCCAAGTGCTCGACTTCCTGGCACACGACCGCCTCACGCAAAGCATCGTGGTTTACATGGAAGGCATCAGCAACGCACGCCGGTTCATGAGCGCCCTGCGCTCGGCGGCCAATGCCAAACCGGTGGTGGTGCTCAAGGGGGGGCGCAAGGCCGCAGGCAACGAGGCAGCACAAACCCACAGCGGCGCCATTGTTGGCAGCAACGATGTATTTGATGCCGCTCTGCGGCGGGCTGGTGCCGTGCGCGTGCGCTCATTTGTCGAATTGTTCTCTGCCACCAAATGCCTGGCTTCGCGCTACCGCCCAGTGGGCAAACGGCTGGCTATTGTGGCCAATGGCGGTGGCCCCGGTGTGCTGGCAGCCGACTGGGTGAACGAAATTGGCCTAGAACTGGGCAAGCTCTCGCCAGAATCCATCAGCGCACTACGACCACAGCTGTCCAGCCGGGCCTCACTCACCGACCTGATCGATCTGTCTGAATGTGCTGGCCCCGAACACTACCAAGCCGCCATTGAGGCAGCCAACAAAGAGCGCCAGATTGACGGCGTGCTGGCTATTTTTTCTCCACGCCCTGGCGCCGATGCCGAAGCTATTGCCCAAGCATTGGCTAACGCCAAAGCCCACATGGCCAAGCCCTTGCTGACTTGCTGGATGGGCGATGCCTCTGTGGGCCCAGGACGCAGCATACTCAAAGATGCGGTTATTCCGAGCTTTCGGACACCTGAAGCTGCCGTTGGAGCCTTTGGCAACATTGCTTCGTTTTACCAAAACCAGCAACTGCTGCAACAAACGCCTTCACCGCTGTCCACCTTGGCCAAACCCGACATCGAGGGTGCCCGGCTGGTGATTGAAAGCGCCTTGGCCGAGCGGCGCAAGGTACTGACTGAAATGGAATCGAAAACGCTGTTGGCGGCCTTTCACATCCCAGTCACCAAGACCATTTTGGCCCGCAGCGCCCACGAGGCCATGATGATTGCCACGCAGCTGGGCTTCCCGGTGGCACTCAAAATTGATTCGCCCGATATCACACACAAATCCGACGTGGGGGGCGTGGCCCTCAACATCATGAACGGCACCAGCGCCCGTGACACCTTTACCGACATGGTGCAACGTGTGGCCCAGGCACAACCCCAAGCGCGCATCAATGGCGTTACGGTGCAAAAGATGGCCCGAACACACCGGGGCCGCGAAATTTGCATTGGTCTGGTCTGCGACGACCCCTTTGGCCCGGTGATCTCTTTCGGTGCTGGTGGCACCATGATTGAACTGATCAACGACAAAGCAATGGAATTGCCCCCATTGAATCAATTTTTGTCACACCGTCTGATCGAGCGTTCGCGTGTGGCCGAAACCTTGGGGGCTTGGCGCGGTACTGGCCCCGCCAATCTGGAGGCGCTCGAGCAAATTCTGCTGCGCGTCTCTGAAATGGCCTGCGAACTGCCCCAATTGCGCGAGATGGACATCAATCCCATCATCGTGGATGAACACAGTGCTGTGGCCGTAGATGCGCGCATTGCAATTGACCATGCACCCCAATCCAACACCAGCGGCAACCTGCAATACAGCCATCTGGCTATCCTGCCCTACCCAGCCCGCCACGAGCAAATCTGGCCGCTGCGCGGTGGCGGTGAATACACTATTCGACCGATCCATCCAGGCGATGCGCAAATGCTGCAAACGCTGGTGCAGAGCTTGTCGCCGCAAAGCCGCTATTACCGGTTTGTTTCCTCTATGGCGGAATTGCCACCTTCGATGCTGGCACGCTTCACGCTGATCGATTACGACCGTGAGATGGCGCTTGTAGCCATCCACAAACAGCGCACGGCTACCGAAGATGGAGAGATCCATGAAACCGAACGCATGGTGGGTGTATCGCGCTACGTCACCAACCCCGATCGCACCAGTTGCGAATTCGCTTTGGTGGTGGCCGATGACTTCAATGGCAAGGGGTTGGGCTCACGCCTGATGCACAGCATCATGGACGTAGCACGCGAGAAGGGTCTGAACGACATTGAAGGCTTGGTATTAGCCAACAACAGCCCCATGCTCAAATTGATGCGTAGCCTAGGATTCGCCATCAAGTCTTACGAAGAAGACCCCGACTTCAAGCTCGTCACCCACAAGCTCTAAAAGTCTTTTGCCATGTACCGCATCACACCTGGGCCAGCACATGCCTTACTGGACAGTGCGAGCACAAGGCAACTGGAGACTGCCGCAGCAGCCCTGTTGCCACCGCACACCCTGATGCAACGGGCGGGGCTGGCGCTAGCGCAGTTAGCCAGAGCGTTGGCACCCCATGCACGCACCTTTTGGATAGTCTGTGGCCCCGGTAACAACGGTGGTGATGGCTTTGAGGCAGCGATGCACCTGCACCAACACAACCTGCCTGTAGTCGTCACTTGGTTGGGCGAACGTGAGCGACTCCCAGCAGACGCGCTCCGCTCTTGGCAACGTGCCCAGCAGGCCGGTGTGTGCTTCTCTAACCAGCCTCCGGCCTTGGGGCCGCAAGATCTGTGCATTGATGCCCTGTTGGGGGTGGGGCTGTCCGCCAGCGGACAACGCCCTTTGTCGGCCCATCATCCACTGCTGAGTACCTTGGCCCAGATACGCTCCTGCACTGCGCCAGTGCTGGCTGTCGATGTGCCTAGCGGCTTGCTGGCTGACACGGGTCAGTTTGCTACAGGACTGGCCCCAGCGCCTGGCACCCTGAATGCCAACCCTCGCCATACCCTGAGTTTGCTCACGCTCAAGCCAGGGTTATTCACAGGGGCAGGGCGCGATGCCGCAGGCACCGTCTGGTTTGATGATTTGGGCTGCCCTCAGCTCCCACAGCAACCCACCGCCTGGCTCAATGCTCGCCCAGCACCAGCCACACGCCTGCATGCCAGTCACAAGGGAAACTATGGTGATGTGGCTGTCATCGGTGGGGAGGGCTTGGGCCAGCGCGGCATGGGCATGGGTGGTGCGGCCTTGCTCGCCGCCCGAGCAGCACTGCACAGCGGTGCTGGACGCGTCTTGCTGTGCCTGTGCGATGACGCCAGCCCCAGCATAGACACCGTGCAACCCGAACTGATGCTGCGCCATATCCAAGCTCTGAACCTTGAGCAGTTGACCGTGGTCTGTGGCTGCGGCGGCGGCCAAGCCATCCATGCAGTTCTGCACCAAATACTGACCCACTCGGCGCAGCTGGTGCTTGATGCCGATGCGCTTAATGCAATCGCTGTTGATCCCTTGCTGCAAGAAGCCCTGCAAGCGCGTGCGCATCGTCAACACCACACGGTGCTCACGCCGCATCCACTAGAGGCAGCACGGCTGCTTGGCACGGAGGTGGGCTGGGTGCAAGCACAGCGTTTACAGGCAGCCCAACAACTCGCACAACGTTTTGGGTGTATCACTGTGCTCAAAGGCACTGGCACCATCATTGCCACACCAAATCAACCCCCACGACTCAATCCTACAGGCAATGCCCGACTGGCCAGTGCAGGCACCGGCGATGTGCTGGCCGGCATGGTGGGCGCTTGTCTGGCCTTGGGTCTCAATCCAGATGCAGCAGCCTGCGGTGCAGTTTTTGCACACGGCGAGGCGGCAGACCTCTGGCCACCAAACCTACCACTGACCGCCAACGCACTGGCTTGCCGACTATTGCCACTGGCTTGAACCTGGGTGGCACACTGGGTCTAGCCCAGCCTTTTAGGAACGCCTACCACCACTTTTCGCCCGCCGCGCCTTGGCGTGGCCCTTCTTTGCCCCCACCACGCCTGCCGCATCGGTGCGCCCTGCAGGTTGGGCCTTGCTGCGTGCTGGGTTGTCTTTAGGACGGTCTTTGCTCCAATCTTTCGTCGGCCGTGCAGGCAGCCCCTCATCTTCATGGAGCAACCTGAAATCAATGCGCCGCGCATCCAAATCTACCCGGCCCACTTGCACCTGCACCCGTGTACCGATGGCATAACGGATGCCACTGCGCTCACCGCGCAACTCTTGGCGGGCTTCATCAAACTTGAAGTATTCGCCGCCCAGTTCAGTAATGTGTACCAGCCCTTCGACATACATGCTGTCTAACGTGACAAAAATGCCAAAGCTGGTCACCGCACTGACCAAACCGCTGTATTCCTCACCCAGATGCTCGCGCATGTATTTGCACTTGAGCCAAGCTTGCACATCGCGACTGGCCTCGTCGGCACGGCGCTCATTGGCGCTGCAATGCAAGCCCGCAGCCTCCCAAGACTGGGTTTCGGCCAATGCTGCGCCTGTTTCTTTCTTACGTGGCTTTTCTCCGGGAGCCAACGGTGGGGCCACACGTTTGGCCAGCCGTTTGGTCAACTTGGCATGGGCATCGCCAGGAGTGGGCAGTGCTGGCAATTGATACTTGGTATGGCTCAAAATCGCTTTGATCACCCGATGCACCAGCAAATCGGGGTAACGCCGAATCGGACTGGTAAAGTGCGTGTAGGCATCAAAGGCCAAGCCAAAATGTCCGCTATTGATGGGTGTGTAAATGGCTTGCTGCATCGAACGCAACAGCATGGTATGAATTTGCTGTGCATCGGGGCGGTCTTTGGTGGCCTCAGCAATCGCTTGGAATTCAGACGGCTGGGGATTCTCACTGATAGACATCCCCACGGCCATCGCCTTCAGGTAACTGCGCAGAATGTCTTGTTTTTCAGGCGTAGGGCCCTCATGAACGCGGTATAGGCCATGTTGTTTGCCTTGGGCAATAAAGTCGGCACTGCACACATTGGCGGCCAACATGGCCTCTTCGATCAGGCGATGGGCATCGTTGCGCGTACGCGGCACGATCTTTTCAATACGGCCATTCTCATCGCAAACAATCTGTGTCTCGGTGGTTTCAAAATCTACCGCACCGCGCGCTTGGCGTGCTTGCAATAGAGCCCGATACACATCATGCAAATTGAGTAAATCGCGCACACGCTCCGCACGCTTGGCCGCCTCAGGGCCACGGGTGTTAGCCAAAATAGCGGCCACCTCGGTATAAGTGAAGCGCGCATGGCTGAACATCACCGCCGGATAGAACTGGTAGGCATGGACTTCGCCCTTGGTCGTGACCAGCATATCGCAGACCATGCACAGACGCTCCACATCTGGATTGAGTGAGCACAAGCCGTTAGACAGTTTTTCAGGCAACATCGGAATGACGCGGCGCGGAAAATAGACGCTGGTGGCGCGGTCGTAGGCGTCAATATCAATGGCACTGCCGGTTTGCACATAATGGCTCACATCGGCAATAGCCACCAACAAGCGCCACCCCTTACTGCGCCCCACTTTGGCGGGCTCACAATACACGGCGTCATCAAAATCGCGTGCATCTTCGCCATCGATGGTCACCAGGGGGATATCGGTGAGGTCAATGCGCTGGCGTTTGTCGGTAGCGCGCACTTTATCGGGCAAGGCAGCCGCTTGTGCCAAGCAAGCCTCAGAAAAAATGTGCGGCACATCGTATTTGCGCACGGCAATTTCAATCTCCATGCCGGGGTCATCGACCTCGCCCAACACTTCAGTGATCCGCCCCACCGGCTGACCAAACAGCGCAGGCGGCTCAGTCAGCTCCACCACAACCACTTGACCGGGCTGTGCCTGCCCCAACGCATTGGCCGGAATCAACACATCTTGACCATAACGCTTATCTTCAGGGGCTACCAACCAAACACCGCTCTCTTGCAACAAACGACCTATCAGAGGACGTGCAGGACGCTCGATGATTTCGACCACCCGGCCTTCGGGGCGTCCACGCCGATCCTGACGCACCACGCGCACACGCACCCGATCTTGGTGCAGTACGGCCCGCATTTCATTGGGTGGTAAGAAAACATCCGGCTGACCATCGTCGCGCAACAAAAAACCGTGCCCATCCCGATGGCCCTGCACGCTGCCCTCAATTTCGTCCGAAGAAGGTGCTGCCTTGGTGTTAAATTTCATTTTTTTGGTATACAATCTGGTTCTTTCCTGAAATGCCCAGGTGGCGGAATTGGTAGACGCACTAGTTTCAGGTACTAGCGGGTAACTCCGTGGAGGTTCGAGTCCTCTCCTGGGCACCAAGTCTAACGACATGCAGCATTTTATGCCTTGTTTTCGACTTGGAAGTTTTAAGAAAATTTAAAAAGTTCTGGGTATTGTTTTACAATCCCATTCTTTCCTGAAAGCCCAGGTGGCGGAATTGGTAGACGCACTAGTTTCAGGTACTAGCGGGTAACTCCGTGGAGGTTCGAGTCCTCTCCTGGGCACCAAATTCAAAAGCCGTTGCATTGCGCAACGGCTTTTTTGTTTTTAACGCCTCCACCACGCCCCAAAAAAGCCCACAGGCGCATGCACCCGTGGGCCTCTATCTCACAAGGCAACTATCGGCTTAGGCCTTGCGCAGCAGTGCCTTGAGCACGTTCTGCAAACGGCGGGCGCTGGTGGCCTCGCTGGCACTGGCCAACACTGTGGCTACATCACGGCCCCAGGTTTCAGTGGGTGCTGGATCGTTGCGGCGCGTGAGCAATTGCAATTGCAACATACGCCGTGCCGACAACTGCTCTGCCGGAGTCGGCACTTCAGCAGCCATTTCTAGGCGCAGCAAAGATTGGGCAGCATCCCCTGTAGCAGCCTTACCCAAAGCCTGTGTCCATGCCGTGCGCACAGCGGGTGCCACCCGCCCACCCAGTTCTTGGGCAGAGGGCAACAGAGCCGGATCACGCTTTTCCCAAGCGGTAAGCAGCTGGGTCAAGGCTTCGCCATGTGCTTGGGCAGCCAACTTCTTCAGTGCCTGTTGGGCATGCTCCATGGCTTCACGCTGGGCGCGGAAGGCCGCATCACCCAAACGGGGGCCACGGTCTTCGAAGGCGGGAGCCCGATCAGCAAAACGACCCCCACGCGCATCTGGACGAACTCCATCACGGCCTGGACGGGCATCGCGGCGATCACCACCTGGTTTGCCATTACGGCCCACAGGGGCGGCAGCGGGGGCGTCTTTTTTCATACCGGGGCGGTCATCACCACGGACAGCCACCACCGGACGGCTGGCCGCCTTGGGGGCAGCCGTGGCAGCCTCTTCTGGCACGGCCTGCACATCGGCCGCCGTAGCGTCTGGGGTAGCTGCTGTCTCTGCTGCTGGTGCGGCTGTCCCTTGGTCGCTGGCCTGTGCCGCAGCATCTGCACGGGCTTGGGCCTGACCACGCAATGCTGCCTCCAATGCAGTCATGGCTTGGCGAATTTGCTGTGCATCGCCACTGGCATTGGCCGCTTCCAACGCTTTGGCAGCATCTACGACGGCACGGTCACGGGCGCTCAATTCGGTAGCCTGCTTTTCACGATCTGCCGTCTTGCGCTGGAAAGCATCGTCAATGGGTTTACGGAAGGTATCCCACAGCTTTTGCTCCTGCTTACGGTCCAAGGGCACGCCTTGGGCTTCGGCTTGCCAACGTTGTTGCAAGGCACGGATGGCATCAATGCGCAATGTTGGGGCAGCGCCCAACACCGTGGCTTCTTCAATCATGGCCTGACGGCGCAGAATGCTGGCCTTTTGTGCGGCCTCCAGTGGTGCCGCGGCTGCCGTGATTGCCTGCTTCCAAAGCGGTTGCAGCTCGGCAAAGAGCTTTTCACCCACATGACCACTGGCACGCCAGCGGTCGGCAAACTGGTACAGCGCGCGATTGACTGCTTTCCAGTCGGAAGAGGCGGCAGGGCTGGCAGCCCAAGCTTTGAGTTCCTCAATCAACGCCAACCGTTGGGCTTTATGTTCTGCTGCTTCAGCCCGAATCTTGTCTAACCACGCCTCCACGACCTTGTGCGCTGCATTGCAGGCCTCGTCAAATTTCTTCCACAGTGCGTGGTTGGGGGCACCGCCTTGGTCCGTTTTTTTCCATTGCTCGCGCAATTGGCGCAGACTTTCCTGAATCTTTCGGCCACCCAAAGACTGACCGTCGGGACGCTGGAGTAAGGCTTCGGCCTTAGTCACCAACTCTTCACGCACCTGATCAGCACTCCACCGCTGCCAGCCTTCGAGTTCACCCGCAGCCACCAATGCGCTATGCACCTGCTGCTCCAAGGCAGCATCAATGTGTTTGCCGTGGTCTTTCAGTACCGCACGCAAGGCAGCCGCAGCACCTGCGCTGGCTTTGCCATGTCCTTCTGCAGTTTCTTGCTCCAACTTGGCCAGGGCATCGCGAACCGACTGCACCGCCTTGGCGACCACTTCGGGAGCAACCTTGGGTTTAGCGACACGGGCCGGACGCTCGGCAACGGCCTCAGTGGGCAGGCCACGCGCAACACGCAATTCATCGGCCCAAACGGGCACAGGTGGCAGGGGAGCGGCGGCATCTTCTGCTGCTGCTACGGCCTGGGCCAAAGCGGGCTGGAAGGCATCCCACACGACCAGCAACTGGCCACGAGAGGCATCCAACAGGGCTGGAAAACGCGCCTCAACACTGACCCAGTTTGGGTCTCCGGCCAAGGCCTGCGCCTGATCCTGCCAATGTTGCACATCGGCACGCAACACCTCCAGTGCAGCCTGTGCATCACGCCAAGATTTGGTAGACAGCACCTCGATGCGCTGGGCTAACAGCACAGCGGCCTCACGCTGCACCTGCACACGGTGCTGCAAATCCTCAATCACCTTGATACGCTCAGCCAGTTGCACTTTCAGCAGCGACAGTGGCTCGCGCGACAGTGGAGCACCGGCCTTGGCCGCATCCCGCTGCCAAGCCAAGGCATCGGCAATATTGAGTTTGACCGCAGCCAACAACGCGTTGGCCTTGTCAGCCCATTCGGCAGCGATGGCTTCTTGGTTCTTAGCCCGGCGCAACTCATCAATGCGTTCGCGCACGGCGCGCGCCGCGCCCTTGTCACGGCCGCTCAGCTCTTTGAACACTTCTTGCAATTGTTCGGGGGTGGGCTGGGTAGAGAGCCACTCGCGGATACGCGCAGCACGCTCGCCCGACGTTGCCGCCGAAAAAGCCCCACCAGTGAGACCATCCAAGGGATGCGCTTCAGGGGTCTTGGCAGGGGCCGGATGGTTTTCGGGAGCGTCGGACATTTTATTGCGTGAAAGAAAAGAAAGCATGGATTGTGGAAGAAACGACCACCCGAGACGTATCTCGGGCAGCAATAGCGGACAAACTGCGGATCAGCATACTGACCCATGTCGAAGAAGGCGCTATTTTGACCGGGATTTGGCCTGACACCTACCCCATTGGATCAATGAACTGCCAAGCCCAGCTTGGCCTGCGGCTTCCAGTCGGCATCGGCACCTATGGTTTCTGGTGCCCCCAAAAATAAACGCGACAGAGGCAAATCACGCGAAGCCAGATAGTCACGCACCATCACCGCACGGGCCAGCGCCAGCTCACGCATGGCATCGTCAGGCACCGGAATACTATCCAACAGCACCGCTTCCATTTGTGCCAAAGGCACATCCTTGGTCATGCCGATCAGGTTGCGCTCTTTCTTCAAATCGGCCCGACGGTACACCTCTTTAAGCAGGACGGGATATTCTTCGGCACTCACCGCCTCCACTGTATCAACGTCCTGTCCGGCCCGCACCGCCACGCGGCGTTTGTGCGCCAACACCAACTGTTGCAGTTTGTCGCGCTGCCAAGCTTGGCGTTCTGCGGGGGCACTGGCCTGCCCCACCACGGTCATATTCAACGATGGCCGGTCTTTCATGGCCTGAGCCAACTTGTCTAGACTTTGACGGGCCACCGCATCCAGTTGTGCCGTGCCTGGTGTAAAGGCCACCACGCCCTGTTCAGCGCCACCACCCAAGATGCCTGCCAGCAAAGAGAATGGGGCGGTCACTGCTTTGACGATCAGATTTCCAACCACCTTCAAAATCACCGATCCGAGTCTAAATTCTGGGTCGTTGAGTGAGCCACTGATAGGCAAATCCACATCAATCACCCCATTGCGGTCGGCCAACAGGGCCACTGCCAAACGCACAGGCAGGCTGGCCGGTGCGCCCTCTATCGGGTCGCCAAACTTTAACTGGTGCAACACCAGCTTGTTGCCTGCCGTCAATTGCCCGTTGGGTTGCACTTGGTAGCTCACATCCATACTGAGCTTGCCACGTTCAATGCCATGCCCTGCATATTTGATGGTGTAAGGCGATAAGGGGGGCAGCTCCAAATCGCGCATCTGGCCCCGAATATCCAACGCCAAAGGCTGTGCCAATGGATTGAGCTGACCCGTGATGTCCAGCGATGCCGTTCCTTGTGCACGGCCCCGCAATTCCAAATCCGCCATGAGTGGAGGCATCCCCGGCACCGCTGGCACCGAAGAAAATGCACTGAGGCGCCCAGCCAATCCACTCAAGTCGGCAGAGTAGTTCGGTTTGATGAAGTGGTCGGAAAAGTCTACCCGCCCTCCTGTCAATGTGATCGGGCCAATGCGTACGATGGGGGCCGGGGCGGCCTGTCCAGCAGCCATGCTGGCCGGTGTTGTGGCCTCCCCTGTAGGGGCAGCAACAGGGATTGGTGCGGCTTTGCGCCAATCCTGCAAGTTGAGACGCCCATCTTCCTGCACCACCACACGGGCAAAAAAGTCCATCAGTGCCGTTTCGCGCACGTCCAGTTGCAAAGCCTGACCAGGCACCATGGCCATAGAAATGCCCCGCACAGCCAGCGATTTCCAGTTCAGTAACTCCTCTGCACGCCCCAGCATCGGCAAATCGGGTGAGGCGCTGTCACCCACATCCTGGCGAGAGACCACAGTGCGTACACGCACATCGTCCAGGGCGGCATCGCCCTCTACCCTGAGCTGAGGGCCAGCAGGCAACTGGGCATAGGCCACCTGCCCCTGAAAGCTGCCATCGGCCCGACGAATGTCCACATTCAGATCCTTAGTGACATAAGGCTCGAAGGCATGCAACGGCAATTGGTGCGCCCGCACCTTGCCTTGAACGGCCAAGGGGGCTAAGCCCACCGTCCCATCGTATTCCAGTCGACCTGGATCGGTACGCCCCGCCCCAACCCGAGCCGATACACTCAATGCCGATGGGGGTGTGTTGGAAGCCAATGGCGCAAAATCTTTGAGCTGCACTTGCAGCCCTGACACCAGCAAAGCCACCGGAGAGGCCACAAACCCGTCACGAAAGGCCACTGTGCCACCATGCAGTGCCAAATCAGCCCAGCGCAACGACCAAGGAAGTGGCGCCTCCCCCGCCTTGGTCGCAGTGGCAGGTTGTGGCTCATTGGCAGGCAACCAGCGTTCAAACATCCACTGCCCCTCACTGTCACGCTCCACCAACAAACGTGGCTGGGTCAGGGCCATGCTCTGCACCGTCACAGATCGCTTGGCCAGATGCACTTGTGCGCCTTCTATGCGAAGTTTCTTCAGCTCGGCCAGTGTGTTCTGACCACGTAAGGCCAATCCAGAGGCCACGGCTGGCACACACTTGGCATTGGGCGCACAAGCGAGTTCCAAGCCATCAATGTTCAGTTGTGCCACCTGAGCCACCAGCGCCGGATCATCCCAAGCCAAGCCCAGATCGGCATTGAGCATGCCCTCCAAACGAGGCACCAACGATTGCGCCAAATACGGCCTGCCCCAACCTAAGGGAAGTGCCTGCACCGACAACGCCACCTTGGCTTTTTGATGGGTGGCTTGTCCCTCAAAGGCCAGTGTTGCTGGCCCCCGACTATCATCAGGGGCCACCAGTTGCATCTGTCCAGCAAACTGCACGGGGTGCTCTAAGGGCCAGCGGAGATTGCTGGCCTGCAAGCCCAGCTCCTGCAACCTGAGACGTGCAGGCGTTGGCAGGGTTTCGTCTTGCCAGTCCAGTTGTGCGTGCTGCACAGTAATTTGGTTGACGTCCAGACGCCAGTCACTGCCTGTAGGGGCTTGGTCATCGGGTGATGTAGGTGTCACCGTGGTGGTGGTTGGAGACGGTGCCCCTCCACCCGCCCAGTTCAGGTGCCCCTGACGATGGCGGCGCACATGAACATGAGGCGCATCGATCTGCACCGATTGCAACTGCACACGGCGCTCCAGTGGACGCACATCCTCTAACTCCAACGTCAACGCAGCCACTGACAATAGTTCACTGGCGGCCACATCGGTCAATTGCAATTCACGCGCCCCCACACGACCACTCAGACGCAGCACAGGCGTCTGGGCTTGCGCAAAATGCACACGCAAATCGGCATCCAACAATGCCGACTGCAAACGCACAGGCAAACTGGCAGGCAAATAGCCCAAATAGGGTTTGAGATCCAACCCCGACCAATGCAAGCGAATATCCGCTTGGCGTTGCTGTGCAAATGGCGTCGCCTCGGCACTGGAGCTAAAAGGGCTACCGTTGAGCTCAAAAGCCAAATGCGGCTGCACTTTGATCTCGCGCTCAGTAGGCAAATTGCTCAGCAAGGGAAGCTGCAATTGCAAATGGCGCAGTGCATGGGTGCTGCCCACGGTCTGATCCTGAAAATGCACTTCCCCACCACGCAACACGATGTTGTAGAGGGCGAACACCATCGGCTCACTGTGGTCAGGCTCCTGCTGTCTTGCAGCCTCAAGCCGGGCCATGATGTCATCAATGTCATAACGCCCCGGTGCCTGTTGGGTCAGATGCAACACTGGCGCATCTACCTCCAGAGCATCAAGCACAGGCGCCAAATACCACAACGACTGCCATTGCGCATCCAGATAGAAACGCTGCACTTGCAGTAAGGGCCGGTCTGAAGCGGTACCGGCAATCTGTATGTCCCGCACCGTCAGCTCCAGACTCCAAGGACGAAAGTCGATCTGGCCAATTTGCACCGTACGCCCCAGGCGCTCAGTGCCCATCTTTTCTCCCAGACTGCGCAGCACCGATGGCAACACCAACCAGCCCAACAGCCAAAGCACCATCCAGCCAGCGAGCACGACAAGCCCCCAGCGCACCCAGGACTTGTGACGAAGAGAAGAAATTTGCATAACGAGATTTTGCGGGATATCCACTCTGCACGCTCAGCGGGAGCCACAGAATTCCCCTCAATTCATAACTTTAAAGTATTAAATGTAAAATCGTTAGTATTGACTTGCTATTTAACCCAATCCTAGAATCGCCTCAGCCTCACAGCAGGCCAGTACCAACCCAACCGCTGCCGAATCCGGCTAAGTCAGTTCCGTGCGTTCTTTCGGGCACCTTGCCCCAGCACGAACTTGATGGCGTACCAATCCAGGCGAGATCTCCTGACTTTGCGGTGCCTCACAAGGGCACCCGATGTCCAGGCCCCCGCCGCCGAGAAAGGAAAGCTATGACAGCGTCAGGAAAATGGGTCTCCGGTGTGCATACCTTTGCCACCGATGTGATCACAGGATTTCTTGCCATCACCCGCAACAGTTTTGCCCTTGTTGGGCTGCTCGTTGTTTTTACCACCGCTACCTTGGTGGCACGCCCCGACCTGCGCCAAGCAGGAGAGGAACAACTGATAGGCTGGTTACAGGCCCGGCAGGAAGCCCTGCTGGGGCCAATCGAGCCAGAACCTGAGCCCAGCGACCGCACACTGGCCGTCAACCCCAAAGACTTGCCCAAAGAGCAGGCCAAAGTGGCCTACTGGCTGAGCAAGAAATACCGCGTTGCCCCAGAACCGCTGGGCCTGTTGGTGGCAGAAGCCTATGCGACTGGCACACGGGTTCAATTAGATCCCACCCTGATTCTGGCCATCATGGCAGTGGAATCGAGCTTCAACCCCTTTGCCCAAAGTTCCGTGGGAGCGCAAGGCCTGATGCAGGTCATGACCCGCGTACACACCGATAAATATGAGCGTGTGGGCGGCAAACTGGCCGCATTTGATCCTGTGACCAACCTGCGCGTAGGCGTCAAAGTGCTGATGGACTGCATCACCCGCACCGGCTCCGTCGAAGGCGGCTTGGGCTGTTATGTGGGTGCCGCCGACATGGCCGATGATGGGGGTTATGCTGCCAAAGTGCTAGCCGAACATGCCCGTCTGCGACAAGTAGCCGGTCAGCGCAAAGCCCCCACATCCCCCTTCCCACTCTTGGCCGAGCGCAAGCCCGACAACAAGACAACCACAGCCACCCCACCTGCCGAAGCGGCTGCACCAGCCAACACCACAGAAAAGGTGGCGCTGCTGTCGGGCCTTTGAAGCAAGACAGCCATCTGCACTGTCAGCTACACTAACCAAGCACGCGACTGGCGATAGGCATAGCATCTCCAACTGCAAGATGCTGTTGCTGACGTGGAAACTGACCAAACCTTGGCGGTGAAACCACTGGGAAGCGTGCCGCCAGGGGTCTGTCAGACCCTTGGTGATTCCGCCGTTCGCCTGGGCAGCCCTTGCTTCAAGGGACTCCAATTCACAGGACTGCCACACACCATGTACCAACGCAATATCCTTGTCGAGCAAACCGACCCCGAGCTTTACGCTGCCATTCAGGCCGAGAATCAGCGCCAAGAAGAGCACATTGAGCTGATCGCCAGCGAAAACTATGCCTCGCCCGCCGTCATGGCCGCACAAGGCTCACAACTGACCAACAAATACGCCGAAGGCTATCCTGGCAAGCGTTATTACGGTGGCTGCGAATATGTCGATATCGCCGAGCAGTTGGCCATTGACCGCATCAAACAAATTTTTGGCGCAGAAGCAGCCAATGTGCAGCCCCATTGCGGCGCTTCTGCCAACGAGGCCGTGTTCTTGGCCTTTGTCAAGCCAGGTGACACCATCATGGGCATGAGCTTGGCCGAAGGCGGCCACCTCACCCACGGTATGCCCCTGAATATGTCGGGCAAATGGTTCAACGTGGTCAGCTACGGCCTTGACGCCAACGAGGCCATCGACTACGACGCCATGGAGCGCAAGGCCCACGAAACCAAGCCCAAACTCATCATTGCTGGCGCATCGGCCTACAGCCTGCGCATCGACTTTGAACGCTTTGCCAAAGTAGCCAAAGATGTGGGTGCCATCTTCATGGTAGACATGGCCCACTATGCGGGTCTGATTGCTGCTGGTGTCTACCCCAACCCCGTGCCATTTGCCGATGTGGTCACCTCCACTACGCACAAGAGCCTGCGCGGCCCCCGTGGCGGCATCATCCTGATGAAGGCCGAGCACGAAAAAGCCATCAACAGCGCCATCTTCCCCGGCCTGCAAGGTGGCCCGCTGATGCACGTTATTGCAGCCAAAGCCGTAGCGTTCAAAGAGGCGCTGCAACCTGAGTTCAAAACCTACCAACAACAGGTGGTCAAGAACGCGCAAATCATTGCCGAAACCCTGACCCAGCGCGGCCTGCGCATCGTCAGTGGCGGCACCGAAAGCCATGTCATGCTGGTGGACTTGCGTGCCAAGGGCATCACTGGCAAGGAAGCCGAGGCCGTGTTGGGTGCTGCCCACATGACCATCAACAAGAATGCCATTCCCAACGACCCTGAAAAGCCCATGGTCACCAGCGGGATCCGTGTGGGTACTCCTGCAATGACCACCCGTGGCTTTAAGGATGAGGAAGCACGCATCACCGCCAACCTGATTGCCGATGTGCTGGACAACCCGCGTGACGAAGCCAACATTGCAGCGGTGCGCGCCAAGGTCAACGCCTTGACCGCACGCTTCCCGGTGTACCGTTAAGCCGGTTTAATGCGATGAAATGCCCCTTTTGCAGCCACCAAGAGACGCAAGTCGTTGAAACCAGGGTGTCTGAAGAAGGGGACGTCGTTCGCCGCAGGCGGCGTTGCAGCGCCTGCGAGAAACGGTTCACCACCTATGAGCGCCCAGAGGTGAGCTTT
The DNA here is from genome assembly GCF_042652905.1 of Giesbergeria sinuosa. Classification (NCBI taxonomy): domain Bacteria; kingdom Pseudomonadati; phylum Pseudomonadota; class Betaproteobacteria; order Burkholderiales; family Comamonadaceae; genus Giesbergeria; species Giesbergeria sinuosa. Next base: position 221,087 of record NZ_JBHSHJ010000004.1, on the reverse strand, counting down.
CCGGTGGTTGTCAAAAAGGATGGCCGTCGCACCGAATACACCCGTGCCAAGCTGCTAGGATCGTTCAACATTGCGCTGCGCAAACGCCCAGTCAGCACAGCACAAATTGACACCGCCATCGAGGGCATTGAAGAGACCCTGCTCAATTTGGGCCAACGCGAAGTGCCCTCCAGCCGCATCGGCGAGCTGGTGATGCGGGCACTCCAAAAGCTCGACAAGGTTGCCTATATCCGCTACGCCAGCGTTTACCGCAGCTTTGAAGACATCAACGACTTCAAAACCTTGGTAGACGAAGTGCGTCAGTAAGCCAGTGGCTGCACATGTAGCCCAGCGTCAACGCCGTACGAGCACATCGGTGCGCTTGATGCGGTCTGGCATTGGTGGCTGCACCATGCCCTGCGCACCAAAATAGCCTTCCAGCGCATCCACATCCAACATCCCCCCCAGCACGTCACGACCTTGGGTGAATACGGGGTAGCGATCCCCCCCTTGGGCCAAGAAACTGCTAACCACCACCCGATAGTCTTGCGCCTCCTCCATCGCTTGTCCATGCAATGTCATTGCCATAACACGGGCACCAGGTGGTTTTGATAGGTCATAGCGGTAGCTAAAACCGCTGGACACCGACAACACACGGCTGCGCTGTGATGGCTGTGCCAATGGATCAAACTGCTGCTCCAGCAAAGTGCGAATTTGTGCGCCCGTCAGGGTTTGCACCACCAAATGATTACCAAACGGCTGCACCGCGAAAAGCTGTCCATAACGTACTTGCCCTTGCACATCGGGCAGCAAATCCGCCCGCAGCCCACCCGCATGCATCAAAGATATTTGGGCACCACCAGCATCGGGGGACTGGGTGGCCCAGAGCTGGGCATCGGCCACCAAGTTGCCCAAGGCACTCTCACCAGAGGGTGCTGTCTGGCGGGTCACTGTGCCCAACAATCGCCCCACGGGTTTGTCGATCCACGGGGCAGCAGCCACCCGGTAGCGATCCAACACCGCTTGCACCCCCACATCGGGCACATAGCTGGGATACAACGGTGAAGGCATGATTTTGCCTGCACTGCTCTCGTAACCGCCGTTCTGCACGGCCACATTGCGAGCACTCTTGTGTACCAAACGCCGCGTCGCCAAATCAAAGCGCAGCACAATGTCTGTGACCCACATACCGTAAGCCCCAGCACTGGTGAGCAAAAAAGGTTTAGCCGGGTTGATGCTGGCGTAATCGCAAACATAGGCTTGGTGGGTATGACCAGAAATGACCACATCAATGGCCGAGCTCAGTCGCTCCAATATCGGCACGATATCGCCACGCAGACCGGCACAACTGGTCTCTACGGCACTGGCCGTGGTGGCACCGCCTTCGTGCAAAGCCAGCACCACCATATCGGCCCCATTTGCCCGCAAACGCGCCGCTTGGGCATTGGCGCTCTCGGCCTCATCCGCAAACTGCAAACCACGCACACCAGCGGGCGAGACCACCTTGGGGGCTGCTTGCAAGGTCACGCCAATAAAGCCCACCGTCACGGTGTGATCGCCTTGTGTAAATCGCTTAATGGCAGTGGCAGGCAATGGCGACTCACCACGGCCCTCCGGCACGATATTAGCCGCCAGAAACTGAAAACGAGCCCCGGCAAAGGCTGGATTGAGCTGGCACGGCTGGCGGGCCGTATAACGCGCACAGCCCCCATTTTGCAAACGCAATAATTCCAGCCACCCTCGATCAAGTTCATGGTTGCCCACCGCGCTGACATCCACCTGCATCTGGTTCAGGGCTTCTATGGTTGGCTCATCCAAAAACAGCGCCGACATCATCGGCGAGGCACCTACCACATCGCCTGCTGCCACCACTGCATGGTGGGGCGTGCGGGCCTTCAGTGCCGCCACCGTGCCTGCCAGATAGGCCAAGCCGCCCACGGGCACGGTGATAGTGCCTTGGGCCTTGTGGGTGCTGGGCAGCACCACAGACTGGCGTGGTGGCTCTAACTGCCCATGCAGATCATTGAAGCCCAGCAGGGCAATCTCCATGTGCGGGGACGGTGGTGCGGCTACCCCAGCACACCCAGCCAGCACCAGCGCACCCACCAGCCCCGGCAGCCGCAACAGCATAGCGATCAGATGGCCGCAGGAATCGGCGGCACCGCCTGCACAACATCGCCACACTGAGCACGATGGCGCAAGGCGTGATCCATGAGCACCAGCGCCAACAAAGCCTCCGCAATGGGTGCAGCACGAATGCCCACGCACGGATCATGGCGGCCCTTGGTGCTCACCTCGACTGGCTTGCCGTGGATATCGATAGAATCGCGCGGGCTCAGAATGGAACTGGTTGGCTTGATGGCAATCGATACTTCAATATCTTGCCCAGTGCTGATGCCCCCCAAAATTCCACCCGAGTGGTTGCTGGCAAAGCCCTCTGGCGTGAGCGAGTCGCCATGCACAGTGCCGCGCTGGGCAACGCTGGCAAAACCAGCCCCAATCTCTACCCCCTTAACGGCATTCAGGCCCATCATGGCGTAGGCGATATCGGCATCGAGCTTATCAAACAGAGGTTCGCCTAAACCCACCGGCACACCTTGGGCCTGCACGCGGATGCGCGCGCCACAAGAGTCTCCCGCCTTGCGCAAGGCATCCATGTAGCTCTCATAGGCTGCAACATTGGCTACCGGGGCAAAAAATGGGTTGTGCGGCACATGCTCCCAGCTCTCGAATGGGATGGGCAGTTCGCCCAGTTGCGTCATGCAAGCGCGAAACTGGGTACCAAATTTTTCGGCCAGCCACTTTTTGGCTACAGCACCAGCAGCCACCGTAGGCGCCGTCAGGCGGGCCGAAGAACGACCACCGCCGCGCGGATCACGAATGCCATATTTGTACCAATAGGTGTAATCGGCATGGCCGGGGCGGAAGGTTTGCAAAATATCGCCATAGTCTTTGCTGCGTTGGTCGGTATTGCGAATCAGCAAAGCAATGGGCGTGCCGGTGGTATAGCCTTCATACACCCCCGAGAGAATTTCGACCGCGTCAGGTTCGTTGCGCTGCGTGACATGGCGACTGGTGCCGGGGCGGCGCCGATCTAGATCCAGCTGAATATCTGCCTCACTCAGGGCCATGCCTGGCGGGCAGCCATCAATCACGCAGCCAATGGCCGGGCCGTGGGACTCACCAAAATTGGTGACGGTAAAAAGGGTTCCGAAGGTATTGCCACTCATGGAGAAGGATTATCCCAGAGCCACAGCCCCAACCGGCCATTCCTCTCAAGCACCAGCGGCGGCTTGGGCTTTGTCCTCATCGGGCCAATCACGGATGTAGGCTTTGAGCATTTGGTTCTCAAAGTTCTGACTGTCTACCACCGCTTTAGCCACATCGTAGAAACTGATGACACCCATCAGCATCCGACTGTCCATCACCGGCATATAGCGGGCATGGCGATCGAGCATCATGCGTCGCACCTCATCCATATCGGTTTCCATCGTGCAGGTCAGGGGGGCATCGTCCATAGCGGCACGCACCCGCAGGGTGCCAACACTGCCATCGTTTTTGACCAAGCTCTGGATAATTTCGCGGAAAGTGAGCATACCCACCAGATCACCATGCTCCATGACGACCAAAGAGCCAATGTCCCGCTCCGACATGATCTGAATAGCTTCGGACAGATGCCGGGAGGGATCGACGGTGTAGAGGGTGTTGCCCTTGACGCGCAGGATGTCGCTAACTTTCATGATGTGTAAGGTGCCCAATCAACGGGTTGCTGGTATTGGGCGAATATAGCCCACAAAGCCTTTCTTTCGGGGCAGAACACAGGGCTTTATCAAAAACCTGCCAAATGTCCAGGGTCTACCCAAGCATCAAACTGCTCGGCGGTCAGATAGCCCAGCGCAATGCCTGCCTCGCGCAAGCTGGTGTGTTCGGTGTAGGCCTTGCGGGCAATTTCAGCCACTTTCTCCTCTGCGAGATGGGGACGAAGCGCAGCTACCAGCACCAACGAGCGACTGAGCAGCTCAGCAATATGGCTACGCTGTGGCTCGATACCGACCACACAATGGTCATGAAAGCTCTGCATACCTTGGGCCAGCAAACGCACACTTTGCAGAAAATTGTGAATCACCACAGGCCGAAACGCATTGAGCTGAAAGTTACCCGAAGCGCCGCCGATGTTGATCGTCACATCGTTGCCCAACACCTGACAGCACAACATCATCAGTGCCTCGCACTGCGTGGGGTTGGCCTTTCCGGGCAAGATAAAAGCTCCAGACTCATTTTCTGGAATCGTGATCTCGCCCAAACCAGCACGCGGACCACTGGCCATCCAACGAATATCGTTGGCAATCTTCATCAAACTGGTCGCCAAAGTCTTGAGAGCACCATGGGCATGCACCAAAGCATCGCAAGAGGCCAAGGCCTCAAACTTGTTCGGGGCGGTCACCAGCGGCAGCCCCGTCAAGTCGGCCAGCTCTTGGGCCACCTCCGGAGCATAGTCGGGCAGGGCATGTAAACCTGTACCAACCACCGTGCCACCCAAGGCCAATTCACACAGGTGGGGCAAAGCATCGCGCACATGCTGCTCTGCTTGCTGCAACTGCGCCGCCCAACCCGAAATCTCTTGACCCAAGGTCAAAGGAGCCGCATCCTGCAGATGCGTACGGCCCAGCTTGACCAAGTCTGCAAAAGCCTGTGCCTTGTCGGTCAAGGTACTGCGCAGGCATTGCAGTGCGGGCAACAAACACCGCAACAACACCTCGACAGCCGCAACGTGCATGGCCGTGGGAAACACGTCATTGCTGGCCTGCCCCAGGTTCACATCCTCATAGGGATGTATCCAGCGCCCCTGCCCACAGGGGCCGCCCAACAATTCGCTGGCCCGGTTGGCAAGCACTTCATTCACGTTCATGTGGGTCTGGGTGCCAGAGCCACTCTGCCACACCGACAGTGGAAACTCATCCGCATGCTCACCATTGATCAGCTCATCGGCTGCGGCAATGATGGCGGTAGCCTTGGCAGCTTGCAAACGCCCTTGGGCATGGTTGACATAGGCACAGGCGCGCTTGATTTGTGCCAGCGCCCGCAGCAACTCCGGTGCCATGCGCTCTTCAGAAATAGCGAAATGCACCAAAGCACGCTGGGTCTGGGCTCCCCAAAGCCGCTGTGCTGGCACCTCGATAGGGCCGAGGGTATCGAATTCGGTGCGTGTAGAAGTGGAAGATTCTGTCGTCATGGCCTAGCTCCTGCATCCGACACGCATGTGAGAAAAAGAAAACGGCGGATGGACAGGCCACAGCATACCGCTAGCGCAGTCCTGGGCTAGCGACAGCACAACGCAAGCCTGGCCGGGGGATAATCCACGCTTCGAAAACGGACTACTCCCCACCCTCGACGCCATGAGCACCACCACTATCCGCCAACAAGACCTGATCGATTCCATCGCTGCTGCGCTGCAATACATCAGCTACTACCACCCCAGCGACTACATCGAGCATCTGGCACGCGCCTACGAGCGTGAACAAAGCCCTGCCGCCAAAGACGCAATGGCCCAAATTTTGACCAACAGCAAAATGAGTGCCACAGGCCACCGGCCCATCTGCCAAGACACTGGCATCGTCAATGTGTTTTTGAAAGTGGGTATGGACGTGCGCTGGGACGGCTTTACCGGCAGCTTGGACGACGCCATCAACGAAGGCGTGCGCCAAGGGTACAACCACCCTGACAATACCCTGCGCGCTAGCGTGGTAGCCGACCCTCTGTTTGCCCGCAAAAACACCAAAGACAACACGCCCGCCGTGATCTTTACTGAAATCGTGCCAGGCAACACCGTGGACATCACCGTAGCAGCCAAAGGCGGCGGCTCGGAAAACAAGTCCAAAATGATCATGATGAACCCCAGCGACAACTTGGTGGACTGGGTGCTCAAAACCGTCCCCACCATGGGTGCCGGCTGGTGCCCACCGGGTATGTTGGGCATTGGCATTGGTGGCACGGCCGAAAAAGCCGTGCTGCTGGCCAAAGAGAGCCTGATGGACGACCTGAACATGTACGAGCTGCAAGCCAAAGCTGCCAGCGGTGCCGCTTTGGACGATGTGGAAAAGCTGCGTCTGGAGCTGTTTGAGAAGGTCAACGCCTTGGGCATTGGCGCCCAAGGCTTGGGCGGCCTGACCACCGTGTTGGATATCAAAATCAAGATGTATCCCACCCACGCGGCCTCCAAGCCCGTAGCCATGATTCCCAACTGCGCCGCCACACGCCACGCCCACTTTGTCATGGATGGCTCGGGCCCGGTGTACCTCGACCCACCCAGCCTCGACCTGTGGCCCAAAATCGACTGGGAACCCGACTACAACAAGAGCAAAAAGGTCAACCTTGATACCCTGACCAAAGAAGAAGTAGCCAGCTGGAAGCCCGGCGATACCCTGCTGCTCAACGGCAAAATGCTCACCGGCCGCGATGCCGCACACAAGCGCATCCAAGATATGCTGGCCAAGGGTGAAAAGCTGCCAGTCGATTTCACCAACCGCGTGATCTATTACGTTGGCCCGGTCGATCCTGTGCGTGACGAAGCCGTTGGCCCCGCTGGCCCTACCACGGCCACGCGCATGGACAAGTTCACCGACATGATGCTGGAAAAAACCGGCCTGATCGCCATGATCGGCAAAGCCGAGCGCGGCCCGGTCGCTATCGAAAGCATCAAAAACCACCAAAGTGCCTACCTCATGGCCGTGGGCGGTGCAGCCTACCTCGTCTCCAAAGCCATCAAAACGGCCAAAGTGGTCGGCTTTGAAGACTTGGGCATGGAAGCGATTTACGAATTCGATGTGGTCGATATGCCTGTAACAGTGGCAGTGGATGCTGGTGGCACCAGTGCCCACATCACCGGCCCTGCCGAATGGGAAAAACGCATTGCCACAGGCGAGTTCAAGGGCATTGGAGTCACTGCAGCCTAAACCTGCACTAGCCCTCTCTGTATGCCAAGAAAGCCGCCTTTGGGCGGTTTTCTTTTGGCCCACTCCATGCCTGCGCATTGTGTCACGGGTATAAGGGGGCACTGTTTTCCTACAATCGGGCCTTGATCTTTGTCCATCCGGCCGTTTTGCACCATGCCACTCCCATCCTCCCCCATTGGTGTTTTTGATAGTGGTGTGGGAGGACTGAGCGTGCTCCAAGCCCTGCGGGCCGAATTGCCACATGAGCGATTTGTCTATCTGGCCGACAGTGCCTATGCACCCTATGGAGAACGGGGTAACGCTTTTGTCACGGCACGCAGCCGTGCGATTGCTGATTACCTATGCCAACAACACCAGATCAAAGCACTGGTGGTGGCCTGCAACACTGCTACGGCTGCGGCCATTGATGAACTGCGCATGCAGTATCCAGACCTCCCCCTCGTCGGTTTAGAGCCTGCACTCAAACCCGCTGTGGCCCAAAGCCAGACCAAACGCATCGGGGTAATAGGCACCCGTGGCACGTTGGGCAGCACCCGCTTTGGCAAACTACTGGCCTCTCTGCAAGGGCAAGCCGATTTTGTCTTGCAAGCCTGCGATGGGTTGGCCCATGCAATCGAATGCAGCACCCTGCACACCGTGTCAGAAAACAACCCTGGCCACACAGCTACCCGTGCCTTGTGCGCACGCTACACCCAAGCCCTGGGTAATTTTGGTCATCGACCAGGGGAGATAGACAGCCTCGTACTGGGCTGCACACACTATCTGTTTGCACAGGACGATTTCCGGGCATTGCTAGGCCCAGAGATACGGCTGATTGCCACTGGAGAGCCTGTAGCCCGCCAAACCCGGCGCCTGTTGCAAGCGGCAGGCACCTTATGCGATGAAGGCACACCGTCTGCCAGCCAGACTCCCGTGCAGTTGTACACCACGGGCACCCTATCGGCACTGCAAACAGCAGCCATGCGCTGGCTACAAGTGCCAGCCACTTGGTGCCAAACCATCACACTACCCCACAACTAAAACGCCTATTCCATCCCCAGCGGCCCGGTGGTTTGCCACAGCCGCATTCCAGATTTCTCTAGATGGGTTAAATACAAGCGCAGATCCAGTTCGTATTGGTGGTAAGCAGGCTCCATGTACTCGCACAGTTGGTAGAACGCTTTGTTGTGCTCACGTTCGCGCAGATGTGCCAGTTCATGCACCACAATCATGCGCAAAAACTCGTCAGGCACCTGCTTGAACATGGCCGCAATGCGAATCTCGTGCTTAGCCGCTAAGCGCCCTCCCTGCACCCGAGAGACTGTGGTATGCAGCCCCAGTGCATGGCGTACCACATGAATTTTGCTGTCAAACACCACCTTGTTGACCACCTCTGCATTGCGCAGATAACGACTCTTTAAGGCGCTAGCGTAGTGGTATAAAGCCTTGTCGGTACGCACTACATGTGCCTGTGGATATTTGCGCTGCAATAGCGCAGCCAAGCCACCATCCTGCGCCATCACAGCCGCTACTTGTTGACGCAAGGCTTCAGGATAAGCCTGCAAATAGGGAAAGTCTTTGAGGGGCGAAGCTGCTGCTGGCACCCCATGACCAACCAAGGCCACTGCTCAGTGCAAATGGCGGGGCCGACGGCCACCCCCATGACCGCCCCCCGAACCACCACGGGGGGGCTTGCTGATTTCTAGCGAGTCCACCAAAGCATCGAACCGCTGGGTAAACAACTTGTCAATCTCTGTCACTACCCCACCCAACTCGGCGCCATCAAAATGGCGCTCCATCATGTGAACCACATCCCGCACCAACAAATCACGCTGGACTTGCATAATGGCTGCGGGCGTTGGCCCCACAAATAGCATCAAAAAGTCGTCGCGAGACTCGGTGCCATCATCCTCTTCGTCTTCGTCAAAATCGGTGTCGTAGAACGTGACCTCAATGGGAGCGCCCTGCTCGGCCAGCTCATTGAGGCCCATACACATCTCGTCCAAGGATTGACGGAAATCATCATTTCCGCGCACCGTCCAGCACATGCGCAACACATGGTCTTGGGCATCAAACTTGATGCCTGGCTCCTCTTCATAGGAACTGCTTGCCCCAGCAGCCAAAGAGCGCGCCCCAGCATAGTGCCACAAGGGCTTGAGCGCCTCTTGCAACTGTGCATATTGAACATCGGGGCGCAGCAACACCTCGCCATGCACATGGATTTCAAAGGGAGCGTTGTAATTTGACATGATTGAATCGTAATGGTGCCCCGAGCCGGAATCGAACCGGCACGCCCCTTTTCAGGAAGCGGCGGATTTTAAGTCCGCAGTGTCTACCAATTTCACCATCGGGGCATGGGCGCTGTGTACACGGTTTTACCACAGCGTAACCCGGCCTTCACGCCAAGGCAATAACCAAAACAAAAGGGAAGCGGTTGCTTCCCTTTTATTCTAATTTGGAGCGGGATAAGAGGCTCGAACTCTCGACCTATACCTTGGCAAGGTATCGCTCTACCAACTGAGCTAATCCCGCAGAGTCACCACAATTTTGTGGTTTCTGATTATACCAGAGCTTTTACAAGCTCTAAATTTGGAGGCGCGGTCCGGAGTCGAACCGGACTAACCGGATTTGCAATCCGGGGCATAACCGCTTTGCTACCGCGCCTTACTGTCCGAATACAAAAGGGAAGCGGTCGCTTCCCTTTTATTCTAATTTGGAGCGGGATAAGAGACTCGAACTCTCGACCTATACCTTGGCAAGGTATCGCTCTACCAACTGAGCTAATCCCGCATACTGCAACAACCTAACGATTGCTGCAATCTCGCTATTGTAGCGTAGTTTTTGTGTTTGGCGCAAGTTTTAGTGTTTCACCGGCACTTTTCTGGTTTTTGCTGGGACAGGAGCCGCGACGGTGGCAGCTACCGCACTAGTGGTTGCTTTGGATGCAGCAGCCACCTGTGCCTGCACTTGCTCCCCGGTCAGTGGTACGGGCTGGCGCTCAAGGGCAATTTCTAGCACCTTATCAATCCATTTGACGGGCACAATCTCCAAGCCACTTTTGACGTTGTCTGGAATTTCTTGCAAATCCTTGATGTTTTCCTCAGGGATCAGCACCGTCTTGATGCCACCACGCAAGGCAGCCAACAGTTTTTCTTTCAGACCGCCAATGGCCGTGACTTCACCGCGCAAGGTGATTTCGCCCGTCATGGCTACATCACCACGCACAGGGATGCCCGTGAGCGCCGAGACAAAGGCTGTGGTCATGGCGGCACCAGCACTGGGGCCATCTTTGGGGGTCGCACCATCAGGCACATGGATATGGACATCTTTCTTTTCAAAAGCCTCATCCAAAATACCCAGTGCATGGGCACGGCTGCGCACCACGGTGCGCGCCGTCTCGACCGATTCCTTCATCACATCGCCCAGCGAGCCGGTGCGGGTAATCACACCCTTGCCGGGCATGGTGGCCGCCTCAATGGTCAGCAAATCGCCGCCCACCTCTGTCCAAGCCAAACCAACGACTTGACCGACTTGGTTTTGTTGCTCGGCACGGCCATAACTGTATTTGCGTACGCCCAGATAGTCGGACAGATTGTCACCGCCCACCACCACCGGGGCTTGTAACTGCTGGAGCTGCAAGCCTTTAATGACCTTGCGGCAGATTTTGGATAGTTCACGCTCTAACGAGCGCACGCCAGCTTCGCGGGTGTAATAGCGCACGATGTCGCGTACGGCTGACTCCTCAATGCGCAGTTCTTCGGCCTTGACGCCATTGTTGCCAAACTGCTTGGGAATCAGGTATTTGGTCGCAATGTTGGTTTTCTCATCCTCGGTGTAACCCGACAGGCGAATAACCTCCATACGGTCAAGCAGGGCAGGAGGAATGTTCATCGAGTTCGAGGTGGCAACAAACATCACATCGCTCAAGTCGAAATCGACCTCCACATAGTGGTCGGCAAATTTGCTGTTTTGCTCTGGGTCGAGCACTTCAAGCAAGGCGCTGGATGGATCACCCCGAAAATCGGTACCCAGTTTGTCGATCTCATCGAGCAAAAACAGTGGGTTGCGCGCACCAGCCTTGTTCAGACTCTGCAACACTTTGCCCGGCATGGCACCAATGTAGGTGCGGCGGTGGCCGCGAATCTCTGCCTCATCGCGCATGCCCCCCAAGGCCATACGCACATACTTGCGCCCAGTGGCCTTGGCAATAGATTGCCCCAACGAGGTCTTGCCCACGCCAGGCGGCCCGACCAAACACAAAATGGGAGCCTTCACCTTGTCCACGCGCTGCTGCACGGCAAGGTATTCCAAAATACGGTCTTTAACTTTGTCAAGGCCGTAATGGTCTTCATTGAGCACAGTTTCGGCATGGCCCAAGTCGTGCTTGACCTTAGTCTTTTTGCTCCAAGGCAGGCCTACTAAAACGTCGATATAGTTGCGCACCACAGTGGCTTCTGCCGACATGGGCGACATGAGCTTGAGTTTTTTCAGCTCGTTCTCGGCTTTTTTGCGCGCCTCCAGCGGCATCTTGGCCAAGCGGATTTTTTTGTCCAGTTCTTCTAGATCAGCGCCCTCTTCGCCTTCACCCAGTTCTTTTTGGATGGCCTTGACCTGCTCGTTCAGATAAAAATCACGTTGATTTTTTTCCATCTGGCGCTTCACGCGGCCTCGGATTTTTTTATCAACGTTGAGGATATCGACTTCACGGTCAAGCTGCTCAAACAGGTTCTCAAGCCGATCTTTGATGTCGGACAGGTCTAGCACCGCCTGTTTGTTTTCCAACTTGAGCGGCAGATGGGCGGCAATCGTATCGACCAAGCGACCTGGGTCTTCAATGCTGGAGATGGACGTCAGGATCTCTGGGGGAATTTTCTTGTTCAGTTTGACGTATTGGTCAAACTGTTGCATCACCGCACGACGCAAAGCCTCGATCTCGCTGGGTTTACCTGCTGTCAGCTCCAACTCCACCGGTAGGACGGTGGCAGAGAAGTGGGTCTGCACATCTTAAATCTCTTTGACCAGTGCGCGCTGCTGGCCCTCAACCAGCACCTTCACGGTGCCATCGGGCAGCTTGAGCATTTGCAAGATGGTGGAGATGCAGCCCACATCAAACATATCGCCCACCGATGGCTCATCTTTGGCGGCTGCTTTCTGTGCCACCAGCATGATGCGCCGGTCGGCCTCCATCGCCAGCTCCAAAGCCTTGATGCTTTTGGGCCTACCGACAAACAGCGGTATGACCATATGGGGAAAAACGACCACATCGCGCAAAGGCAACAGTGGCAGATCAACGGGGGTAGCGGGCAAGGGGGTGTGTCCGGACATGGGAATTCTCATGAAACTGGATGGAAGATGGCCCACAGACAGGGGTTTTCAACCCACCAGCGTAGCAATACCTGTAGAAGAACGCTGGCCTGCCCTGAACCGGGCAAGGCCATCAAAGATCAGGCTTGCTTGGCGGCTTCGCGGTAGACCAGCAGCGGGGGCTTACTTTCTTCGATCGTGGATTCTTCCACCACCACCTTTTCCACGTTGTTCATGGTGGGAAGATCGAACATGGTGCCAATCAAGGCCTGCTCCAAAATGGAGCGCAGACCGCGCGCACCTGTCTTGCGTGCCAGCGCCTTGCGAGCGATAGATTTGAGCGCAGTGGGCCGAATTTCCAGCTCAGCCCCTTCCATCGCCAACAGTTTGCTGTACTGCTTGACCAATGCATTTTTGGGCTCGGTCAGGATTTGTACCAATGCGTCTTCGCTGAGTTCAGCCAGCGCCGTCACTACGGGCATCCGCCCCACCAGTTCAGGAATCAGGCCGAACTTGATCAAATCTTCAGGTTCGATCTCGGTGAACACATCGGACAAAGATCGCTGCTTCTTGCTACGCACAGCCGCACCAAAGCCAATACCAGAAGCTTCCGTACGGTTTTCGATCACTTTTTCCAGACCTGCAAAGGCACCACCACAAATGAACAGGATATTGGTGGTATCAATTTGCAGAAAATCTTGGTTGGGGTGCTTGCGCCCACCTTGGGGCGGGACGCTAGCCATCGTGCCTTCAATGAGCTTGAGCAGCGCCTGCTGCACGCCTTCACCAGAGACATCACGGGTGATGGAGGGGTTGTCGGCCTTGCGCGAAATTTTGTCAATTTCATCGATGTAGACAATGCCACGTTGGGCACGCTCAACATCGTAATTGCAGCTTTGCAACAGCTTTGCCACGATGTTTTCTACGTCTTCGCCCACGTAACCCGCTTCGGTCAGGGTCGTGGCATCGGCCATCACAAAGGGCACATCCAACATCCGGGCCAGTGTCTGGGCGAGCAGGGTTTTGCCCGAGCCAGTAGGGCCAATCAGCAAGATGTTGCTCTTGGACAGCTCCACATCGTCTTTGTGGGCCTTGTCTTTGTGGCGCAAACGCTTGTAATGGTTGTACACCGCCACCGACAGGGTGCGCTTGGCCATCTCTTGGCCGATCACATAGCTGTCGAGGTTGGCTTTGATCTCTGCGGGGGTGGGCAGATCACCGCGTGCATCACGGCCAGCATCGGCGGGCAACTCGTCACGGATGATTTCATTGCACAGGTCGATGCACTCATCGCAGATGAAAACCGACGGGCCGGCAATCAGCTTCTTTACCTCGTGCTGGCTTTTGCCACAGAAAGAGCAGTAAAGGGTTTTTTCGCTGGGAGAGCCTTTTTTATCGGCCATGGGAAGAATGCCTTGTCACGAGAATGAAGAAAATGGGCCTGCGATGATAACCAAACAGAAACGGCGCCTTCCCTGTGGGGAAAACGCCGTCCACGGTACAGTGGCTACGTTCAGGCGCGTTTGTCAATGACTTGATCGACCAAACCGTAATCCTTGGCTTCAGAGGCCGAGAGGAAATAGTCGCGCTCAGTGTCGCGTTCAATCTTTTCCAGCGGCTGGCCGGTGCGTTCGGCCAAGATCTTATTCAACTGCTCGCGGGTCTTGAGGATTTCGCGGGCATGAATCTCAATCTCGGTGGCCTGACCTTGCATGCCGCCCAAGGGCTGGTGGATCATGACCTTGGAATTGGGCAGCGCAAAACGCTTGCCTTTGGCTCCAGCGGCCAACAAGAATGCGCCCATGCTAGCCGCCATGCCTGTGCACAGGGTGGAAACATCGGGCTTGATGAAGTTCATGGTATCAAAAATCGCCATGCCAGCACTGACCGAGCCACCGGGCGAGTTGATGTAAAACGAAATATCCTTATCGGGATTTTCGCTTTCCAGGAACAACAGCTGGGCCACCACCAAGTTGGCCGACTGGTCATTGACGGGGCCAACCAGAAAGATTACCCGCTCTTTGAGCAGACGTGAATAAATGTCGTAAGACCGTTCACCACGGCCCGACTGCTCGATGACCATCGGGATCATGCCCAGGCCTTGTGTTTCCAGTGCGCTCATGTTTTTCTCCTGTCAGGCGGGTACTGTACCCAGAAACAAATTGGGGCTTGTGCGCACCAGCACAAGCCCCCAGGATGCCAAAGAGCTTGGGCGAAACGAAAATTCACCCCAGCATGATGGAATCGTGGATTAGCTCTGGCCCATCAATTCGTCAAAGGCTACCGCTTTTTCAGTCACTTGGGCCTGACCCAGCACGAAATCAGACACATTGTTCTCAACCACTACCGCTTCTACTTGGGCCAGACGTTGGCGGTCGCCAAAGTACCAACGCACCACTTCTTCGGGCTTTTCGTAGCTGGCAGCCAACTCGTCAATATGGGCCTTGAGTTGTTCTGGCTTGGCATGGAGATCGTTGGCACGCACCAACTCGGCCACCACCAGACCCAGACGCACACGGCGCTCTGCTTGGGGCAGGAACACGTCGGCAGGAATCTCTACCTTGTCGGCGTCTTTGATACCACGTTGCTTGAGGTCAGCCACGGCACCTTCACGCAGGCGCTCGACTTCGGCATCAACGCTGGCCTTGGGCAGATCCAGTTCAGCTTTGGACAGCAGGGCATCCATCACGGCTTGCTTGTTGCGTGCCAGCAAACGGAACTTGACTTCACGCTCCAGGTTGCTCTTGATGTCTGTGCGCAGACCATCGATGCTGCCATCTGCAATGCCCAACGACTTGGCCATGGCTTCGTTGACTTCAGGCAAATGGGCGGCTTCGATCTTCTTCACGGTGACCAAGAAGTCGGCTGTCTTGCCAGCCACATCTTTGCCGTGGTAGTCCTCAGGGAAGGCCAGCGGGAAGGTCTTGCTTTCGCCAGCCTTCATGCCACGCACAGCGTCTTCAAACTCTTTCAGCATTTGGCCTTCACCAACCAAAAACTGGAAGTCTTCTGCTTTGCCACCTTGGAACGGTTCGCCATCGATTTTGCCTTCAAAGTCAACCGTTACACGGTCGCTGTCTTCGGCGGCAGCGTCTTGTGGGCGTTGGGCAAAGGTACGGCGTTGTTTGCGCAGGATGTCGATGGTTTTGTCGATAGCACCGTCATCGACTTCAGCGGTGAGCTTTTCTACCGTGACTTCGCTCAGGTTGCCGATTTTGACCTCGGGGAACACTTCAAACACGGCATCGAAAGTCAGTTCGCCTTCGGGGGCACCTTCTTTTTCGGTGATGCGGGGTTGACCAGCCACGCGCAGGTTGGCTTCGTTGGCGGCAGCGGCAAACGCCTCACCCACCTTGTCGTTGAGCACTTCGTATTGCACTGAATAGCCGTAGCGTTGGGCCACCACGCTCAGTGGCACCTTGCCAGGACGAAAGCCGTCCATCTTGACAGTGCGGGCCAGACGCTTGAGGCGAGATTGCACTTCGGTCTCGATGGCAGTGGTAGGCAAACTCAGGGTGATCTTGCGTTCGAGTTTTTCGAGGGTTTCAACGGTAACAGCCATGGCGATTCCTATTTTTTTGGGGGGATTCAACCTGCCTGTGACGCCATAGCGCGCGCCGGAAGGGGGCAAGGTTTTACAAAAAAGAGTGGTGCGCGGGGGGGGACTCGAACCCCCACACCATTGCTGGCGTCAGGACCTAAACCTGGTGCGTCTACCAATTTCGCCACCCGCGCACTTCTACAAACAGGGTGGCAAAGCTCAATTTGCCACCTGTATGAAATTGGTTAGTTTGTCATTTTAACCTGTTGGCAAAGGGTTTCAGACATCTGGCAGCAAAGGATCTGGTTGGCGCACCCGAAAACAGGCTGCATACAAGGCCGGTAAGCCCAGTAAGGTCAAGACCGTAGCCACGATCAATCCCCCCATGATTGCTATGGCCATCGGCCCCCAAAACACACTGCGCGACAGTGGAATCATGGCCAGCACGGCCGCCGCTGCGGTGAGCACAATGGGACGCAAGCGGCGCACGGCAGCCTCGACAATGGCATCCCAAGCGGGCACACCACGCGCCCGGTCTTTCTCGATCTGATCGATGAGGATGACGGAATTTCGCTGAATCATGCCCATCAAGGCAATCACACCGAGCAAGGCGACAAAACCAAAGGGGCGATCCAACAACAGCAGTGCCGCCGCGACACCCGCAATTCCCAATGGCCCGGTCATAAACACCAGCAACGCCCGACTAAAGCTGTGCAATTGCAACATGAGCAGGGTGAATGTGATGAAGAGCATGACCGGCACACCCGCTGCAATCGATGCCGAACCCTTGGCACTTTCTTCTACGGCACCGGCCACCTCAATGCGGTAGGCATTCTGGCCTGCCGCGTGCCAACGCGCCTCTATTTGGCGCAAGGCGGGCGATAAAGCCTCTGTGACGGTAGCCCCTTGTACGCCCTGCACCACATCGCCCTGCACCGTAATCGCATAGTCACGGTTCTCGCGCCACATCACCCCTGGCTCCCAGGCAAATACAGGCTTGGCAATTTGCATCAACGGAATGGACTGGCCTGATGCTGTGGGCAGATAGGCATTGGCAATGTCGGTGAGAAAGCGGCGTTCTTCTTCGGGCTGGCGCAACACCATATCGATCAGTTTGTCGCCTTCGCGGAACTGACCAATCTGCACGCCCGACTGCATCACCCTAGAGGCCTGGGCAATGGCCTGACTGCTCACACCCAAGGTGCGGGCTTTGTCTTGATCGACCTCCAAACGCATGACCTTGATGGACTCATTCCAGTTGTCGTTGACCCCATGCATCTGTGGTGACGTGCGCAGCACTTCTTTGACCTCGTCTGCTCTGGCACGCAACACCAGTGGATCGGGCCCCACTACACGAAACTGCACTGGATACGGCACTGGTGGCCCATTGGGCAAGAGCTTGACGCGCCCCCGTACTTCTGGAAATTCGCGGGCCAAAACGGCAGGCAGTTGATCCAACAAAACAGCACGGGTAGCCAAGTCCTGGGACATCACGATGAACTGCGACACATTGGTTTGTGGCAATACTTGGTCTAAGGGCAAATAGAACCGGGGTACGCCCGAGCCGATCCAGGTAGTCACGCTGGTAACACCGGCCTCGGTACGCAGTCGGGCCTCTATGCGGCGCGTGACTTCCTCGTTGCCCGCAAAGGAGGTGCCCTCGGGAAACCATGCGTCCACCAAAATTTCTGGGCGATTGGAATCAGGGAAAAACTGCTGCTGAACCCGGCCCATGCCTGCCAGCCCCAAAACAAAAATCAGGATAGTGGCGCCAATGGTGAGCCAGCGGTGCCTGACACACCAATGCACCAAACGACGGAATGCGATGTAGAACGGGGTGTCAAACACTTCATGGGGGTCGGCATGCATGCCTTCGGGTGTCCCTGGTGCAGCGGGCAACCGTTGGACATGCGGGGGTGGTTTGAGGATCAGGGTGCCCAGGTAAGGGACGAAATAGACCGACACCACCCATGACAACACCAAGGCAATCACCGTAACGGCAAAAATGGCAAAGGTGTATTCGCCCGTGACCGATTTGGCGATGCCGATAGGTAGAAAACCTGCGGCTGTGATGAGGGTGCCAGTGAGCATAGGCATGGCGGTGGCCTCGTAGGCAAAAGTGGCGGCGCGCACTTTGTCGTAGCCCTCTTCAAGCTTGAGCACCATCATTTCTACGGCAATGATGGCATCGTCCACCAGCAAACCCAATGCGATGATGAGCGACCCCAACGAGATTTTGTGCAGCCCGATGTTCCAGTACCACATCGCCAGAAAAGTGATGGACAGCACCAACGGGATGGTGATGCCTACCACCAAGCCCGGCCGAGGATCTAGCGTCCAGCGCCGCCACCACGGCTGGCTGCCTGGGCGACGGTGCAGACCTAAGCTGATGAAGCTGACCAGCAACACGATCACCACGGCCTCCATCAGCACTTTGACAAACTCATTGACTGAGTGGGCTACCGCTTGGGGCTGATCTTGCACATTGACCAACCGAACACCCGCAGGAAGCTGCTTGCCAATCACGTCAATGGTGTGGTGCAAGGCTTTGCCTAAGGCGATGATGTCGCCCCCCTTGGCCATAGAGACGCCCAGCGCAATCACTTCTTGGCCTTCGTGACGCACCTTGACGTTGGGCGGATCGACATAGCCGCGCCTTACTTCGGCAATATCACCCAAACGCAACTGGCGCCCAGAAGCCCCCCGAATAGGCATGGCCTGCAAGTCTTCAACCGCATTGAACTGCCCGGCCACACGCACTTGCACTTGGTCGGTGGGTGTTTGTACTGCCCCCGCACTTTCGACCGCATTTTGCTGCCCCAATTGGGTCAGCACGGCATTCATGTCCAGTCCCAATTGGGACAGGCGCCTTTGCGAAATTTCGATAAAGAGCTTTTCATCCTGCACGCCAAAGAGTTCAACTTTGGCGACATCAGGTACGCGCAACAATTGCTGGCGGGCTTCATCGGCAAAAACCTTGAGTTCAGCCGGGGTGAAGCCGTCGGCTTGCAACGCATAAATCACACCATACACATCACCAAACTCGTCATTGAAAAACGGCCCCTGGATACCCTGTGGCAGGGTGTGGCGCATGTCCGTGATTTTTTTGCGCACGGTGTACCAGACATTAGCCACCTCACTGGCCCGAGAGGAGTCTTTGATCTGGAAAATGATTTGGGACTCGCCCGGCTTGGAATAGCTGCGAATCTTGTCGGCATAAGGGGCTTCTTGCAGGGTGCGCTCTAGCTTGTCCGTCACCTGCTCGGCCACCTGTTGTGCGGTGGCACCGGGCCACAAGGTGCGTACCACCATGACCCGAAAGGTGAACGGTGGATCTTCATCCTGACCGAGCTGGAAATAAGCAGCAAAGCCGAGCAACATCAACACGATCATCAAATAACGTGTCAGTGCCGGATGGTCTAGCGCCCACTGGGACAGATTAAAGCCCTCGGGCTTGGTCTTGAAGGTCATGGCCGCTTCAATGCTGAGAAGAAACAAGAGCCGCTGGGCTGGCAGGAACCGTATCACCGGGGCCGGTCTGGGCCTTGCTGGCTGTACCAGCCACCGCCTTAGGCTGATACACCACCACCTTCTGTCCCGGCGACAGCACATGCACGCCAGTGGACACCACCTGCATACCCACGCTCAATCCAGACGCTACCACTGCGGCATTGCCATCGGCAGTGGCTATTTGCACAGGCTGCAAGCGCACAGTGCCGGTAGCCGCATCGTAGACCCATACCGCAGTACCATGACCTTGCTGCAGCAAGGCAGTGGTCGGCACGGTGATGGCCGACACCCCTGCACGGCTCAGGGACTGGGGCACCACGTAGACGGTGGCCCCCAACGGCGGCACCTCCATGCCCTCTAGCCCTACCTTGACTGCATAGGTGCGGGTCACAGGATCGGCACTGGCGGCCACTTCGCGAACACGCCCAGACAGCGGAGCGACACCCTGCGCCCAAGGCCGTACCTGCACGGCCTGTCCATTGCGCAGCATGGCTACCTTGTCTTCTGGCACGGCAAAAACAACATCGCGAGGCCCATCGTGGGCCAAACGCACCACAGGCGTCCCTGCCGTGACCACTTGGCCAGGCTCGGCCTCAATGCCAGTAATGATTCCGGCTACATCGGCCAACAAGCGTGTATAGCGGGTTTGGTTGCCTTGTACAGAGGCCTGGGCCTGGGCCTGGGCTAACGTGGCCTGGGCTGCCTTGAGGGTGGCTTCGCGCCGCTGCAACTCGGCACCACTGATAAAACTTTGCTCTTGCAGACGGGCATAGCGTTGGTAATCGGCAGCAGCCAAGTCCTGTTGCGTCTGTGCTGCCGTAACTTGGGCTTGTGCGGCCTGTGCAGCCCACTGGTAGTCCTGCGGATCGAGCTGCGCCAACACCTGACCGGCCTGCACCCGCTGCCCCAGCTCTACTGGGCGTTGCACGATCTTGCCCGCCACCCGAAAGCCCAAGCGCGACTCGACACGGGCACGCACCTCACCCGCATATTCATGCTGGGCCTGCAAACTCTGGGGGCCCACCGTGAGGAGCTTGACTGCACGCAAAGGCTCGGGAGCAGGCTCAGGCCGTGAACAGGCGGCTAAACACAACGTGGCAGCACAGACCCAAAAAAGCCCCTTGCGGGACGATGGTGCGATCAAGAAAGGCATGAAGAATCCAGAGTAGCGGGCAGTTACTGACTGACTGGTTAGTAATCTAGGGGATAGTAGCCCTGCTTGTCAAGCGACAATCCAGCCTGTGACTCAATCCCCATCCATAACCCACTACGAAAATTTTCCGGTGGCCTCGCTGCTGTGCCCGCCCGCACTGCGCCCACCTATTGCAGCCATCTATGCCTTTGCACGCACTGCAGATGACATCGCCGATGAAGGCGATGCCCCTGCATCGGATAGGCTGGCCGACTTAACGGCCTACCGCATGGAACTGCATGCCACGGCGGCTGGTGCCGCCCCCCATGCCCGTTGGGCAGGGGTGTTCAAACCGCTGGCCGCTGTATTGCGCAGCCACCAACTGCCGGTGGTGTTGTTAGATGAATTGCTGAGTGCCTTCATTCAGGATGTGCAAAAAACAGCCGCTGCCGCAGGCTATGCCCATCGCCCAGAACTGCTGGATTACTGCCGCCGCTCGGCCAACCCGGTCGGACGGCTGCTGTTGCACCTGTATGGTGTGCATGACGCCCTTGCCTTACAACAAAGCGATGCCATCTGCACAGCACTACAGCTGATCAATTTTTGGCAAGACCTGAGTGTGGATATTCCACGGGGCCGGTTTTACCTGCCCGAGGCCGACTGCACCCGCCACGGTGTGCAACAAAGCGACCTACTGGCCCAACAACTCACCCCCGCCAGCGTGGCCTTGGTCATGGATTGTGCGCAATGGGCACGCAGCGAAATGTTGCGTGGTGCGCCGTTGGTACACCAACTGCCGGGGCGCATTGGCTGGGAACTGCGGTTGGTGGTGCAAGGAGGCCTGCGCATCTTAGACAAGGTAGACCGTTTGCACGGGGCCAGCCTGCAAAAACGCCCCCGCATACGCGCCTGGGATGCGCCGCTGATGCTGGCGCGGGCGCTGGCGATGTAGAAACTAGACCGCTTAGCCCAGCGCCAAAATAACGGGCTTGCCATCACGGCCCGTGAAGATCAGATTGCCGCCTTCATCCAAATTGAAGGCGCCCGCACTGAAATCTTGGCGCAAACGGGCCACCAGCTTGCACAGGGCAATCTCTACAGTGCCTTCTGTACCTACGGTAACTTCTAGGCGCGCAAGGCGGGCTTTTTCCAATTCTTTCTCTAGGGCTTCACGCTCTTTGAGCGATTTTCCCCAGGTTTGCACGGCCTGTTGCCAAGAAGCACGGGCACGCTCCAACAGCCCCTTGGGGTCTGCCGTTTTGAGCTGTTTGACCAATTGCTCCAAACGGGTTTCTTGGGCTTTTTCCTCCTCAATACGCTTGAGCAGGGCCGCATACTCTGCATCAAGGGCTGGGTTGACCCCCAAAGTCACTTTGGTTGTGCCCCCTTTGTCCGAGCCCAGTGTGGCCACGCGAATCGCCATCATGGCCGAAGCCGTTCCACCCACCAAGCGTCCCGTTTTGCGCGATCCGGTGCCAATGGTGATTTGGTTGATGGCGTGCAATTCGCACTCCAAGGCCATGTCTTTCAGGGCAATCACGGTACCGGCACGAATCTCTACCCCCTCGGCAAACCGGGCAGTGACAGAGCCTTCGGCCTGGATTTTGGAGCGTCCAATAATGCCCCCGGCAATGCGCACATCTCCACCCGCCTGCAAAATGCCGGAGTCCACCATGCCATCGACCACGATGTCGCCAGTGGCATGCACTGTCATGCCCTGCACCACTTCGCCAGTGACATGCACACTGCCATCAAAGTGGATGTTGCCCGTAGCCATGTTGACTTCTTTGAAGCGCAGTACCGGCTCTACATTCACCCCCGCGTCGACACGCACAGGCAAGCCCCCTACCGCAGCCACCAATACAAAGGGGTCGTCTGCAGAGACTTCGGCCCCTTGAAGCCCAGCAGCAAAGGAGCGATCCCGGCCCGGCTGGGCCTTGACCACGGCACCCTTGACACTTTGTCCATCGGTGCCGGTGGTGGCTGGCACGCGCCGCATCAAAAGATCGCCGGGCTGCACCGCCACGATCTCGCCACGTTCGCGGTAATCGATCAAGCCGTTCTCATCCACCTTAGGCTCACGGTCTACGGTGTGGGGCGTCAAATCTTCAAACAAGGCATCGTTGCCATCGACTGCATCTTGCCCGCGGGCCACAATGACATTGGTACAACTGCCACGCTGGCAGGCGTCTTGTACGGCAATTTGGTCAATGCCAAAGGTAACGCCCACCTTGGTGAGCGCACGCAAAGCATCTTCTGTGTTGGCTGCCTTACCGCCGATGGGCGGAATGATGGTCAGGGTGGCATTCATGCCATCCGAGGCAATGTGAACCTGGTACTCGGCATCGTAGCGGCGTGCAAGCTCGATACCAAACGGTTCTTTCTGCACATTGCACATCTCGGCAGCACTCTGGACTGCCTCTTGATTGATCGAACAATTGCCATAACCCGCCTGCTCCAACAAGTGGTGCAGGGTGTTGCCATCTATTGGCTCACGATCTGGTGCGGGCAAAGCCACCAGCAGGATCTGGTTATCAGCTTCCTCAAAGGAAAGACCTGGAATTTGAAGAACGGACATGGATTTCCCCACTGAATCAGCACAAGGCCCAAGATAATCGGCCATCATCAACGTCAAGAACGGCAATGCCCGCCCGCTCCGTGCAACACGGTAGCAGCACTGGCCCTGCCCCACAATGCCTGCAATACATCAACGCCCCAGCAGCGCCACGGGTGCCCGCGCAGCAGCGTACTGCATTGGCGCAGTAGCTTGGCCGGCAGCAGGCTCCAAGGTAAAGGAGGCCGCCAGCACTGCCAATTGGCGTGCCTGCTCCTGCAAGGCACTGGAGGCTGCCGAAGTTTGTTCAACCAAGGCCGCATTTTGCTGCGTAACACCATCGAGCTGGGCCACCGCCTGATTGATTTGGGTCAGCCCCGAAGACTGTTGCACACTGGCCGAGGCAATTTCGCCCACGATGTCGGATACCCGCTGAATGCCTGAGACAATTTCTTGCATGGTCGCACCCGCTTGTGACACTTGGTTGCTGCCCAGTCCGACCTTGTCTACCGAGTCAGTGATCAGCACACGGACTTCTTTGGCGGCTTGGGCACTGCGCCCCGCCAAATTGCGCACTTCGCTGGCCACTACGGCAAAACCACGCCCTTGCTCCCCTGCCCTTGCAGCCTCTACGGCTGCATTGAGCGCCAAAATATTGGTTTGAAAGGCAATGCCATCAATCACCCCGATGATGTCGGCAATCTTGCGCGAAGACGTATTGATGGCCTCCATCGTGTTGACCACTTGGGCCACGACCGTACCGCCGCGCTGTGCCACCCCAGTGGCGGCAGAGGCCAGTTGATTGGCTTGGCTGGCATTGTCGGCATTGTGCTGCACCGTGCCGGAGAGCTGCTCTGTGGCAGAGGCTGTTTGTTGAAGCGAGCTGGCCTGGGATTCGGTGCGTTCAGACAAATCATGGGTACCAGTGGCCACCTCAGAGGCTGCGCCCGCAATAGCATCGGCCCCCCGGCGCACTTGGCTGACAATTTGGTGCAAATTGCTGCGCATGATTTCCATCTGGCCCAACAGGGTACCAATTTCATCATGGCCTGCGTGGGGTACTGGACGCGACAGATCGTTGCCCGCAATCTCATGGGCTGTCTCAATGGCCATGCCAAAGCCCGAACGCAAACGCGACAGCAGCGTCAGTGCCAAGAAGGTGGCAGGGATGCCGCCGAGCAGGGTGGTCAAACCAAAGACCCACAGGCCGGTTTCGTAACGTTGTTGCGCTTCTTGGTAGGCCTGGTGGGCACGGCCCATTTGGTAATCACGAAACTGCGACATCGACTTCATGACAGCCTCGCCCTCGGTGCGGCTGGCTACCAAAAACCGCTCCAGCACCTCGGCACTGAAGTTGCCTACACGAATGGCCTCTGTGGCCTCATCGAGCTTGACTCGCCAAGCAGCCCGGATCGGTTTGGTAGCGTCATATACCTTGCGCTCCTCAGGGTCCACGATCCCATCTTCCATTGCCTTGTTGATGGTATTGGCTTTGGCACGGGTTTCGGCAATGGCCTCCAAATGGTTGCTGGTAGGGTGGTTGTGTACGGCAGCCAACGGATTCTCAGGGGCGTGCTGAAACGCCAGCAGCACCTGTAGCCGGTTGCTCACGGTGGCGCTCATGGACTCCTCGGCCATCATTGCCCGCTGCATGGCTTGATCATGGACAATGCGCAGACTGTCACGCGCAGCCACCAACCCAGAAAAACTGACTCCCACCACAGCGGTAAAGGATATCCAGTACGCAAAAAGAATAACGATAAAACGCTGGGTGATACGCAGGTTATTGAACATGGGGAACAAGCGAAAGAAGTGGCACCAACAGGCCAAGGTGGCGGCGATGATAGCGCCCGAGAGCCACTGCCGAAGCGGTCATGCATCATGGGACAATCCCGCACCATGAATCCGGAACAGTACGTCCAGCAAAAAGCCGCCGCCTCGGGCAGCAGCTTCTATTACGCCTTCCTGTTCCTGCCCCCACCACGGCGGGCGGCCATTACTGCGTTTTATGCCTTCTGCAGGGAGGTTGACGATGTGGTCGATGAGGTCTCTGACCCCAGTGTGGCCCGCAACAAATTGGTATGGTGGCAGGCAGAGGTGCATCGGGCCTTCCAAGGCCAGCCCAGCCATCCGGTGATGCAGGCCTTGATGCCACACGCCGCCAGCTACCACATGGAACAGCGCCATTTGCAGGCTGTGATTGATGGCTGCCTGATGGACTTAGACCAAACCCGCTATCTGGACTATGCCGGCCTGCAACGCTATTGCCATTTGGTAGCGGGCATCGTGGGCGAGGTAGCGGCACAAATCTTCGGCCAGACCGACCCGGCCACCACGCAATATGCCCACCGCCTAGGCCAAGCCTTGCAACTGACCAACATCTTGCGTGATGTGGGTGAAGATGCGTTGCGCGGGCGTATTTACCTGCCCGTGAACGATTTGCAGCAGTTTGATGTGAAAGCCCACGAAATCATCAAACGCGAATATTCTGACCGCTTCACGGCGCTGATGCGTTTTGAGGCCGAACGGGCGCACCGGCTGTACGACGAGGCGCTGGCCTTGCTGCCCACAGCCGACCGACGCGCACAAAAGCCCGGGTTGATGATGGCCAGCATCTACCGCACCCTGCTGCGTGAGATTGAGGATGAAAACTTCCAAGTGCTGCACCAGCGCATCAGCCTGACACCACTGCGCAAATTCTGGCTGGCCTGGAAAGTCCAAGCCTTGGGGCGCCTGTGAAAAAAGTGGCCATTATCGGCGCGGGCTGGGCGGGCATGGCGGCTGCGATAGCCGTGGTGCAGGGCGGGCACCGTGCCACTGTGTTTGAGGCAGCACGCGTTATTGGAGGCAGGGCGCGGGCCATTTTGTGCCACAGTGACAACCAAGACACCCCCCTGGTGCTAGACAATGGGCAGCACATCTTGATTGGAGCCTACACCGAATCCCTGCGGCTGATGCGCCAAGTGGGTGTGGATGTGGACGCCGCACTGCTGCGCTTGCCGCTGGCGCTGCGCTTTGCCGACGGCAGTGGGTTGCAATGGTCTCGGCTCCCACCGCCTTGGGATGCTTTGCTGGCTATTGCCAGCGCCCGAGGCTGGCAACGCAGCGAGCGACTGGCCTTGCTACGCACGGCACTGAAGTGGCGGCTGCGGCGTTTTCGCTGCGATGCCCATGTCACGGTGGCCGAGTTGTGTTCTGCCCTGCCCCAACGCCTGCTGGATGAGTTCATTGACCCACTGTGTGTGGCCGCACTCAATACCCCCGCCATGCAGGCCAGTGGTCAAGTTTTTTTACGGGTGCTGCATGACAGCGTGTTCAGTGGTCAGGGGGGCTCCAATTTATTACTCCCCCGCGTCAATCTGGGTGAGGTGTTTCCGGAGGCGGCCGCCCGTTGGTTGCGGGGTCAAGGCTCGATTGTGCGCACTGGAGTGCGGGCACGCACCCTCAACGCCATGCCACAAAGTGGCCGCTGGCTGATCAATGGCACCCCCTTCGATGCCGTGGTGCTGGCCTGCTCCAGCAGTGAAGCAGCACGGCTGGTATCGCATTGTGTGCAAACGGCCCCCCCCGCGATGGTGGTGCCTCTGTGCGACTGGACCGCAGCAGCGCAAGCACTACAGTTCCAAGCCATTGCCACCGTCTACGCCCAAGCCCCCGTGCCCGAGTCTGGCCCTGGGCCGGTGTTGCAACGCCCCATGATGACCCTGCGCAGCCACCTGCATGGGCCAGCACAATTTGTGTTTGACCGAGGCCAACTGGGCGGCCCTGCCGGACTGCTGGCCTTTGTAGCCAGCGCCAGCCAAGGTGACCGCAGCAGCGTGCAAGAGCAGGTGCTGGAGCAAGCCCGCCGCGAACTGGGCTTGGAAGGCTTGGTGCCCATACAAACCGTGATAGAGAAGCGCGCGACTTTTGCCTGCACTCCGGGGTTACAACGGCCTGCACGCAAAATCTCTAATGGTCTGTGGGCCTGCGGCGACTATATTGCTGGCCCTTACCCGGCCACCCTAGAAGGTGCCGTGCGCAGTGGCACCGCAGCGGGCTTGGGCGTACTAGACCAGCCGTCCACCTGAAGGGCGTAGGCACCGTTCAGGGCTGCAAGAGTGCTTGCAACACCATTTTGGCCACAAAGCCCAGAATGCCCAGCCCCAGACCAATGAACATGATCATGGTGCCAAACTTGCCCGCCTTGGACTGCCAAGCCAACTGCCCAATGATGAACAGCATCAACAAAATAAAAGCACCCACACCGTAGGTGAGAAAGAAATCGGCGATCTGCTCTTCAGTAAAGCCAAAAATCATGGCAGCCACCGCTGCAACGCCAACAGGGGAAACGACAACATCAGAAAAACACCTCCAGAAAGCAAGGGCCATATTGTCCTGCGCCCGCCAAAGCAGCAGCACAAACAGGGGTTTGAGTTTGAGCGCCGCCTGATGCTCAGACCAACAAGCTACACAGCTGAGGCAGCCCCGGCACCGTCACAGGCAATGGCTCGTTCGGGCACGACCAAGCCTGCGCTGCCGTATTAACCCACACGGCCTGCATTCCTGCCCGGCGTGCGCCTTGCACATCCAACACGGCATCATCGCCCACATGCAGCACAGCCTCCACTGGCAATTGCAAAGTTTGGGCCGCCAGTTGGAACATACGTACATCCGGCTTGGCCACACCCGCCTGTAAGGCATGAACGCTGCCACAAAAATACTGACCAATACCAATGCGATGCACATCGGCGTTGCCATTGGTGAGTGCCAGCACTGGATAGCGGGCCGCCAAAAACTCCAACGCCGACGCGACACCCTCAAAAAGCTCTACACGTTGGCGCTCGGCAAAAAACACCTCGAACGCCGGTTCGGCCAGCGCCGGATTGTCTCCCGCTTGCTGCAAAGCCACACGGATGGATTCACGGCGCAAGGCGCTCAGATCGTAGGCCAGATCGGGGCGTTCAGTATTCATGCGGTTGCGAACAGCCCGCAAGGCGCCTGGCTCTGCATACAGCGCATGGGTGGCGGGGGCATGATCGGCCAACCAAGCTTGCAGCACCACCTCGGCACGGTCAATTGCGGGCCAAACAGGCCAAAGGGTGTCATCTAAGTCCAGAGTGATGGCTCGGATACGTTCCAAATCAAGGCAAGGTACAGACACAGAAAGACAGGGCACCAAAAGAAAAACCAAAGGACAGACGCAGCACAGAATGGAGCAGTACCACAGCCACAATGCACGCGCCCACGCAAGAAACCCCGATTGTTGCTGCATTTGCCCTGCATCGGGTGCTGAAGCGGGTATTCTGGAACCGTGGCCCCAGGCCCATCTTTTTTGATCCCATTCCCCTACAGGAGAAGCACATGCCCCAAGCACTGACCGCAGCCCAACGCGATGAACTCAAAGCCCTGCTGCAAACCCACCGCAGCGAATTGCTGGCACAAATCGCACAAAAGCGCGAAAACCTCGCCCCCCCTTCTGCCGATGAAGGTGGCATGGTGCAACGCAATGTGGCCCGCGAAGTGGAACAGGCGCTGACCGACATTGAGGCTGCCGACATCCAACGCATTGACCACGCCCTCAAGACCTTGGAGGACGGCAGTTATGGCCTGTGCGGCGAATGTGGCTGCCATATCCCATTTGAGCGCCTCAAGATCGAGCCACAAACACAGCACTGCGTGGCCTGCAAGTCACGCTGGGAACAACAACACCACAAGGCACACTAAAAGCCTACAGGGGTCGGGCGCTGTCTGGCCCCTGCACAGGCTTTGGTGATCTTTCTATTTTGGTTGATGGCGTCCTACCATGTTCAGCTCCATGCTTTTTTCCCCGGCTCTGTGTGCATTGGCTTGTTTGGTGGCGGGTGCTGCTCCTGTCCGGGCACTGGCACAGGCCGCATCAGGTGGCATCACCGTGACCATCACCCCAGAACTGCCCAGCCCCCCCGCCACACCCACACCGCCGCACCTGATCATCTCCACCGATGGCGAGTATGTCCTTGACCTGCGCAGCCGACTGGCATGGCCCCGCTGCGCCGAAGGTATGCGCTGGACGGGCAATACCTGCATCGGGCAACGCATGTTGTTCCAGTATGCCGATGCACTGGAGCTGGCAGCTGCACGCAGCCAATCAGAGGGTGTGCGCTGGCGGCTGCCGCGTGTGGCCGAGTTGCGGCATCTGGTAGAAAAATATGGCAAACCACCCGGTTTGCATCCGGGGCTGTTTCCTAAATCGCCCACCGAACTGCACTGGACATCGACCCCGTCTATTCAGCACAGCACGGGCAACCAGTACGACTACTCCAACATTTCCCAAGGCCGCACAGGCGAGGGCGGCAGCAGACTATCCCCCCTGCTAGGTTGGGCACTAGACACCCGAACCGGCGAGGCCACGAGCGACCTGCCCAAAACCACCCCCCTGGCTCTGCGCTTGGTGCGCTCTCTGGATTGATGCCCATGCCCTTTCATACCGAACCTCCCTACACCCACGGGCAGGCAGCCCGCACAGCCATTTTGCTGTGCAACTTGGGCACACCCGATGCCCCCACCGCATCGGCGCTACGGCGCTACCTGGGGCAGTTTTTGTCCGATCAGCGGGTGGTAGAAATTCCCAAACCGCTGTGGTGGCTGATTCTGCACGGCATCATTTTGCGCACCCGCCCCCGCAAATCAGCCGCCAAATACGCCAGCATTTGGACGCCCGAAGGCTCCCCCCTGGCCGTTTGGACGGCCAAGCAGGCGGCCTTGCTGCACGATGCGCTGGACGATGCTGGACAACAGGTGCTGGTGCGACATGCCATGCGCTATGGCAACCCTTCTATTGCCAGCCAACTCGACAGCCTGAAAGCCGAAGGCGCCACACGCATCCTCATACTGCCGCTATACCCACAATACTCTGGCCCCACCACAGCCAGTGTGTTGGATGCAGTCTATGCTTGGGCCGCGCGCACACGCCACATTCCCGAGCTGCGCTTTGTCAACCACTACCACGACGATGCAGGCTACATCGACGCCTTGGCCACCAGCCTCAAGGCCCACTGGAAACACCACGGCCCCCCCGACAAGTTGGTGATGAGCTTTCATGGCGTGCCTGAGCGCACTTTGCACCTGGGCGACCCCTACCACTGCGAAAGCCATAAAACCGCGCGCCTGCTAGCCGAGCGCATGGGTTTGCACCCAGACGACTATCAAGTCACCTTTCAGTCTCGTTTTGGCAAGGCCAAGTGGTTGCAACCCTATACCGAACCCACTCTGGTACAACTGGCCCAGTCTGGGGTAGGCCGGGTGGATGTGATCTGCCCCGGCTTTAGCAGCGACTGCCTAGAGACGCTGGAAGAGATCAACCAAGAAGCGCGCGAGGCCTTTTTGCACGCGGGGGGCAAAGAGTTCCACTACATTGCCTGCCTCAACGATAGCCCCAGCTGGATTGCGGCCCTGCAACACATTGCACAGCAACACCTGCAGGGCTGGCCCACCCAAGCCCCTGACCGGCTAGCACAGGCCAGCGCCAAGGCCCACGCCTTGGCTGGTGGTGCGCCCAACGGCGTCTGCCAAGCCCCCGATTAACCACTTGTCCCCTCCACCACACCCATCCATGCCTGCTGCCGCCCTTGCCCCCCACCAACTGCGACTGACCATCGATCCGGCCACCCTAGGTTTTGCCAGCACCGCAGAACTGCAAGGGCTGCCAGTACCTTGGATAGGCCAAGAGCGCGCACAAGCGGCAGCCCAATTTGGTCTGGGACTGCTCCAACCCGACTACCATCTGTTTGTGCTGGGGGAAGTGGGCAGCGGGCGCACCTCCCTGTTGCGCCAAGCCATGCAAGCAGTGGCCCAAGAGCGCCCCGTGCCACCCGACGTCTGCTACTTGCACGACTTTGATACGCCCGAGCATCCCCATGCACTGCGTCTGCCTGCAGGCCAGGGCCGCCTGTTGCGCCAAGGCATGGAGCAATGCACCCGCACCTTACAAACCGAGCTACCCAAGCGGCTAGAGGGAGCCGACTTTCGTGCCGAAGCCGAACGCATCGAAAAAACCTACCAAACGCAAGAAAACGCCGCCTTTGCCGCACTGGATGCCTTGGCCGAGACGCTGCACTTTCGCCTCAGCCGCGATAACGGTCACATGGTTTTTACGCTATTGGGCGCCAAAGGCCACCCCCTCACCGAGAACGAGGCCCATGCCCTGCCCCGTGAGCGCCGCACTGAAATAGAGGCGGCTGAACAGCGTTTACGTGCAGAAATTGCCCATTTTCTCGATACCACCCGCCCATTGGAGCGCGCTCGCGACGAGGCACTAGAGCAATTGCGCCGCCAAACAGCGCAGCCCTTGGTAGAGCAGGCCTTGCAAACGGTGCTCCACAGTCTGCAAGTGGCACCAGAGACTCCAGAGACCAACCACACCCGCCTGACACAATGGCTGGCCCAAGTGCAAAAAGAGGTACTGGAGCATCTGGAACTGTTTGTGGGCAGCGAGTCCGCCAACGAGGCTGCTGAAGAAGAGCGCAAGGACGATCTGGAAGACCTGCTGGCGCGTTGCCATGTCAATCTGGTGGTAGACAACGCCGGACTGAACAGCGCCCCAGTGCTGATTGAAGACAACCCGCAGGTGCGCACCCTGTTTGGCAGCATCGAATACCAAGCCCAAGACGACATGCTGCTGGCCGATTTTTCCTGCATCCATGCCGGTAGCTTGCTGCGGGCACATGGCGGCTTCTTAATGCTGCACCTGCGCGACCTGCTAGAGGATGAGGGCTTGTGGGAGCGTCTGCGCCGCTTTTTGCGCTGCAACCGGCTGCAAATTGAGGAGCCAGGCGCACCACACGGCCAGTTGGCTACGGTGGCGCTGCAACCCGAGGCCGTGCAGGTAGACGTCAAAATTGTGCTGATTGGCTCGGTGGAAGAATATTACGCCCTGCAAGAAGGCGACCCCGAAGTGGCCCGGCGCTTTCGTGTCAAGGTCGATTTTGTCGAATCTTTTCGTGCTACGGCACACACCCGGCACAACACTGCCGTTTTTATCGCCCAAACGGTGCGCAAGCGCCAGCTCACCCATTTTTCTGCGGCGGCTGTGGCCCGGCTGCTAGAGCAAAGCCACCGCGAGGCGGACGACCAAACGCGCCAGAGCGCCTTGTTTGCCCAAACCGAGGCACTGGCTATCGAGAGTGCCGCCCAATGCAGCAGCCGCAATGGCACACTGGTGGAAGCCTACGACATCGACGCTGCCCTGCAAGCGCGCATCTTGCGCCACAACTACCCCGAAGAACAGCTGCACGAATCCATCGCCGATGGCGAACGGCTGCTGAGTTTGCGCGGGAGCCACATCGGCCAGATCAATGCCCTGACACAAATTGACTTGGGCGACTACCGCTTTGGCTTTCCGGTGCGCATCACGGCACGGGCCTTTGCGGGGCACGAAGGACTGCTCAACATAGAACGCGAAGTAGAAATGTCTGGCCCCATCCACGACAAAGGGGTGCTGATTCTGCACAGCTACCTGATGGCGCTGTTTGGACACATTGCCCCGCTGGCGCTGAACGCATCGATTGTGTTTGAGCAAGAATACAGCGGCGTTGAGGGCGATTCGGCCTCCTGCGCCGAGCTGTATGCCCTGTTGTCGGCGCTGTCGGGTTTGCCATTGGCACAAGGCATTGCCGTGACTGGTGCCTTGAACCAGCATGGCGAGGTGCTGCCCGTGGGTGGTATCAATGAAAAAATCGAGGGTTGGTATCGCACCTGCGCGGCAGCAGGCTTGGATGGCAGCCAAGGCGTATTGATTCCAGCGCGCAACCGCCACCACCTGATGTTAGAGCCACACATTGTGCAAGCGGTGGCGCAAGGGCAATTTCATATCTACACGGCCAGCCATGTGGGTGATGGCATCGCCCTGCTCACGGGCTGCACCCCCGGCGTGGACGCCACCCGCATGACGGCAGAAACAGGCAGCGTGCTTGCACTGGCCGAACAAACACTGCGCCGCTTTCGCCGCGCCTGTCAGGCTGCGGCACGCACACGGCCATCACGGCGCCCATCATAAACCTGTCCCCCCACAGCCTATCGCCCTTTGCAGGAGGATAAAACAATGACCTCTGCGGCCCCTTCGCCCACGATGATGCTCATCGCCCTGCTGGGCGGCATTGGTTTGTTCCTGTTGGGCATGACCATGCTGACCGATGGCCTCAAATTGGCCGCAGGTCGGGCCTTAGAGCGGATTTTGGCGGCTTGGACACGCACCCGCCTGCACGGACTGATCACGGGCATTTTGCTCACGGCGCTGGTGCAATCGTCCACCGCCATGACGGTAGCTGCCATTGGCTTTGTCAATGCAGGGCTGCTCACGTTTTCTTCAGCACTTTGGGTGGTGTTTGGCTCCAACTTAGGCTCTTCGGTCACGGGCTGGCTGGTGGCTTGGATTGGCTTCAAAATGAAAATTGACGCCTTTGCCCTGCCCTTTATCGGCATTGGCATGGCGCTCAAACTCACCGGATCGGGCACGCGCCGGGCTGGTCTGGGCATGGCGCTAGCGGGGTTTGGTGTGCTGTTTTTGGGTATTGATATGCTCAAAAACGGCTTTGCGGGGCTGGGGCCAGAATCTTTGCCCCAATTGGGCAACGACTGGCACGGCGTGAGCACGGCCATGCTGATTGGGCTGGCGCTGACTATCGTTTTGCAAGCCTCATCAGCCACCCTGACGCTGGTGCTCACTGCCGTGGCCGGGGGCATGATGACGGTGGAAGTGGGCGCGGGCATGGTGATTGGGGCCAATGTGGGCACCACACTGACTGGCATTCTGGCCGCCATTGGTGCCACGGCCAATGCCCGGCGTCTGGCCGCAGCGCATGTGTTTTTCAACGCCGTCACGGCAGTGGTGGCCATGGCGCTGCTATCGCCCTTGCTGGGGCTGATCCATGCCATCAGCGTGGGTGCCGTGGGCAGTGGAGACGCTGTGACACAACTGGTGGTGTTTCACACCGCCTTCAATTTTCTGGGTGTCCTGCTCATGTGGCCACTCTCGCGCTGGCTGGTTCCGTTCCTGCTGGCCAGGTTTGGCAAAAGCAATGAGGATCTGGCCCGTCCACGCTACCTAGACCGCAACGTCACTGCCGTGCCCGTGCTGGCCTTGCAAGCCCTGCGGCGTGAGTTGGCCCGCATGGGCCATTTGGCAGTCCAACTGGGAAGCCACGCCACCCGCCTAAACCCCTTGGCCTTGCCCTGGGCTGCTGCGCCAGCCCACGCCGACCAGCAACTGGCCCGCGAGCTAGAGACCGTGGAGCACCTGCAACGCGCTATTGGTCACTTTGTGGGCGAACTCAGCCGCCAGCCCATGCCCTTGGATGTGTCGAGCCAACTGCCCGAGCTGTTGCGCATTGCCACCCACTTTGATACCTTGGCGCGTGTGATGCACCATGTGGGTCTGCAAGGCTGGCATATGCCCCGGCCCGAACCGGCCACGGCCAGCCCTGGCCCCTCACTGCTGATACTGCCCAACGCGCTACAACAGATACTGACCCCCACCAATACCCCCACCGCTGCAATGCCTGCGGATACGGCCCATGCCAGTGGCGACCACCCGCATACGCCCAGCGGCGATATCGTCGCTTGCGTGGTGCCGGTGTTTCAGGCGGCACTGGATTTTTTTACCGCCGCCGATCCCGAGGGAGAACAGCAAGGCCCAGGCAATGAATGGCTGCTGGCCGAAGCACGCGATAGTTTTGAAGACAGCTATCAGGCCGCCAAAGCCGCTTTGTTGCACGCCGGTGCAGGCGGGGCGGTGGAGGTGAGTGCGGTATACGACTGGCTGGCACGCCTGAGCGACTTGCGCCGTGCAGTAGAGCAAGGCTATAAAGCCGCAGAGCGGCTGGCGCGCTTGTCCGACTTGGCCCCGGTGCCACAAGATACCGATCCCATGCGCAACCCCAACGCCCCCGCATGAAGCCCCAACCGCCATGCACCTGATGATTCCAGCCCCACCACCATTTTGTTGCACAGTTGCAGGCTTTGATTTTGCCGTGCCAGCCACATCTGTCCAGTCTATGCTCCACCCACCCTTGCCATGAACCCACCCGAAACCTTGCGCATCGACAAATGGTTGTGGTGCGCGCGCTTTTTCAAAACCCGCAGCCTGGCGGCTGAGGAGATTGCCAAAGGCCGTGTCAGCGTCAATGGTCAGGCTGTGAAGGCCGCACGCGAGGTACGCCCTGGCGACACGGTGTCTCTGCGCCAAGGACAGGTGCCACGCACAGTGCTGGTGCTAGGCATCAGCCATACCCGTGGCCCCGCCCCTGTGGCACAACAGTTGTACCAAGAAACCGCTGACAGCCTCTTGGCCCGCGAGCAGGCTGCCGAACAGCGCCGCTTGGCCCCAGAACCCGCCGCCAGCCTGCACGAAGGCCGCCCCACCAAACGCAACCGGCGTGAACTCGAACGGGCCCGAGATTGGGGCGACCGTTGGAGTGCCTCGGTAGAAAAATGAGCCATCTTCACCCCCTTCCCTCCTTTTCTGGCAAACACCGTGTGGCCTGGGCAGCCAGCCTGTGCTGTCTGGCACTGCTGACTGGCTGCGCAACCAACCGCACCAAAGTGCTGGGGCCACAGGAGAATTTCTCCTCGGTGGCGACTTATTCACGGCTCTTTGATGCTGCCCCGGCACAAACCTGCGAGGCTGCGCGCCGCGCACTACTCAGCCAGGGCTACATCATTGAAACCAGCCGCCCCGACCTGATCGAGGGCAAGAAAAACTTTCAGCCCAATGGCGACACCCACCTGCAAATGTTGATCCGGGTTGTCTGCGTGCCCGAAGGCAACAACGGTGCGGTCAGCTTGGGCTTTGTCACGGCCGTGCAAGACAGTTACACCCTCAAAAAGATCAACAACTCTGCCAGCTTGGGGGTTGGGGGTGTGGGGTCGGTATCACTGCCATTTACTTCGGGTGGCGAATCATTGGTCAAGGTGGGCAGCCAGACCATCTCCTCCGACAGCTTCTACGAGAGTTTCTTTGATCTGGTCAAGCGTTACCTGCTCGATGGCACGCCACCGGACTCCTGAAGCAGCACCGCACTACACCACCACAGGCTCTGGCTCCAGCCGGATGCCAAAGCGTTCGTAAACGCTGGTCTGAATGGCCTTGGCCAGCGTCATCACTTCGCCGCCAGTGACGCTGCTCTCACCTCTGCCCCGATTGACCAGCACCAGCGCCTGTTTTTCATAAACAGCCGCTTGGCCCACGGTTTTGCCTTTCCAGCCGCAGGCATCAATCATCCAGCCTGCGGCCAGCTTGATGGTGCCATCGGGCATAGGGTAATGCACGATCTTGGGATCTCTGGCGATGATGTCTTGGCACTGCTCTGGCGTGACCGTGGGGTTCTTGAAAAAACTGCCCGCATTGCCAATCACCGCCGGATCGGGCAACTTGGCGCGGCGAATTTCGCACACCCAGTCAAAAATCTGCTGCGCACAGGGTTGCTGCACCCCTTCTTGGGCCCGGCGGCGCTCCAACTCCAGATAGCCCAGCTCAGGCTTCCAGGGCTTGGGCAAACGCAAACGCACCTGCGTAATGATGGCACGCCCAGCCAACCCCATGCCGCGCGGCAAACCATCGGCAGTGCCGGGTGCAGGCAGATGCTTGAACACCGAGTCTCGGTAGCCAAAGGCGCACTGGGCGGCATCCAAGGTAAAGGTCTGGCCTGTGGCCATGTCGATGGCATCCAGAGCATCAAAACGGTCTTGCAGCTCAACACCATAGGCACCGATGTTTTGTACCGGCGCTGCGCCCACCGTGCCCGGAATCAAGGCCATGTTCTCCAACCCTGGCCAGCCCTGCGCCAACGTCCAAGCCACGGTGTCGTGCCAAGACTCACCAGCGCCTACCTCCACTATCCAAGCACGCTCGGTCTCTTGCACCAGCCGACGGCCCCGAATTTCCATTTTCAGCACCACAGCCGCCACATCACCGGTAAAGACGATATTGCTGCCGCCGCCCAGCATCAGCCAAGGCTGACGCCCCAGCAAAGGGTCGGTGCGCAAGGCGTACAGATCGTCTACGCTGCGCACCCGCACCAAGGTTTGGGCACGGGCCATGATGCCAAAGGTGTTGCAAGGCTGTAAGGAAACGTTTTTCTCGACTAACATCGCCCGGATTGTCGCACCAGCCCTATAGGGCACAGTCTTGTGTGCGTCACCTGTTTTTGGAAAGAAACCGACCATGCCATCGTTTGATACCGTTTGCGAAGCCGATTTTGTCGAAGTAAAGAATGCCGTGGACAACGCGGCCAAAGAAATTGGTACCCGCTTTGACTTCAAGGGCACCTCTGCGGGCATTGAGCTCAAAGACAAAGAAATCACCCTGTTTGGTGATGCAGAATTCCAGCTCCAGCAAGTAGAAGACCTGTTGCGCAACAAATTGACCAAACGCAATGTGGACGTGCGCTTTCTGGACATTGGCAAGCCACAAAAGGTGGGCGGCGATAAGGTCAAGCAGGTCATCAAGGTGCGCAACGGCATCGAGGGCGAATTGGCCAAGAAGCTGCAAAAGCTCATCAAAGAGAGCAAACTCAAACTGCAAGCGGCCATTCAAGACGAGAAGGTGCGCGTTACGGGAGCCAAACGTGATGACTTGCAAGCTGCCATGGCCCTGATCCGCAAAGAGATTGCCGATATGCCGCTGTCGTTCAACAACTTCCGCGACTGAGCCAGACCGCCACAGCACTGCGCACACCCCACCATGCCCCCACTCTTTCGGCCTCCCATCGGCTCGGCGCTGGCAGCGGTGCTGTTGGCGCTGGCCCCCACACTGACGCCAGCACAAACCGTAGCCTTGAGCGGCGTGCTGGGGCACAAGGCACTGCTGGTGGTGGGCAACGGTGCGCCACGGGCTATGGCAGCCGGTGAAACACACCTAGGAGTGCGGGTGATTTCGGTAGGCAAAGACGAGGCCGTGGTAGAGGTGGCGGGCAGCCGTAGCACACTACAACTGGGCCAAGCCCCTGTGAGCGTGGGTGGCAGCGGTGGCGGCAGTGGTCGGCGTGTGGTGCTGATGGCCGATGCCCGAGGGCATTTTGTCCAACAAGGGCAAATCAATGGCCAGCCCATGCCGTTCATGATCGATACCGGGGCATCTACCATTGCCCTGGGGCAGGCCCAAGCCCAGCGCCTAGGGCTAGACTACCGCAGCGGTCAACCCGTGCGCATGAGCACCGCCAACGGCACCGCCCAAGGCTGGCGTTTGCGCCTCGACAGTGTGCGCCTAGGTGATGTGCAGGTCTATGGCATTGAGGCTGTAGTCACGCCCCAACCCATGCCTTATGTGCTGCTGGGCAATAATTTTCTCAACCATTTTCAGATGACACGCACCCCAGACCAGATGGTGCTGGAGAAGCGCCGTTGAGCGCCTGCCCACCATGAATCCCAGAGTACAGCATCGTGCCGCCCAAGACGAGGAATACGAAGATTTGCTAGGTCTGTGGGCCGATCTGGAATCCACCCTGTCGGTGTTGCTGGCGCATCCCATGCAGGCCCGGAATTTTGCCGCCAAGGTGCGCCAATGTGACCGCTGGTTGCAAGACTTGGTGGCGCACGACATTGACGCTGCGCTGTATTTGATGTTTCAGTTGGCGTCCACTTCCACGGTGGGCTACAGCACCTCGCACGCCTTGGTGTGCGCCACCCTGTGCCACATCATGGCAGGCGAGTTGGCACTGACGCTGCGCGAGCGCAACGCCTTGGTGCGCGCCGCCCTGACCATGAACGTCGGCATGACGGCCTTGCAAGATGAACTGGCCAATCAGCACGAGCGCCCCAGTGCCGCCCAGCAAGAAGCCATTCGCAAGCACCCCGAAGAGGGGCAGGCCATTCTGGAGCGGCTGTATGTGACCGACCACCTGTGGCTAGACGTGGTGGGCCAACACCATGTCAACCTGCCCCAACGCACACCGTTGGCGGCGCTGGAAGAAGTAGACCGCCTTACCCGTGTGCTCAATACCATCGACCGCTATGCGGCCATGATCAGCCCACGCCACAGCCGCCCTGGGCGCAGTGCCACCGACTCGGTACGGGCGTTGGTCGGCCCCGGCATTGACCAGCGTGACGAGGTAGGCTATTTGCTGGTGCGCAGCATTGGCTTGTGTCCACCGGGCACCTTTGTCCGTCTGGACAATGGCGATACCGCCATCGTGCTGCGCCGCAGCGACAAAGCCAACCTGCCCTTAGTGGCCCGTTTGGCCGACCGCCAAGGCAAACAATACAGCCCAGCCCGCCTGCACCAAACCGCTGACAGCAAACCCCAGATCCAATCGTCTCTGCCGCGCGCTACCGTAACGATGGAACTGAACCACCGCACTATGGTGCGCGTGGGACTGTATGCCGCCCAACGCAGCACCAGTTTGGTCACACAACCGGGAGGGCTGTAGCTGGGGGAGAAGAGGATGCCTTCTGCGGCAGGCTCAACGGCTCTGGCTGGCTGCCCCGTGCACATGCCCCCAATACAGCAACGCATCGCGCCCCTGCACCGACAGCTCTACCGTGGCCCCCACGGGCAGCAATACTTTGGTCTCGACATGACCATAGGGCAGGCCCGTCAGCACCGGCACTTGGAGCTGACTGCGCAGCCCTTGCACCACCGTAGCCAGCTTAAAACCCTTGTCATGGGCCGCCAAGGTATAGCCCGTAAACTGCCCCAATAGCACGGCCTGTTGCTGCGCTAGCACTCCGGCATGCAATAGCTGCGTCAACATGCGCTCAATGCGGTAGGGGTGTTCGTTCACATCTTCCAAAAATAGGATGCCGCCCGGCACCTGCGGAAAATACGGGGTGCCCAGCAAAGAGCACAGCACCGTCAGGTTGCCCCCCCAAAGCCGCCCAGACTCGATATACAGCTCCTGCGCTGGGGCGGGTGGTTGGTCTATGGGCTGCTTGGGAAGAGGTGGCAGCCGCCAACCGGAGCCTTCGCCGTGGCCTTCCAGCAAGTCTTCAAAGCAGGCTTGCATGATGTCATCAGGCGCCTCTACACCGCCAAAATCTGGACACAGGGCTGGGCCAGCCCAAGTGGTAGCCCCGGTTTGTGCCAGCACAGCGAGTTGAAAAGCCGTGAAATCACTCACCCCCACAAACTGTGTGCCCCGCTCAATGGCCTTGGCCACTGCCGCATAAGGCAGGCCCGGCAAAATGCGCGTGAGGCCATAGCCTCCGCGAGAGATCAGCGCCACATCGGCACCACTGGCGGCCGCACGCCCAATGGCGGCCAAGCGTGTGGCGTCATCGCCTGCAAACCGGGTATGGCTGCTCAGCGCATCGGTATCAATCTCCACCTCATAGCCCAGCGCCTGCAAACGCTTCACACCCCGACGGAAGGCGATTTTGTCGCGCACCGCACTGGAGGGCGAATAGATATAAATGTGTTTGGGGCCGGTGCTGTGGTGGTGGCCGCAATGGCAGGAAGGGTGGTCAGCGGACAAAACATCCAGGCCCGACAAGGGCCTGCTCCATGCAAGCTAAAAAAGGGGTACACCAGCATTGGATGCACCCTGCAAGAAAGAAAAATTCAGGCACCGAAGTATTCCATAGCCTGCTGCGCCAGCGCCGCTGCTTTGACCCGACTGCTGTGGCGCTGTTGTCCATACAACACTGGCAGACCAGCCACATCCATGGCCCCTCCACAAGAGTGCTGGGCCATGGATGCCCAAGCCCGTGGCCCGGCCGCAAAACCCCGATCTGGAAAAGGCGCCTGCCACACAGCCGCCAAAGTGGGATCTGCGGGGCCAGCCTCCAGCACCAACACCCCCACACAGCCCTGCAATACAGGCTGCCGCGACAGCAGCATGGCCTCATACAGCCCCAGACTTTCGACCACCAACACCCAACGCGCAATGCCCAACCGCTGTATCCATTCACACCACACCTGCATATGCTGCTGTGGGGTATGCCAGCGTTCTTTCTTGGGCTTGTCGCTGCGGCCAAACCCTATCAGATCCGGCACCAACACCCGCTGGTCAAGGGCCGTGAGGGCAGTGACCAAGTGGCGGTAGACATAACCCCAATGCTGTGGCCCATGCAGGCACAGCCAAGCGGTTGGGGCATGGGGGGCACCCTCATCCAGATAATGCAGTCGCAGCCCCGCCAATGCGGGCAGATCGCTACAGTAATGTGCGGCCCACGGCCAATCTGGCAGGGCAGCAAAACGTGCATCAGGGGTGCGCAGGGCATCATCGCGCAAGGGATGGGCCGCCAAGGCCACCGCCCGCCGCTGGCGGCGGCGCTGACGAAAAAAATCCCCGAGTATCTGTGCGCAGTCTTGCGCCAACACGCCCCCCTGTATTTGGGTGTGGTGATTAAGCTGTGCTTGGGCAAACAGATTGAGCACCGAACCGGCCACACCAGTTTTGGCATCGGCAGCACCAAATACCACCCGTGGCAGGCGAGCGTGAAGCATGGCACCACTGCACATGGCACAAGGCTCTAGCGTGACATAGAGGGTACAGTCTTCTAGCCGGTAGTTGCCCAGTTGTTGCGCTGCTGCACGCAGAGCAACAATCTCTGCATGGGCCGTAGGATCATGGCCCGCCACTGGCCCATTACGCCCTGTAGCCACCAACTGGCCCGCACGCACCACCACGGCGCCTACCGGCACCTCGCCAGCCTGCGCAGCTGCTTGCGCCTGCTCTAGCGCCAGTCGCATCCAGTAGGCATCATCATGCAAATTCATGGCCTGCACTATAGACCGGTGCGCAATGCACTTGGGGCAAGAAAGCGCCTATTGGGCGTCGGCAGGCAGAGGTCTGGGCTGTTGCATCTGGGCCTCAACCGCCTGCCGGTATTGCTGCACCTGCTGCGTGGGTGGCAATGGCTGTCCTGCCGCTCCGGGGGCTACGCCTGGGGCCGATGGCAGTGACGCACGAGAAGCAGACAACTGCTGACGGGCCAGCAAGCCCACCACGGCCAACGCCAGCACCAAAGCCACTATGGTGAACACTGTACGCATATTCAGGGAGGCGACAAAGTACCGGCACCACGCTGATCTTTGAGGGCTACCTCATACTGCAACGTGAGGTTGTCGGCAATCTCCAGCAAACGCTCGCTGGCGCTGGCCATAGCACGCAAGCCACGAACATCGGGCTCACGGCCAAAAGAAGCGGCAAAAAACACCCATTGCATATCAGCCGCCGACAACTCGGTGCGCAAGCTGGTGTTGGTCACGGTAGCGGCACCCAAGGTGCTGAAGATACGCTTGCACTCGTCCAGATCGGCTTGGCGCTGCTCGCGCAAGCCCGCCATATCCTGTCCGGCAGCCTGTAGAAAGTAGCTTTTGGCCAATCGCTGT
This sequence comes from Giesbergeria sinuosa, assembly GCF_042652905.1. Classification (NCBI taxonomy): domain Bacteria; kingdom Pseudomonadati; phylum Pseudomonadota; class Betaproteobacteria; order Burkholderiales; family Comamonadaceae; genus Giesbergeria; species Giesbergeria sinuosa. The sequence goes on along the minus strand of NZ_JBHSHJ010000004.1, from coordinate 178,847 downwards.
GAACGCATCCGCAACCCTGCCGAGGCCTGCACCAAAGGGTGCATGGGCGCTTTGCCCAGACGCTCTAGGCCATGAAACAGCACCTCAGTGGCAACCAGCATCTGATCGGCCTGGGTTGCTACTGCGGTGGCCCCCTCACGGGTGGCTGGCACCAGCACCAGTCCATCGAGCGTTTCGGCCTGCTTGCGCACCTGGGCCTGATGCCCGGCAATATCGGCAGGCCAAGAGACCTTGGTCATGTCATCCAACGTAGCCTGCACCAGCCGCTGTGAAGCACTGAGGGCGGCCTTGACATCATCCGGCTGGACTTTGAGGTGAAGCTGCAAATAAAGCTTGGCCATGCGCTGCGCCAATGCCCCCAAGCGACTGGCCCGATGCAACCAAGTGCTGGCCGTGGGGCCAGGGGGCTGTGCCCCCACAGCCCCCACCACGGACGACAGGCCGACCGCCCCGACCATCTGCAACAGCATCCTGCGCCGCACCACAGGGGTGGCAGATACGCTAGGACAAAACAAACGCTCGGGCAAGGATGGTAGAGACAACATCGATGAAATGCTCCGGGTCGTGGATGCGGAAGAAATATGCTGTGATTCTGGAACCTGCATGGTGGCCGTACCATGATGCAAGTCAAGCTGGCCCGCATTGCAGTACCCAACAGCCCACAGACGCCCCCCGATGCCCAATACTGCACGGCAAGCAAGAACCTGCCACACTGCCCAGCCCTTGTTGTCCCTGACCACGACCCATGTCAGCACTAGCCCTGCCTCTGACCGACACCCTGGGCAGACCACTGCGTGAACTACGGATCAGCGTTACCGACCGCTGCAATTTCCGCTGCCCCTACTGTATGCCTGCCGAGGTATTCGGGCCTAACTACCCTTACCTGCCACGCCATGCACAACTCCATTTTGATGAGATCGTGCGCTTGGCTAGGTTGTTTTTGGGTCAAGGGGTACGCAAAATCCGCCTCACGGGGGGGGAACCGTTGCTGCGCCCGCAACTAGAAACCTTGATTGCCCAGTTAGCCCTGCTGCGCACGCCAGAGGGCCAAGCCGTAGAACTGACCCTGACCACCAACGGCACCCTGCTGGCGCGCAAAGCAGCCGCCCTGCGCAAGGCAGGACTGCAACGCCTGACGGTGAGCCTAGATGCACTTGACGATGCAATTTTTACCCGAATGAATGGCGTAGGCTTTGCCGTGAGCGAGGTACTGGCGGGCCTGACAGCAGCGCAGGCCGCAGGCTTTACCGGCACTAAAGTCAATATGGTGGTGCAACGGGGCGTGAATGAACAAGACGTATTGGCGATGGCCCAGCACTTTCGGGGCACAGGCATCACGCTGCGGCTGATCGAGTACATGGATGTGGGCCAAAGCAACGGCTGGCACATGGCTGCCGTGGTGCCCAATTCCGAACTGATAGCCCGTCTGCAAGCCGTGCTGCCCTTGGTTCCGTTGGCACCACACCACCCGGGCGAAACCGCACAACGCTGGGGTTGGGCCAATGCCCAGGGGCAGCACGATCCCACACAGGGAGAAATCGGCCTTATCAGCAGTGTGACCCAAGCTTTTTGTCATACATGCAACCGGGCGCGGCTGGCAGCGGATGGACAGGTGTTCACCTGCTTGTTTGCCAGCCAAGGCTATGATTTGCGCGCGCTGCTGCGTGGTGGTGCCGATGACACCACCCTGAATGAGGCCATCGCCCAGTTGTGGCAGGGCCGCCATGACCGCTACTCGGCCCTGCGCACTCCATCGGCCTCCGTCAGGGGGCCAGCGGTGTATCCACTACACCGTATCGAGATGGGCTATATCGGCGGCTGAACGGGTGTCAGCGCCTTCAAGGCTGCAAACGCAACACATTCAAATCCATCCCTAAGGCTTGTTGGGCCAACGGCACCAAATGCTCGTGGTGGGTGAGGAAAATCACCTGGGTTTTGCGTGCCAACTGGCCCAAGGCCTGTAAACCGGCACTGGTGCGCTGCTCATCAAAATTGATGAACAAGTCATCGGCAATAAATGGCATGGCCCGCCCAGGCTGTGTCTGCCTGTCCAGTGCGGCCAGTCGCAGGGCCAGATAGAGTTGATCGCGCGCGCCTTCGCTCAACCCCTCCACGCCCACCAACGTACCCTGTGGGCGATGACCATACAGACGCGGCACAGGGCCATCGGTATCCACCACCAGCCGGTCAAAGGCGCCCAGCGTCAGATCAGCAAAAATCTGGCTGGCCAGTGCCAACATCGGGCCTTGCTGGGTCTCACGAAACCGTGCCACACTCCAGTGCAACCAACGCGCCATGGTATACACCTGCACATAACGCTGCGCTGCTTCGCTCATGCGGGTGATGGCCTCTTGGCGCAGACCCTCGGCCTGTGCAGCCCGATCAGTGCCATCAAATGCAGCTAACTGGCTCCGCCACTGCTGGGCAGTGGCACTGAGCTGCTCGGTGCTGGCCTGCCACTGCTGGTCTTGCGCTTGCAAATGCTGAAGTGCCGCCAGAATGTCGGTCGATGCCAGTGAGGCTACCTCGGCCCGCAAGGCCTCCAAGGGCAGACCATCGCCCTGTTCATGCAGGCGCGCTTGGGCCTGGGTCAGTTCCTGCTGGTACTGGCGTGCCTGTGTGGCCTGTGCTATCGCATGGGTCAGAACACGGTGCCGTTCTTCTGCCGTGCAGGCATCCCCCGATGGCCCGAGCAAGGCATACAGTCCGGCCAAACTGGCCTGCAACTCGGTTTGGCGGTGTTGGGCCTGCACCCCACCCGCACGGGCCTGCTCTAATGCCTGTTGCCAACGCTGGCGCTGGCTTTGCGTTTCTTGGGCCAGCGCCAAACGCTGGCGCAGCGCCAGCACTTGGGCTTCAGCCCCCTGACCTTGCAACTCTGGTGCCAGGCGCTCGCACAACGCCTGTGCAGCCACAGCCAGCGCATCCAGATCGGCGCGCATGGCTTCAATGCGCTCGGTACGGATGCTGTCGATCCTGTCTAGTCCAGCACTGATGCGCTCCATCACCTCTAAGGCGGTGCGCAATGGGGCCGGCTCGACATAGCCCCCATAACCCGCCTGATGCAATTGCTGCTGCCATTGCAATTGCCAGTGCTGCCACTGCTGCTGTGCGGCCGCCCAATCCTGTTGCAAGTCGAGCAAGACTCGGCGGGCTGTGCTGGCTTGTTGGCGCAGGCTTTCACGCTGACCATGCAATCGTTCGGTCTCGGCCAGCATCTGACGGGCCAAGGCCATGCACTCGGCCAAATCAGGATAGTGCTTTGCAGACTTAGGTGCCGATACGGCACCCTCTGCCGATGGATACAACAGGGCCAACAAGGCCGCATGTACCTCCTGTGCCACTTGGGTGCTGTCTTGGTATTGGCGCTGCAAACGGGCCAAGTTCTGCTGCAATGCCAAAGCACGGGTGCGCCGCTCCAACCAACCAGCGGCAGCGGCCAATGGCAGCTGTGCAGGCAAATGGCAAGCCTGCACCAGTTGTTGCCATTGCGATTGACGCTCCTGCAAACGCTGGCTCATCTGCTGGCCGCGTTGGGCTTGTTGCTCTACCTCCAAAGCCAGCCGCTCAATATGCTGCACCTCGGCCTGATACTGGGTCTGGTGCTCAAGATGCTCTAGTCGGGCATCGGCCAAACCATCAGCCTGCGCCACCAAACGCTGGTATTGCAGTATCTGAGCCAGTTCCAAACACAGCGCAGGCGCGCTGTACCACTGCTGCCAACAGGCATCACGCCACTGGCGGGCTTCTTGTACCTGCTGCAGGCTCACGGGTTGCCACCGTGAGACAGACTGTGCCAACGCCAATTGCAAACGCTCCAGCTCTGCCTGCTGCATCTGGTGCTGGGTTTGTGCTGCCTCCAGCGCAGCCTGATCGGTGCGCTGGGCCAACAACAATGCCTGCACCTCGGTTGCATCGGGGGCCAACATACCGTGCAACGAGTCCAACGGCACGGTATGTGGCCCCATTGCCTGCAACTCCGCATCCAAAGCACTTTGGCACTCCAGGATTTGGCTTTGCAGGGCTTTACACTGGCCTGTGTGGTCGCCAAGTTGGTGGGCGCGGGCCAAAACCACCTCCAGCGCAGTGCCATCGCTGTGGATCGTCAGATGTTGCTGTTCGGCTTGGGCCTGCTCCAATTCGCGCTGTTTGGCCTCTACCTGAATTTGAGCAAACTGGCACTTTTGCTGTAGTACCTCATGGGTTTGCAGTAAAGCCGTCAAGGCCATCCGCATGGCAGGCGCAGGCAGGCGCTCACGCACGGCGGCCAAGGAACTGGCATCCCAGCCCAAAGCATGGGCATCAGCCTGCACCCCCAGCCAATAGGTGTGCACCTCCGCCTGGCGCTTTTCTATGTCGGGGCGGTGGGCACGGTACTGCATTCGTCGTGCATCCAGCTCGGTGATCTCTGCGGCCCATGCCAAACAAGCCGCATCTGTGGGCAACGCCTCCAAGGCTTGATGGGCCTCCCGCTCCGCAGCCTGACAACGCTGGGCCTCGGCTTGGGCCAAGGCCATGCCCCGATCTGCATCCTGCAACCATTGGGCAGCCTGCTCGGGAAAGTCGGGCACTGCGCCCAGCCCTTGCAGGGCCTGTACAGCAGCATCGTAGCGATGCAACCAAGGCGCTACGCGGCGCACACGCTCCAACTGCTCGCGCTGGCAACGGGCCTGATCGCGTTCAGCATGCAAAGCCAACAACTGCTGCTCTGTACGCATCAACGCATCGCGCTGCTCTTTCCAGCCCGCAGCCCGGGCCGTTGCCACCTTTAATTGCGCCTGCGCCGCCTTGAGATCATTTTCGGCTTGGTAATACGACCGCTTGTCCGATTTACGTGGTGCCCAGAGCTGATCTGCCTCCGCCTCCAAGCCCCTGAGTACCTGCCCCAGTTGCTCCAAGCCCGATGCCGACTGAAACAACATCCGCCCAACATCATCAGCCGCCGACAAAATGCCTGCACCACCAGCCAACAAGGCACTATGGTCTAAGGAGAACATCTGCTCAAACAGCGGGCGTTGCATGTCGCCCAACCAGGGCAGCAAAGCCGTATCAGGCAAAGGCGCATCAGCCAGTGAACGCAAAGTGTTTTTGTTGCCCTTGGTACGCTCAAAAGCCAGCTGCTGGTCATTGGCTTGCAGCACACCGCCCAATCGCAAGTCAGGCATAGGATGCAAAAAGGCCATCGTGGTGCGTGCTTCAATGCCAAACAACCAGTCTCCCAAAGCGGCACGGGTGGTGGATTTTCCTGCCTCATTGGGGCCAACAATCAAGTGGATGTCCTGCGCAGCAGGCGGCAAATCCAGCACATGGTTGGTAAATTTTCCATAACGGATCAGTTGCAACTGGCGAATACGCATAGGGTTTGCTCCTCAAACCTCTTTCTGCTCTACCCGCGCCAACAGCAGGGGCAGGGTATCGGCCAACAGTGTCTCTATCGGGCCATCGCGCAAAGCTTGTAGTTCCGGGCTGGCGGCCAGCACCTCGGCTGGCAACCGCCCCCAAAGTGGCGCCAGACCACGGCGCAACTCCTGCAAAAAATCTGCATCCTCCAAAGCCCCCAGTGCCAAGCCATGCAGCGTAGCCAAAGCGGCCAGCCCATCACCTTGGTGTGCAGGCACCTGCACTGGTGCCTGGGTTTGCACACATACCTTTTCAATCCACAACCGCTCGGCATCCAAAGCAATGGCCTGGGCCAATACCTCTTGGCGCAGTTGTGTTGGCTGTGCCAATAAGGCCGTATGTACCGTGCTACGACCTTGGAGCTGCACCCGCACCGCTAATGGGCGCTCCCCCACCTGTTGCGCCAGCAGCCCCTGCAAAGATTGGCCCACCGCACGTACAGCGCCAGCCCAGTCACTGCAACCGCTCACATCCACCACCAACTCCGCCCAGCGCAACACATCCACCCACAGCGGTTCGATACTGCGCACATCCCCTGCGTCTACGGTGATGAGCAATGCGCCATGTGGGCCTGTCTCACGGATATGGCGGCCTTGCAAATTACCCGGAAATGCAATGGTGGGCTCTCCTTGCCGCACCCACTGCGTGTGCACATGGCCCAAGGCCCAGTACTGGTAACCCTTGGCATCGAGTTCAGCCACCGAGCAAGGCGCATAGCTGGCATGGGAGGTGGAGCCTTCCAGCGCCGTGTGCAGCACCCCAATATTGAACCAGCCAGGCACTGGTGGCGGGTAGCTGGCAGCCAAATTCTCGGTAGTGGCTGCCTGTTTGAAACTGCGGCCATGCAAGGCCACCTGTAGCGGTGGGATGCGCAAGGTCTGGGCCTTACTGCTAGAGAAAACATGTACGTTATCGGGCAACTCCAACCGCTTGGTGATTTCGCTGTCGGCATCATGGTTGCCGTACAACAAATACACATCAATGCCCGCTTGGCGCAAGCGCCCCATTTGGCGCACCAAAAACAGCCCGGTATTGAAATCGCGCCAATCGCCATCGTACAAATCACCGGCAATCACCATGAAATCTACCGCCTCATCCATAGCCCGGCTGACCAACTGCTCCAGAGCATCGCGGGTGGCCGTGCGCAAACGTTCAGCGGGGGCGTCAGGGTAAGCAGACAGTCCACGCAACGGACTGTCCAGATGAATATCAGCAGCGTGGATGAATTTCATGCCCTGCACTGTACCCAGTTCTGCTAGCCCCTGGTTGGACGATATGGTGGCACATCCCAAACGCTGTGCCCTCACGCAAAAAACCCGGCACACAGGCCGGGTTGGTCGTTTTCCGGCACCCTAAGGTGCCGACAAACACACTGATCAATTGGTGCGGGCCAATTGTTCCAAGATATGCGGATTTTCCAGTGTGGAAGTATCTTGGGTCAGGGTCTCACCCTTGGCAATACCACGCAGCAGACGGCGCATGATCTTGCCCGAGCGGGTCTTGGGCAGGTTTTCACCAAAGCGGATTTCCTTGGGCTTGGCGATAGGGCCGATTTCCTTGCCCACCCAGTTGCGCAGCTCGTTGGCCAAGGCCTTGGCATCATCGCCAGTGGGCACGGGGCCTTTGAGCACCACAAAGGCCACGATGGCTTCGCCAGTCAGATCGTCAGGGCGGCCCACCACAGCGGCTTCGGCCACGATGTCGCTCTTAGCCACCAAAGCCGATTCGATTTCCATCGTGCCCATGCGGTGGCCAGAGACGTTGAGCACGTCGTCAATACGGCCCGTGATGCGGAAGTAACCACGGTCTTCGCTGCGCACGGCACCATCACCGGCCAAGTAGTAGCCCTTGAGCTCTTCAGGGAAGTAGCTCTTCTTGAAGCGTTCGGGGTCGCCCCAGATAGTACGGATCATCGAAGGCCAAGGCTTCTTCACCACCAAAATACCGCCCGAACCATTGGGCACGTCTTGGCCGGTTTCGTCCACGATGGCGGTGGTAATACCTGGCAGTGGCAGGGTGCAAGAGCCTGGCACCAGCGGCGTAGCGCCCGGCAGTGGGGTGATCATGTGACCGCCGGTTTCGGTTTGCCAGAAGGTGTCGACAATCGGGCAACGCTCGCCGCCCACGTTCTTGTAGTACCACATCCAGGCTTCGGGGTTGATAGGCTCACCCACCGAACCCAAAATGCGCAGGCTCGACAGATCGGAGCGGTCTGGATGCACGCTGGCATCGCTGTCGGCAGCCTTGATGAGCGAACGGATAGCAGTGGGTGCCGTGTAGAAAATGGTGCACTTGTGCTTTTCGATCATCGTCCAGAAGCGGTCGGCCTTGGGGAAGGTGGGCACGCCTTCAAAGATGATCTGTGTGGCACCAGCGGCCAACGGGCCATAGGCCACATAGCTGTGACCAGTGATCCAGCCGATATCAGCGGTACACCAGAAAACGTCGCTGTCTTTCAGATCGAAAGTCCAGTCCATCGTCAGCTTGGCCCACAGCAAATAGCCACCGGTGCTGTGTTGCACGCCCTTGGGCTTGCCAGTAGAACCCGAGGTGTAGAGCACAAACAGCGGGTGCTCGGCACCAACAAACTCGGGTGCGCACTCGGTGGATTGGGCTGCCATTTCTTCGTGCATGAAGGTATCGCGGCCAGCCACCATGTTCACCGCAGTGGGGGTACGCTGGAACACAATCACGCTCTTGGCCGAATCGCAGCCACCCATCGCCAGGGCTTCATCCACAATCGACTTGAGCGGCAACTCTTTGCCGCCACGCATTTGGTAGTTGGCCGTTACCACCGCCACCGCACCCGCATCTTGAATACGCTCGTGCAGCGCCTTGGAAGAGAAGCCACCAAACACCACGCTGTGTGTTGCACCAATGCGAGCGCAAGCCTGCATGGCAATCACGCCTTCAATCGTCATGGGCATGTACAGCACCACACGGTCGCCCTTTTGTACCCCCTTGGACTTGAGCACGTTGGCAAACTGGCTCACCTTAGCCAGCAGCTCTTTGTAGGTCACTTTGGTGACTTCACCACCATCGGCCTCAAAAATGATGGCCGTTTTGTTTTCTGTGGGGGTACCAATGTGTTTATCCAGGCAGTTGGCCGAAGCATTCAGCTCGCCGTCTTGGAACCACTTAAAAAACGGGGCATCGGACTGGTCAAGCGTTTGGGTAAAAGGCTTGTTCCAGACCACATTCTCACGGGCCAAACGGGCCCAGAAGCCCTCATAGTCGTTCTCAGCTTCGGCACACAGGGCTTCGTAGCCAGCCATGCCTGCAACACGCGCTGCGGCCACTGTGGCATCAGAGGGCGGGAAAACGCGGTTTTCGACCAGGGTAGATTGGATGGCGTTGGATGGTGCAGTCATGCGGTTTGTCTCCTGAGGTTGACTGTCAAAGATTTCGATCTACTTTGGACGCCTGCACTTACAGGCCACTGACTGACCACTGGCTGACGCCAAGTTTTGGCACCGGGTATCTCGCTATCATCCGTTCCGCGATGCAAGCCCCTCACCCCGCCCCCCACTCCCCCTCACCCTTGGTAGCCGTAGCTGCTGGGGTTCACCATAGTCGCCGCATAGCAGTGGCCAGCCTATTGCTGCTCATTGCGCTGTGCCTGGCTTGGGAACTGTTTTTAGCCCCCGTGCGTCCTGGTGGCTCTTGGCTGGCACTCAAGGCATTGCCTCTGTGCCTGCCGCTGGCTGGGCTGCTAAAAAACCGTATGTACACCTACCGCTGGCTGAGTCTGATGGTTTGGCTTTATGTCACCGAAGGGGCCGTGCGTGCTTGGAGCGACCGCCCCCCCGGCAATGTGTTGGCACTGCTCGAAGTGGTGTTGTGCTTGGTGCTGTTCACCGCCTGCACTGTGCATATCCGCCTGCGTCTGCGCAACGCCAAGCTGGCAGCCAACGGCAGCGCCAGCACGCCAGCCACCCCCACCTAACCGCCGATTGCTCCTGCCATGTCTGACCTGCTCGATGTTTTGCGCCATACCGTGGGTAGCCACCATGTGCTGACCGGAGAAGGTCTGGGCGCGTGGGAGCAAGACTGGCGCCAACGCCGCCCCCAAGGCAAAGCCTTGGCGGTGGTGCGTCCAGCCAATACCGCCGAAGTGGCCGCTGTGGTGCGCGCCTGTGCGGCCACTGGCACCCCTATCGTGCCGCAAGGTGGCAACACCAGCTTATCGCTAGGCTCTACCCCTGATGCCTCGGGGCGTGAAATCGTGTTGAGTCTGGCCCGGCTCCATGCCATCCGTGCCATCGACCCACACAACCTGAGCATGACATTAGAGGCTGGTTGCATCTTGCACCATGCCCAAGAAGCGGCCAAACAGGCTGGGTTGCTGTTTCCGCTGTCGCTGGCCTCTGAGGGCAGTTGTACCGTGGGGGGCAATCTTGGCACCAATGCCGGGGGCACCCAAGTAGTACGCTATGGCAATGCCCGTGAGTTGTGTCTGGGGCTAGAAGTGGTCACGCCCCAAGGCGAGGTCTGGGACGGCCTGCGCGGCCTGCGCAAAGACAACACCGGCTACGACCTGCGCCACCTGTTCATTGGCAGTGAGGGCACACTGGGCATCATCACCGCCGCCACCATGAAGCTCTTTCCCCTGCCTAGCGCACAACTCACAGCCTGGGCCGCTGTGCCCACCATAGAACAAGCCGTGGCCCTGCTAGGACTGGCACACCAACACCTGGGCGCGGGCCTGACCGGGCTAGAGCTGATGGGCCGCTCTGCACTGGAGTTGGTAGCACGCCATCTGCCCCATTTGCGTGTCCCGCTGCTCGCCGAGATGGCATCCCCTTGGTTTGTATTGCTAGAAAACACCGACAGCGAATCCGAAGACCATGCCCGCGACCGTTTCGAAGCCCTGATGGAGGCAGCCTTGGCCGCAGGCTGCGTTCACGATGCCGTAGTGGCACAAAACCAGACACAGGCGCAGATGTTTTGGCAGGTGCGCGAAAGCATTTCCACGGCCCAAGCACAAGAAGGGCTCAATATCAAACACGATATCGCCATCCCGATCACACGCATCCCGGCGTTTGTAGCCCATACCGATGCCCTGCTCAGCCAAGCCATTGCTGGCGTGCGAATCATCAACTTTGGGCACCTAGGCGATGGCAATTTGCACTACAACGTGCAAGCCCCCGCAGGTGATGACCCCGCCATTTTCTTGCGTGAGCAAGAGGCACGCATCAACCAAATCGTCTATGAGGCGGTGGCACAGTTTGGTGGTTCTTTCTCTGCCGAGCATGGTGTCGGTGCGCTCAAGGTGGAGCAATTGGAGCAATACCAGTCCCCCGTGGCCTTAGGCCTGATGCGGGCCATCAAGCAAGCACTAGACCCACAAAACCTGATGAATCCGGGGCGCATGCTGCGCCTCTGAACGGCCCCCCAGCAGCCTACAATCTGCTCCTTTGGCCCTCTGCTTTGCCCCATGTCTAGCCGCCCCGTCCGCTCCCAATACGAAGATTTCATGCGCCATGTTTATGAACATGGGGTCAGCAAGGGCGACCGCACCGGCACCGGCACACGCAGTGTGTTTGGCTACCAAATGCGTTTTGACTTGGGCGAGGGCTTTCCACTGGTCACAACCAAAAAGGTTCACCTCAAATCCATCATTTTGGAGTTGCTGTGGTTTTTGCGCGGCGACAGCAATGTGAAGTGGCTGCAAGAGCGCGGTTGCACCATTTGGAACGAATGGGCGCGTGAAGATGGTGATTTGGGCCCAGTGTATGGCGTGCAATGGCGCAACTGGCCCACCCGCGATGGCGGCCATATCGATCAAATTGCCCAAGTCGTCAACCAACTCAAAACCAACCCCGACAGCCGCCGCATCATTGTCAGCGCCTGGAACGTGGCCGATTTGGAGCAGATGGCGCTCATGCCCTGCCATGCCTTTTTCCAGTTCTATGTGGCAGATGGCAAGCTTTCTTGTCAACTCTACCAGCGCAGTGCCGATATCTTTTTGGGTGTGCCGTTCAACATTGCCAGCTATGCGCTCCTGACCCACATGCTGGCCCAACAATGCGACTTGCAAGTGGGCGACTTTATCTGGACTGGCGGCGACTGCCACATCTACAACAATCACTTTGCACAGGTAGAAACCCAGTTGGCACGCCCCCCACGGGCCTACCCCACACTGCACATCCGGCGCAAACCCGAATCCCTCTTCAATTACACCTACGAAGACTTTGAAGTGCAAGGCTATGAACACCACCCAGCCATCAAGGCGCCCGTGGCCGTCTGACCTCTACCTCCCCACACTATGCGTCTGCACCTGATTTATGCCCGCGCCGACAACGGCACTATCGGCTTGAATGGCCAGATGCCTTGGCACCTGCCAGAAGACTTGGCACATTTTCGCCAGCACACCCAAGGTTGCCCAGTCATCATGGGCCGCAAAACCTGGGATTCACTGCCCCCACGCTTTCGCCCATTGCCTGGCCGCAGCAATATTGTCATTACCCGCCAGCCCGACTGGACTGCTGCTGGTGCTGTGCGGGCTGCCAACCTGCAAGAGGCCGTGACTCTGTGCGGTGCAGCCCCTGTAGCCTGGGTGATGGGTGGCGCACAAATTTACGCACAAGCGGCACCCCATGCCCATGCGGCCATCATCACTGAAATTCACCAACCATTTGAGGGCGATGCGTTTGCTCCTGTGCTGGGAGATGGCTGGCAAGAAGTGCAACGCAGCCGCCACCAAGCAACCAACGGGCTGGAATACAGTTTTGTGCAACTAGAGCACCCACAGCCACTGCCACTGAGCTAACAAAGCTACCCACTCTGGGCCACGTCAGCCGACAGCCATCATGGCTTGTGCTCCCGCAGCCACGCCTCAAAAGTGTCGCAAGCAAATCGCCCTAATGCAGCAGCAAAAATTTCTTTGTGGCCGAGATAAAGGCTATGGCGCATCACCGCATAGGGATTGAGCCTGCGGCCTCCCCTTTGCTCTTCAATATATTGCTTGTACCGCTTCACGGTACCGATGTTCTCACGCAGCAACGTGTTAAAACGGGTGCGCGTGATGCCGGGCGACCAGCCATGTATGTCAGCAACAAAGCTGTCAACACGCCGAGGCTCAAAGGCGTAGTCATTGAAAAAGTGGCTGGCGATTTTCAGGAAGGTAAAAGCATTCAAATCGCTGCTGACCACTGGCGCCTGTTCAAGTGGGGGTTCTGGGGTGATCGTCGTCTCGTCAGGCGCCGCTAACAACTGCGCCTCCGTTGCATCACGAATCTGGCGAAACTCTCGGTCAGCAAGCTCAAACAGCGCCGCCAACACATTGATGCGCCGCTTCAGCGGGCTAGGAATCGATTTTTTGTATTTGATCTTGTGGTCTAGCACAGCCCAGGCATCTTGCACGATGGTGCGTACCTGCAGTTCAAAAGGGTAACCCACCACCGGCAAGCCATGCAATACTGGCGCCATCTGCGGCGTCCAACGGGGCTTCAAGTCCAAGTGCAGGCCTTTGTAACCAAAAGCGCCTTCTGTGCCCTCAACCGCTGCGGTTTTGTCGGTCACGTCCATCACCTCAAAATGCTGGCGCACGGCCTGCATTATTTTTTCGATCTCGTCTTCGTAGAGACAGACCACACGAACACCGATCAGATCGCTGATGTACGCCGCAATGGTGTAGGGGGTGTTACTCTCCTCTAAGGCCGTGCGGTATTTACGCGAAAATTTGCGCACGCACTCGGTTTTCTCTTTGATGCGCCCCTCGATTCTAGAGACCTCAATTCCCCCTGCCTGGGCCAGCACCTCTGTCAGGGTAGCCAGGTATTGGGCCAAGGCCGCTTCCATCCCTTGGCGGTGCTGCGCGTGAAACCCATGAAAGGCGGCTTCTTCAAAATCAAAGTCCAAAGAGGCCATGACAGTGCTCCTCACTCAAAAATCGTCGCTGGAACCCGTGGCTAGACTTTCAAAGCGTGTCTGGGATTTTTGAAAATACAGCTTCACAGTACCGGTAGGGCCATTACGCTGCTTACCGATGATGATCTCGGCCACATTGGGCTCTTTGCTGTCCTTGTTGTAGTAGTCATCACGGTAGATAAACATGATGATGTCTGCATCCTGCTCAATCGCCCCCGATTCGCGCAAATCAGACATCATCGGACGCTTATCTGTGCGCGTCTCCACACTGCGGTTGAGCTGCGACAGTGCAATCACTGGGCAGCCTAGCTCTTTAGCCAGCATTTTCAGACCACGCGAAATCTCGCCCAACTCGGTGGCCCGATTTTCACCCTGAGCACCTGCCGAGCCACTCATCAGCTGCAAATAGTCCACCACAATCAGGCCCAACTTCCCGCACTGGCGGGCCAAGCGCCGAGCGTTGGCTCGCAGCTCAGAAGGCGTCAGCCCCGGTGTCTCATCAATGTGCAGTGACACATTGCGCAGCCTCTCGATGGCTTCGGTCAGGCGCGGCCATTCGTCCGAGGTGAGCTTGCCCGTTCGCAGGCGCGACTGGTCTACCTTGGCAATAGAGCCCACCACCCGCACTGCCAACTGTGCGGCCCCCATTTCCATCGAAAAAATGGCTACCGGCAAATTTTCGTGCAAAGCAACATGCTCGGCAATGTTCACGGCAAAAGCCGTTTTCCCCATCGAGGGCCGGGCAGCCAACACCACCATATCGCCCGCCTGCAAGCCCGAGGTCATGCGATCGAGGTCAATAAAACCGGTGGGCACCCCAGTGATATCGTTGGGGTTCTCGGCCATCTCCTGCACACGGTCGAGCAGATCGACCACCAACTGCTCCATCGCCTGAAAGCCCTGCTTCATGCGCGAGCCTTCTTCACCGATGTTAAAAATTTTCTGCTCAGCCTCGTCCAATATTTTTTCTACTGGGCGCCCTTTCGGATTGAAGGCATTGGTGGCGATCTCGTCGCTGGCTGTGACAAGCTTGCGCAAAATGGAGCGTTCACGCACGATCTCGGCATAGCGGCGGATGTTGCTGGCACTGGGTACATACTGGGCCAGCGCGTTCAGGTAGGCCAGCCCCCCCACTTCTTCACCTTTGCCAGTGCTTTGCAGCTGCTCATATACCGTGATGACATCGGCGGGCTTGTTGCCATTGATGAGCTTGGCGATGCTAGCATAAATCAGTTGGTGATCATGGCGATAGAAGTCCGAGTCAATCAACAAGTCACCCACCCGATCCCAAGCATTGTTGTCTAGCAACAAACCACCCAGCACGCTGGACTCGGCCTCAATCGATTGGGGGGGCACCCGCAATTGCGACAGCTCACGATCATCGTAGGGTGCAAAGCCACCATCCATAGGCATGAAGGGGTCAGAAGACATTGGATTCCTTGGAGCAAGCCGGGGATGCTAGCCTTGTGCTGCCCGCATGTCATCGGACAACCCTGTGGATAAGCGGTGAAAACAGCGGAAACAACAAAAAACCGCCCGAAGGCGGTTAGCTGGACAGCGCAGGGCGCTATCAGGCGGTTTCGCCGTACACCGAAACGGTCACTTCAGCCACCACATCGGTGTGCAGAGCAACGTTGACTGTGTTGTCACCAATGGTCTTGATAGGGCCGTTGGGCAGACGGATCTGCGACTTGAGCACCTTGAAGCCTTGCTTGTTCAGCTCATCAGCGATGTCGTGGTTGGTCACGGAACCAAACAGACGGCCATCGACGCCAGCCTTTTGTGTCAACTTGAACACCTTGCCAGCCAGCTTTTCGCCTTCGGCTTGGGCAGCGGCCAGCTTTTCAGCGGCAGCTTTTTCCAATTCAGCGCGCTTGGCTTCGAATTCGGCCTTGGCAGCAGCAGTGGCGCGGCGGGCGCGGCCTGTAGGGATCAGGAAATTGCGGGCGTAACCGTCTTTGACCTTGACCAGATCACCGAGGTTACCGAGGTTCACAACCTTGTCGAGCAGGATGATTTGCATGGGTTGTGCTCCTTAGATCTTGTGCTGGTCGCTGTAGGGCACCAGGGCCAAGAAGCGGGCGCGCTTGATGGCGGTGTTGAGCTGGCGCTGATAGATGGCGCGGGTGCCGGTCAGGCGTGCGGGAATGATCTTGCCGTTTTCAGCAATAAAGTCGCGCAGGGTGTCCACGTCTTTGTAGTCGATTTCTTCGACGCCAGTGACCGTGAAGCGGCAGAAACGCTTGCGCTTGAACAGCAGCGATTGGGTGTTGCGCTTGGGGCGCTTGTCTTTGTTGAATTTCTTGAACGTGGCCATTGCGGACCTCTTGAAAATTAATTTTGTTGAATATCCTGAACGTGCAGCACGACCTGCCTGCCATTGCGCGGAGTAGCCAAAAAACCGCCAAACTGCCAAAGGCTACCTACAGGCTGGCGAGCCAACTGCTCGGCCAAGGTGCCAAAGGCTACGGCCTTGATGCTGGCCTTGACTTCTCGGGGTTGCCCGGCTTCTTGCTGGCGGGAGCTGTGCTCCAAACGCAAGGCAATGGCAGGCAGTCCGGCAGGCGTGAATCGCAGAGGCTCGGCTTCGGCGATACAGGCAGTCAAGGCAACGCGGTTTTGCACTCCGGTGGCAGGCGCTGGTGCTTAGCGTTCTGCGCGTTCGCCGGCAGCAGCGTATTCGGCTTGGCTGGCTTTGCGGGCTTCTTCGCGCTCAACGGTCTTCATCATCGAAGAGGGGCCAGTTTCAGCCTTCTTCTTTTGCACGGTGAGGTGACGCAGCACGGCATCGTTGAACTTGAAGGCGTGCTCCAACTCAGCCATCACAGCCTGGTCGGCTTCGATGTTGACGCACAGATAGTGGGCTTTGGCCAGCTTGTTGATCAGGTAAGCCAGTTGACGGCGGCCCCAGTCTTCAACGCGGTGGACTTGACCGCCGCCAGCGACGATCATGCCCTTGTAGCGTTCGAGCATGGCAGGAACCTGCTCGCTTTGATCCGGGTGGATCAACAAAATGATTTCGTAATGACGCATGCATACTCCTTCTGGATAAGAACCACCTGCTGCGCCTGTAGCAGTGTGGCAAGGCAAAACCCGAGATTATAGCCATAGCCTACGGCACCTGTACACTTGACAGGCTCTCCTGCACGTTCTTGCGCAGGCTGCTCCTCTTGCTTATCTCATGTGGTGATGCGCTTGAAATGTGCAAGGGGCGCCCCAAATGTGCAACGCACACTGTTTCACCAGTTTCTTCCACCAGAGTTTCCGACATGTCTGAAAACAATACTTCTGCTCCTGCCGTGGCCCCCGCTCCTGAAGAGATCGAGGCCGCAATGGCCGCCAATGCCTCTGACGAAATGGCACGCTTGCAGTCTGAACTGGCCGAACTCAAGGCCAAGAGCGCCGATCTGGCCGACCAGTTCCTGCGTGCCAAAGCTGAGGCCGAAAACGCCCGCCGCCGTGCGGAAGAGGAAATCGCCAAAGCACGCAAGTTTGGCATTGAAGGCTTTGCCGAAAGCCTGCTGCCCGTTTGCGATAGTCTGGACGCTGCACTGGCCCTGCCCAACGCCACAGCCCAACAGTTGCGCGAAGGCTCCGATGCCACCCTGCGCCAGCTCACTGCCGCGCTAGAGCGCAACAAAGTAGTAGCTATCAACCCACCCGCAGGCGAAAAATTCAACCCCAACTTCCACCAAGCCATCAGCGTGGTGCCTGCAGAACAAGAGTCCAATACAGTGGTGGCGGTGCTCCAAAAGGGCTATGTGATTGCCGAGCGTATCCTGCGCCCTGCACTGGTCACCGTCACAGCACCCAAATAAAAAAGTGGGCTGGCCCGACTTGAACCGGCGCAGACAGTCCACACGTTAGACGCATTCAATAATTTCACCTACATCGCGGAGAGAGAAACATGGCAAAAATCATCGGTATTGACTTGGGCACCACCAACAGCTGCGTTGCCATCATGGATGGCAACACCACCAAGGTGATCGAAAACAGCGAAGGCGCACGCACCACGCCCTCTATCATTGCTTACCAAGAAGATGGCGAAATTCTGGTGGGTGCTTCGGCCAAACGCCAAGCGGTCACTAACCCCAAAAACACGATCTACGCCGCCAAACGCCTGATTGGCCGCAAGTTTGACGAGAAAGAAGTGCAAAAGGACATCGACCTGATGCCCTTCACCATCACCAAGGCAGACAACGGTGACGCTTGGGTAGAAGTGCGCGGCCAAAAACTGGCTCCGCCACAAATCAGCGCCGAAGTGCTGCGCAAGATGAAGAAAACCGCCGAGGACTACCTGGGCGAGACCGTGACCGAGGCCGTGATTACTGTGCCGGCCTACTTCAACGATGCCCAGCGCCAAGCCACCAAAGACGCTGGCCGTATTGCTGGCCTGGACGTCAAGCGCATCATCAACGAACCTACTGCTGCCGCGCTGGCCTTTGGTTTGGACAAAACCGAAAAGGGCGACCGCAAAATTGCTGTCTATGACTTGGGTGGCGGCACCTTTGACGTGTCCATCATCGAAATTGCCGATGTGGATGGCGAAAAGCAATTTGAAGTGCTGTCTACCAACGGCGACACCTTCTTGGGCGGTGAAGATTTTGACCAACGCATCATTGACTTCATCATCGGTGAATTCAAGAGAGAGCAAGGCGTTGACCTCTCCAAAGACGTGCTGGCCCTGCAACGCCTGAAAGAAGCAGCAGAAAAGGCCAAGATCGAGCTGTCCAACTCGGCGGCCACCGACATCAACCTGCCCTACATCACTGCGGATGCCTCTGGCCCCAAGCACCTGAACATCAAGTTGACCCGCGCCAAGTTGGAGCAACTGGTCGAAGAACTGATTGAGCGCACCATTGCACCTTGCCGCACCGCCATCAAAGATGCAGGGATCAGCGTCTCTGAAATCAATGACGTGATCTTGGTCGGTGGCATGAGCCGCATGCCCAAGGTGCAAGAGAAGGTCAAAGAGTTCTTTGGCCGCGAACCACGCAAAGACGTCAACCCCGACGAAGCCGTGGCCGTAGGCGCTGCCATCCAAGGCCAGGTGCTGTCGGGTGACCGCAAAGACGTGCTGCTGCTGGACGTGACTCCGCTGTCTTTGGGCATTGAAACCCTGGGTGGCGTGATGACCAAAATGATCAGCAAGAACACCACCATCCCCACCAAGTTTGCGCAAACATTCTCGACCGCTGACGACAACCAGCCCGCCGTGACCATCAAGGTGTTCCAAGGTGAGCGCGAAATGGCCTCGGGCAACAAGCTGCTGGGCGAATTCAATTTGGAAGGCATCCCCCCCGCAGCGCGTGGCGTGCCGCAAATTGAAGTGTCGTTCGACATCGATGCCAACGGTATCTTGCATGTGGGTGCCAAAGACAAGGCCACCGGCAAAGAAAACAAGATCACCATCAAGGCCAACTCGGGCATTTCGGAAGAAGAAATCCAACAGATGGTCAAAGATGCCGAACTCAATGCAGCCGAAGACCACCGCAAACTGGAACTGGTGCAGGCACGCAACCAAGGTGAGGCGGCCGTTCACAGCGTGAACAAGAGCCTGACCGAGTTTGGCGATAAGCTCGACGCAGCAGAAAAGGGGGCGATTGAGTCGGCAGTCAAGGCGCTGGAAGAAGCACTCAAGGGCGAAGACAAAGCAGCCATTGACGAAAAGACCACGGCTTTGATGGCCGCCAGCCAAAAACTGGGCGAAAAGATGTATGCCAATGAGCAGGCCGCGCAGGCAGCAGCCGCTGCGGGTGCCGGTGCCACAGGTGCCGCAGGCGGCCCCCAAGGCTCCAGCGCCAAGCCAGCTGACGACGACAATGTGGTCGACGCCGAAGTGAAGGAAGTTAAGAAGGGCTAAGGTAGCGATTGCGCTGACCCATGCCGCCGCGCCAGGCTCCTGTACCGGGGAGTCCGGCGCGGCGTTCCTGTTCCAACCGGGTACCTATCCATGTCTAAAAGAGACTTTTATGAAATCCTCGGGGTAGCAAAAACTGCCTCGGATGAAGAAATCAAGAAGGCGTATCGCAAGCTGGCGATGAAATACCACCCGGACCGCAACCAGGGTGAGGCCAGCAAGGGTGCAGAAGAGAAGTTCAAAGAGGTCAAAGAGGCCTACGAGATGCTCTCAGACGCACAAAAGCGGGCTGCTTACGACCAGTACGGCCATGCGGGCGTAGACCCTAACATGCGCGGCCACGGTGGCGCTGGGGCCGAGGGGTTTGGTGGTTTTGCCGAAGCCTTTGGCGATATTTTTGGCGATATGTTCAACCAAGGCGGGCGCGCAGGCCGCGGAGCGGGTGGGCGCCAAGTCTATCGGGGCAGTGACCTGAGCTATGCGATGGAGATCACCCTGGAAGAGGCGGCCAAGGGCAAAAACGCCGAAATCCGTATTCCTTCGTGGGAAGCCTGTGACACCTGCCACGGCAGTGGTGCCAAACCCGGCACCAGCCCCAAAACCTGCTCCACCTGTAGCGGCTCTGGCACGGTGCAGATGCGTCAAGGCTTCTTTAGCGTACAACAGACCTGCCCCCATTGCCGAGGCACGGGCAAGATCATTCCCGACCCCTGCACAGCCTGCCACGGTCAGGGCAAGCTCAAGAAGCAAAAAACACTGGAAGTGAAAATTCCTGCCGGTATTGACGATGGCATGCGCATCCGCAGCACCGGCAACGGAGAGCCAGGCACCAATGGTGGCCCACCGGGCGATTTGTACATCGAAATTCGCCTCAAAAAGCACGATATCTTTGAGCGCGATGGTGACGATTTGCACTGCCAAGTGCCAGTGAGCTTTATCACCGCAGCACTGGGCGGCGAGATCGAGGTGCCCACCTTGGCTGGCAAGGCTGCCATCGACATCCCAGAGGGAACCCAAGCGGGCAAACAATTCCGACTGCGTGGCAAAGGGATCAAGGGAGTGCGTTCGAGCTACCCTGGCGATTTGTATTGCCATATCGCGGTAGAGACGCCCGTCAAGTTGACCGAGCACCAACGCAAATTGCTGCGCGAACTGGAAGAATCGCTCAAGAAGGGCGGCGCTCGCCACTCGCCCAGTGGCGAAAGCTGGACAGACAAGCTCAAGAGCTTTTTTAGCTAACCCAGCAGGCCCAAACTGCCATGCAACCGCCTGTGCCCTCTTCTGGGCCAGGCGGTTTTTTGCCCCTAAAAACCGGCAGCGGCTGCTTGGTTGAGCAGTTGTGAGAGCATTCCGGCCAATGCCAGATTCCCCCCTGGCATCGTCAACAGCACCAGCCCGTCAACAGTAAACAGGCAAATACCACTGGTGGCGTAGTTGCGACCATAGGCGCCCGGAAAGTTCTGCAAACACGCATGGTTTTGGCTAGAGGCACTGCCTGTGCCCAAGGTATTGCCAAATAAGTGCTGTGCCCAAGCAAAGACGCGATCGGCAGATTTGATCTGTGCTGGGGGCAAAGGCGCATTGGCGGCCAGTTTCAGAACGGGCACCAATGCCGTACGTTGTACACGGCTCCAAGCGTCCGATACTTCCACCGTGATCGGGTGCTCCCCTGTGGGCAGGGCCGCCAGATTGGCTATCACTTGGTGTGTTTGCCCAGGTGCCAATTCTGTCGCTTGCCCCAAAAGGGTACTGCCACTGAGCACCCTGATGTTGAGCAGATCACCATCGGCATCGTCTAGTTGCACCGTGATGGGAAGCACATAGCGTGCAGAAGGCGTGGAGCGCAATTGCGCTGTTCCCACGTAAAAGGAGCGTGACTCCGGAAACTCTAACGGATCAATGCGCAGGTAGCGCACCCCATCTGCCCAAGTGCGCGCTGTAGCAGGCTCGTACACCAACTTGTTCATGTCAAACCAGTAGCGTTGCAGCCCTGGTCGCAGGATGATGTCATCGGTGGTGACACCGGGGTCGGCATCATTGGATTTCCAGGCCAGCCGCATCACAGCCCCTCTGGTCAATTCACTTTGGGCCGTGGCATCCATCGGAACGTACAGGTCAAAACCCAACCAACGGTAGGTATTGGCATCGATGGGGTGGGTGTTTTCCTGAAATGCCAAAAATACATGGGGATCACCCTCTGTGTGGCCCGCAGTCGCAGGTCGGGAGGTGGCATGAAAAAAAGCGCCGGTAGGTTGCAGGTCAGGAATACCTGTGGTGTATTCCCAATGCAGGAGATTGCTCAGTTCAGGGCGCAGCACCTGGCCCGATTGCATGGCCCAAGCCTTTCCCTGCTCTACCAAGGCGTAATCTTCCCCATCTTCAGGGCTAGGGGAAAGAATTTCGACCGTAGGACGGGCGTTGATGTGCAGCGGAGCATCGTTGTACACAACGGTTTCTTGAAATCCGGCCGCTTGTGTCAGACGCACACTGTGCAAGGTCAGTCCAATATTTTGCCCAGCATGGGGGCCGTTCAGAGGATCAATACGCAAGGCACGCACCAGCCCTGTCCATTGTGGAGACCGACCCAAATCGATCTGGTAGGTAGCACGGCCTGCCCGTACCGAAATAAAGTCACTGGGATTGCTGACCGTACCGGCCTGATCGCCCCACCAAACCAACAAACCCGACTCCTGTGCAGGAACCTGATCCAGTGTCATATCGACGGTGATGTAACGGTATTTCTGGGTATCAATCGGGCTTTGCTGGTCGATATCGAGCAAAACAAATGGATCTGGATCATTGGTGGTGGCTTGCAAGCCACTGCGCCCCGTGGTGGCCCCCGACAAGCCATGATTGCTCGCCCAAAGGGTGTCAGAGTTGCTGTCAAAGACCCAAGCCTTGCCCCGTTGGCTCAAGGCATAGTCGCCATCGGTGATAGCCGCAATACGGTAATGCCCTGGGGGCAGACGGGCTGTGGCACCGGGATGGCTATTGATTGGCAACGCCGTACTCAAAGTCTGGCTACTGCCAGTGGGCTGTATTTCAGCCAGCCAATGTGTTTTTCCGGGAGGCAGCTGGGTGTCACTGGCTTCGTTGTGGTGGTACAAACGCGCCCAATCGATCTGAAACTCCACATTGCAGCCCAAGCAGGGATCAATCCGCAGCCCCTGAATGTTACCCCCCAAGGCTGGCCTGTGCTGGGCAGCATAGCTGCCAGATCAAAGTGGTACAGATGCCAGCCGGGGTAGACCGGAAACAAAGGCGACTCGGCATAGGCTGCATCAAAAGCCGCCACAGTATCGCCACCGTGGTGCCATACCAAACGACCACCGCGCGAGCCGGGCACCACGCTGTCTGGCAACCGCATCATGAACGCCAGATGGGTGTAGCGATTGGCGTCCATAGCAATCGGCACCCCATTGGCAGCCGGCATGGCCGACGGAATGGGTGGAAACTGTAGCCAGAAGTGGGGGTCGGTATCGCGGGCCGTGCCCGTCATGGTGCCATTGGCAACAATGGCGGCACTCAGGTTGTGTGTCCACCAAAGAGGAAACACATCTCCCTGCGTAGACATATCCCAAGCATTGCCTAGCACTTGCGTTGCATGGTCTGGGCCTTCAGCGACCGTCTGGGCGTGGGTGCCTTGAATACAGGCCACCAGCAGACAGGCGGCAAGCGATGCGCGAAGAAAAGGCGGGTGCAGATGCATAGCTATATCCTTTACGGTAATGAAGGAGCCGACACCAGCGTGAACCGCAGCCCCTGCGTCCATCGTAGCGGGAACCGTTGAAAACGGGCACTTTGGGTGCCACTTTCAATGCTATCGGGCGAGTCTGGTTGGCCCAGCCTAAAATCACGCTCCCCCTGAACGCAAAGAGACCACCATGGGACGCACCCTGTACGACAAGATCTGGGACGAGCACGTCGTCCATACCGAAGAAGACGGCACTGCCGTGCTCTACATCGACCGCCATCTGGTACATGAAGTCACCAGCCCACAGGCTTTTGAGGGTTTACGCCAAGCTGGGCGCAAAGTCTGGCGCGTCAGCTCCATTGTGGCCACTGCCGACCACAACACCCCCACCACCGGTTGGGAACTGGGCTACGATGGCATTACCGACCCGATCAGCAAAGAACAAATCACCACGCTGAATGCCAACATCGCCGAAACCGGCGCAGCCGCCTTTTTCCCGTTCATGCACCAGCGCCAAGGCATTGTGCATGTCATGGGGCCAGAAAATGGGGCCACTTTGCCAGGCATGACGGTGGTCTGCGGTGACAGCCACACCAGCACACACGGCGCTTTTGGCGCGCTGGCGCACGGTATCGGCACCAGCGAAGTCGAGCACGTCATGGCCACCCAAACCCTGTTGGCCAAAAAAGCCAAAAATATGCTGGTGCAGGTGGATGGACAACTCGCCAAGGGCGTGACGGCCAAAGATGTGGTGCTAGCCATCATTGGCAAGATTGGCACGGCAGGCGGTACAGGCTACACGATTGAATTTGCGGGCTCTGTCTTTCGCACCATGAGCATGGAAGGCCGCATGACGGTATGCAACATGGCCATTGAGGCTGGTGCGCGCGCTGGTTTGGTGGCTGTGGACGACAAAACGATTGATTACGTCAAGGGCCGTCCGCTGTCGCCCACCGGCGTGGAGTGGGATCAGGCCGTGGCGTACTGGAAAACGCTGCACTCGGATGCCGACGCCGTGTTTGACACCGTGGTCACGCTCCATGCCGATGACATCGTGCCCCAAGTGACATGGGGTACCTCGCCCGAAATGGTGCTGGGTGTTGACGCCACCGTGCCCGACCCCGACAAAGAAAAAGACGCCAACAAGCGTGGTGCCATCGAACGCGCCTTGCAATACATGAACCTGCAACCGGGCAAACCTATCAACGATATTTTTGTCGATAAGGTATTCATTGGTTCTTGCACCAACAGCCGTATTGAAGATATGCGCGAAGCCGCTGCCGTGGTGAAAAAGCTGGGGCAAAAAGTAGCCAAGAACGTGAAGCAGGCGCTGGTAGTGCCCGGCTCCGGGCTGGTCAAAGAACAAGCCGAGCGCGAAGGACTGCACGAGATTTTCAAGGCGGCCGGTTTTGAATGGCGTGAGCCAGGCTGCTCGATGTGCTTGGCCATGAATGCCGACCGTCTGGAGCCGGGTGAACGCTGTGCCTCGACCAGCAACCGCAACTTTGAAGGCCGTCAAGGCGCAGGTGGGCGCACCCACTTGGTCAGCCCTGCTATGGCGGCTGCGGCTGCGGTGCATGGTCACTTTGTGGATGTCCGTACTTTTGCTTGATAGCACCCTAGGAGCACTGTCGTGAAAAAGATCGCCACACTCATCACCCTATCGCTGGCCTTTGTGCTGAGCGGCTGTAACACCGTCAAAGGTGTAGGCCAAGATATTGAGAAAGCTGGTTCTGCCATCGAACGCGCTGCCACCAAGTAAACAAGCCCCCCATGCAAAAATTTATCCTTCACCAAGGCATCGTGGCTCCGATGGACCGCGAGAACGTCGATACCGACGCCATCATTCCTAAGCAGTTCCTCAAGTCGATCAAAAAGACCGGCTTTGGCGTCAACCTGTTTGACGAATGGCGCTACCTTGACCACGGCGAGCCGGGCCAAGACCCCGCCAGCCGCCAGCCCAACCCCGACTTTGTGCTCAACCAGCCACGCTACCAAGGTGCCTCTATCTTGTTGGCCCGCAAAAACTTTGGCTGCGGCTCTAGTCGTGAACACGCCCCCTGGGCACTGGAGCAATATGGTTTTCGCGCCATCATTGCACCCAGCTTTGCCGATATCTTCTTTAACAACTGCTTCAAAAACGGCTTGCTGCCCATCGTGCTGCCCGAGGCCACGGTGGCGCAGTTGTTTGATGAAGTAGCCGCCTTTGCGGGCTACCAGCTCACCATTGATCTGGAGCGCCAAGTGATCGTACGCCCACAAGGCGAAGAAATCCCCTTTGATGTGGTGCCATTTCGCAAATACTGCCTGCTCAACGGTTTTGACGACATCGGCCTGACCTTGCGCCACGCCGACAAAATCAAAGCGTTTGAGGCCGAGCGGCTGGCCGTCAAGCCTTGGCTGGCCCACACCATGGTGGCGTAAACGCCCACCACAGATATTCAATCTCCTGAAAAGTAAATCATGAAAATTGCAGTATTGCCGGGTGACGGCATTGGTACCGAAATCGTCGCCGAAGCCGTCAAGGTGCTCAACGCCTTGGATTTGAAATTTGAGATGGAAACCGCCCCTGTGGGGGGTGCTGCCTATGAAGCAGCAGGCCATCCGCTGCCCGAGTCCACCCTCAAGCTGGCCCAAGAAGCCGATGCCATCCTGTTTGGTGCCGTGGGCGACTGGAAATACGACAGGCTCGACCGCCCACTGCGCCCCGAGCAAGCCATTTTGGGCCTGCGCAAGGCGATGGGCCTGTTTGCCAACTTCCGCCCGGCCATTTGCTACGAGCAGCTGACCCACGCCTCCAGCCTCAAGCCCGAACTGGTGGCCGGGCTGGACATCCTCATCATTCGCGAACTGACCGGCGACATTTACTTCGGCCAACCCCGTGGCCGCCGCATTGCCACCGATGGGCACTTCCCCGGTGCCGAAGAAGCCTTTGACACCATGCGCTACTCGCGCCCAGAGATTGAGCGTATCGCCCACGTCGCTTTCCAGGCCGCACAAAAGCGCAGCAAGCGCGTCACCAGCGTAGACAAAGCCAATGTGCTCGAAACCTTCCAACTCTGGAAGGACGTGATGACCGAAGTGGGCCAACAGTACCCCGATGTCGCGTTGGACCATATGTACGTCGACAACGCCGCCATGCAACTGGTGAAAGAGCCGAAAAAGTTTGACGTGCTGGTCACGGGCAATATGTTTGGCGACATTCTGTCGGATGAAGCCTCGATGTTGACAGGCTCGATTGGTATGTTGCCTTCGGCCAGCTTAAACAGCAAAGGCCAAGGCTTGTACGAACCCAGCCACGGCAGCGCCCCCGACATCGCCGGCAAAGGCATTGCCAACCCGCTGGCTACCATTTTGAGCGCCGCCATGATGCTGCGCTTTAGCCTGCAACAGCCCGAAGCCGCTGACCGCATCGAAAACGCCGTCAAAGCCGTGCTGGCCCAAGGCCTGCGCACCGGCGACATCTACAGTGAGGGCACCACCAAGGTCAACACCGTGCAAATGGGTGATGCAGTCGTCAAGGCACTGGGCTGATACGCAGGCCTGGCATCCGCTACAATGAAAAGCTATGTTTGCCGCCTGCCCGTTCCTGCTGAACAACACCTCTGCCATCACGGCAGGTGGGGCCGTGCGCGCAACCATCACCACCACCACGACCATTAAGGGCTGATCCAGCTCCGGTATCGTCGTGCGCCCCTCCCCGGCCAGACGAGCCGGGCAACCGATCAGCCCCTACGGTGTGGTAACGTTTTTTATCATCGAAGGGGCTTGAAATGAGCAAATTGGTAGGTTTGGTCGGCTGGCGCGGTATGGTCGGCTCGGTGTTGATGGATCGTATGCAGGCCGAGGGTGACTTCGACCTGATCGAACCCATCTTCTTCTCTACATCCAATGCGGGCGGCAAGGCTCCAGCGCAAGCCAAAGCACACAGCACACTGCAAGACGCCAATGACATCGCTGCGTTGGCCCAGTGCGACATCGTTATCACCTGCCAAGGTGGCGACTACACCAAGGAAGTGTTTCCCAAGCTGCGCGCCTCCGGCTGGCAAGGCCACTGGATTGACGCGGCTTCGTCGCTGCGCATGGAGCAAGATGCCGTCATCGTGCTCGATCCCGTCAATGACAACGTGATCCAGAAGGCGCTGGCCGCAGGCGGCAAGAACTGGATTGGCGGCAATTGCACCAACTCTATCTTGCTGATGGGTTTGGGCGGTCTGTTCAAGGCCGATTTGGTGGAATGGGTCAGCTCCATGACCTACCAAGCCGCCTCGGGTGGTGGTGCCAACCACATGCGCGAGCTGCTCAAAGGCATGGGCGTAGTCCATGCCGCAGTGGCCGACGAGCTGGCAACCCCCGCCTCCGCCATTTTGGACATCGACCGCAAGGTCGCCAAAACCATCCGTGAAGATGTGCCCACCGAGTTCTTTGGCGCGCCGTTGGCCGGTGGCCTGATCCCTTGGATTGATGTGCAACTGCCCAACGGCCAATCCAAAGAAGAATGGAAAGGCCAAGCCGAGGTCAACAAGATCTTGGGTACTGAGGCCACCATCCCCGTCGATGGTTTGTGCGTGCGCATCGGCGCCATGCGCTGCCACAGCTTGGCCCTGACGCTCAAGCTGAAAAAAGACCTGCCACTGGCCGAGATCGAGACCATCATCCAAGGCGGAAATCCTTGGGTGAAGTGGGTGCCCAATGACCGCGCTATCACCGTTAAAGAACTGACCCCAGCCTCCATCACCGGCGGCCTGCAAGTGGGCGTGGGCCGGGTGCGCAAACTCAACATGGGGCCAGAGTACCTGTCGGCCTTCGTGATTGGTGACCAGCTGCTGTGGGGCGCTGCCGAACCCCTGCGCCGCATGCTGCGTATCCTGTTGGCAGCCTGATTGGCACGGTAAGAACCGGGTGTTTCGCTTAGAAACACCCGGTTACTCTCGTTGTCAGGGGACAACACCCTAAGGTACCAGCAGCAGCGATTCATTGATCGGCATGGGTCTGAGGTGCTGCTTTTCTTGTCAGTCCAAGGCATTGCTGCTATGGTGTTTTGATACTTCTCCAAGCCGGAGCAAGCGCCGGGTTTCTTGTCTGTAGGCCGCTTGACCGGGCCTCTTTTTTCTTATCAGTTGATAGCAACCATGCATCGTTGGAAATACTCTGCGCTGGCAGGAGCGGTCGTGGCGACCCTTGGCCTGTACGCTGCTGACGCTTCGGCGCTGGCCTTGGGACCGATCATGGTGCAGTCTGCTCTGGGCGAGCCCTTGCGCGCCGAGATCGATCTGCCCCAAATCAGCCCCGCTGAAGCCGATACCCTGCGCGTCAGTCCTGCCGCCCCGGAAATTTTCCGCAGTCAGGGGATGGAATACTCCCCCGTGGTTACACAAATGCGGGTGCAACTGGAGCGCCGCTCTAATGGCCGCATGGTGTTGCAACTCTCCAGCGATCGGCCCGTGAACGATCCATTTGTTGACTTGGTGATTGATGCCTCTTGGGGCACAGGCCGCATCACGCGCAGCTACACCATGTTGTTTGATCCACCGGCGCTGCGGCGTCCGCCGGTCGCCTTGGCCGCCGCACCGCAAATTCCCCCCGCACCGGCCACACCTGCACCAACAGCAGCGACACCCGCCAGCCCACCAGCAGCCCCCGCACCAAGCCCCGTTGCTCCCATCACAGACGCAACCTCGCCCGCACCTGCGGCCCCCTCGCCAGCGCCAAGCCCTGCGCCCGCACCACGCCCAGAACGAACACAAACGCCTCGTCCAGCCGCCGCGCCAGCACCCACACCCGCGCCAGCCCAAAGCGTACAAGTCAAGCAGGGCGATACAGCCGGTCGAATTGCCGAGAGCCGTCGTGGGGCAGGGGTCTCGCTAGACCAAATGCTGGTAGCTTTGCTGCGTGCCAATCCAGAAGCTTTTGCCCAAGGCAACGTCCACCGCCTCAAAGCCGGTGCAGTGCTTGAAGTGCCCGATGCGCAACAAGCCCAGGCCGTGCCAGTGGCCCAAGCACGCCAAATCATGGCCGCACAGAGCCGTGATTTCAACGAATTCCGACGCCGACTGGCTGTCACAGCACCGGCGGCACAGGTCGAGGCCGCAGACCGTTCTGCCAAAGGCAGCGTCCAAACCCGTGTCGAAGACAAGCGTCCTGCCAGTGGTGCTCCCGATAAGCTCACTCTGTCCAAAGGCGCTATGACTGGGCAGAAGGCTGCCGCAGAGGAAAAACTGGCACAAAGCAAGCAAAAAACTGAAGCCAACAACCGGGCGCAGGAAATTGCCAAAAACATTGAAGACCTGAACAAACTCAATGCCAGCGTAACTGCCCCTGCCTTGGCACCTGCACCTGCGCCCGCCGCGACAGCAACTCCAGCACCTACACCAGCACCAAGCCCAGCCCCGGCACCCGAGCCTGCACCTTCACCGGCGCCAGCACCAGAAACACCAGCCCCAGCGCCAGCACCAGCGCCCACAGAGGCACCGCCGCCCCCTCCTGCACCTGCCCCCACACCTGCGCCTGCACCGGCTGTAGAAGAGCCTGGTTTTATCAGTGGCCTCTTTGAAGACCCTCTCTTGCCGCTGGCAGGTGGTGGTGTATTGGCACTGCTGGCAGGCTATGGCGTGTATGTTGCCATGCGCCGGCGCAAAGCCAAAGAGTCGGTCGATAGCTCCTTCCTTGAAAGCCGGATACAGCCTGACTCGTTCTTCAATACCAGTGGTGGTCAACAGGTAGATACGGCCAATGTGGCTGAATCGACAACTGGCGCATCTTCCTCCATGTCTTACAGCCCCAGCCAGCTTGATGCTGGGGGGGATGTCGATCCGGTAGCAGAGGCCGATGTTTATCTGGCCTATGGGCGTGATTTGCAGGCCGAAGAGATCCTGAAAGAAGCACTGCGCCATACCCCTGAGCGTATCGCCATCCACACCAAGCTGGGTGAAATCTATGCCAAACGGCAAGACCGCAAGGCACTGGAGGCAGCGGCTTCTGATGTGTACAAACTCACCCAAGGTCAGGGCCCAGACTGGAACCGCATGGTGGAGTTGGGGCGCGAAATAGATCCGGGCAATCCTATGTACCAACCAGGCGGCCAGCCCGCATTGGCGGGTGTTGCCGCTGCCGCAGCCACCGGTGCTGCGGCCACTGGTTTTGCCAGCACCTTGAGCGATCCAGCGCCAACGGCTGGACAACTGCCACCAGAACTGGATTTTGATCTTGATCTGGAGCTGCACGACACACCGGCAGAAGATGCCAGCGCCGATCCAGGTGGATTTGCTGCGGCCATCGCCTCAGCCACTGAAATGCCTGAATTGGCCATGCCCATCTTGGATACTGGCCCGATGTCACCGCCTGCGCCACCCGCCGCAGCTCCGGCGCCAGCTGCGGAGCCCGCCCCCGCCCAAGACATGGGGCTGTCTTGGGACGTGCCAGATCTGCCGATGGTGCCTCCTTCTGGCTCTGCCGCACCGGCTGCATTGGAGTTACCCACCCTGGATGCTCCCGCAACATCCACCATGACAGATCTGGAGTTCTCTCTGGACATGCCATCGGAGCAAGCCAACGCGCCTGTGCCAACCCCGGCATCTGAGCCGCTGCCAGATACTGCTGCACCAGCCACCGATTCGGGCCTGATGGACTTTGATTTGGGAGGACTGTCAACAGAACCACCCGCTGCGGCCCCAGAGCCTACACCAGCCACCAATGAAGCCGTAGCTGCTCTAGAGCAGGACGGCCCATTCGAAGGCCAATCAGAAGATCCACTGGAAACCAAACTGGCCTTGGCGCAGGAGTTCAATGCCATTGGAGACAGCGATGGTGCCCGCACCCTGATTGAGGAGGTCATTGCCGAATCCTCTGGCGCACTCAAGGCCAAGGCCCAGAGTTTGTTGGCCGAGCTGTCCTGATCCGTGCCCGGCATGCGAGTGGCCTTGGGGGTCAGTTATAACGGTCAGGCATACCAGGGCTGGCAAAGCCAGCCCTCGGGCCAGACCGTACAAGACCGGCTAGAGGCTGCTCTGAGCCGTTTTGCCACCGAGCCAGTGCATACCCTTTGTGCAGGGCGCACCGATGCGGGAGTGCATGGGCTGATGCAGGTGGTGCATTTTGATGCCCCCGTGCAGCGCCCTGCTGCCTCTTGGGTGCGCGGCACCAATGCGTTTTTACCCTCCGACATTGCCGTGCAATGGGCACACGCCGTGCCCGATGGTTTTCATGCCCGTGCCAGCGCCACAGCCCGGCGTTATGCCTATGTGCTGTTGCAATCCCCAGTACGTCCCAGCGTTGAGGCCGGGCGCGTTGGTTGGGTCTTCCAACCGCTAGATGGTGATGCCATGCGTGCGGCTGCCGCGCAACTGCTGGGCGAGCATGACTTCACCTCATTTCGAGCAGCAGCCTGTCAGGCGCTGTCGCCGATCAAGACGATGCAGCGCATCGATATCACCCAGCAAGTGCTCAGTGCAGGCAGCACTGGCATGAACATCCCCGTCTGCTACTGGCGTTTCGAGTTTGAGGCCAATGCCTTTTTGCACCACATGATCCGCAACATCATGGGTTGCCTGGTTGCCATAGGGCGTGGCAGTCAGTCTGTCTGTTGGATGGGTGAGGTATTACAAGCACGTTCGCGCCAAGTGGCGGCCCCCACCTTTGCCCCCGATGGCCTGTATTTTCTAGGGCCCGTGTACGACCCGACCTGGGGGCTGCCAGAACGCACCCCCGCCTTT
Organism: Giesbergeria sinuosa; assembly: GCF_042652905.1. Lineage (NCBI taxonomy): Bacteria > Pseudomonadati > Pseudomonadota > Betaproteobacteria > Burkholderiales > Comamonadaceae > Giesbergeria > Giesbergeria sinuosa. Next base: position 147,310 of record NZ_JBHSHJ010000004.1, on the reverse strand, counting down.
GACTGGCTTCCCTGATTTTGTAATGACTTTGTCCCCCACCCCCGTAGGGCTGCACCGCACCCGTATCAAGATTTGTGGTTTGACCCGCGAGCAGGATGTAGATGCTGCGGTGGCAGCAGGTGTGGATGCCATCGGGTTCGTGCTGTATGCCCCCAGCCCACGCGCCATCACGGTACAACGTGCGGCAGAACTGGCGCGGCGCCTGCCCCCATTTGTCAGCCCTGTGCTGCTGTTTGTGAACGAATCCGCAGCACAGGTACAAGCGGCTTGCGCCCAGATCGCTGGGGCCACTGCCCAGTTTCATGGCGATGAATCGCTGGCAGACTGCATGGCAGCCACGGCCCATGGTGCCCGCCCGTTCGTCCGGGCGGCCAGAATCCCCTTGGGCGAAGGGGCCACACAATTTGACCTCGTAAAATACGCAGATTCCTATTCTCCAGCGCAAGCCATTTTGCTCGACGCCCATGTGGATGGCTACGGCGGTGGCGGCCAGGCATTCAATTGGTCACTCCTTCCTCCAAGCGTCAACGCTCACCTCGTCTTGTCTGGTGGACTTACGCCTGCAAACGTGAGCGATGGCATCGTGCAGGTGCGCCCGCGTTGCAAAACGCTGGCGGTTGATGTCAGCTCTGGCGTTGAACAAGACGGCCCCGATGGCAAACCCCTGCGGGGCGTCAAAGACGCCACAAAAATCCATCGCTTCGTAGCTGCCGTGCGTGCAGCCGATGCCCAACTTGCAAATACCTCTCATGGCTTCCTACCAGTACCCTGATGCTTCTGGCCACTTTGGCCGCTACGGCGGCAGCTTTGCCAGCGAAACCCTGACCTTTGCGCTACAAGAACTGCGCGAGGCTTACGCCCGCTACCAGCACGACCCCCAATTTGTGGCCGAATTCAACTACGAGTTGGCCCACTTTGTCGGGCGGCCCTCGCCGGTGTACCACGCCGCCCGCACCAGCCGCGAGATGGGCGGGGCGCAAATCTTTCTGAAGCGCGAAGACCTCAACCACACCGGCGCACACAAAATCAACAACGTGATTGGCCAAGCCATGCTGGCCAAGCGCATGGGCAAGCCACGCATCATTGCCGAGACGGGGGCCGGACAACATGGCGTAGCCACGGCCACTATTTGCGCCCGCTATGGCCTAGAGTGCATCATCTACATGGGGGCCGAGGATGTGAAACGCCAAAGCCCTAATGTGTTCCGTATGAAGCTGCTGGGCGCTACCGTTGTGCCGGTAGAGTCTGGCAGCAAAACCCTCAAAGACGCCCTGAACGAGGCCATGCGCGACTGGGTAGCCAATGTAGACAACACCTTCTACATTATTGGCACCGTAGCTGGGCCACACCCCTACCCCATGATGGTGCGCGACTTCCAAAGCGTGATTGGCACCGAATGCCTGACGCAAATGCCCGCCATGTTGGCCGAGCAAAACATGGCCACCGAGCAGCCCGATGTGGTGGTGGCCTGTGTGGGCGGTGGCAGCAATGCCATGGGTATCTTTTACCCCTACATTCCTTACGAAAAAACCCGCCTGATTGGCGTAGAAGCCGCTGGTGAGGGGCTAGATACCGGCAAGCACTCGGCCTCGTTGCAAAAGGGCAGCTCTGGGGTGTTGCATGGCAACCGCACCTTCATTTTGCAAGACGACAACGGCCAGATTATGGAGACGCACAGCATCAGCGCCGGGCTAGATTACCCCGGCGTGGGGCCAGAACATGCGTGGCTGCAAGAGCTGGGCCGGGCAGAATATGTAGGCATTACCGACAAAGAAGCACTGGCCGCCTTCCACTACCTGTGCCGCACCGAAGGCATCATCCCGGCCTTAGAGTCTAGCCATGCCTTTGCCTACGCTATGAAGCTGGCTAAAACCATGCGCCCAGACCAATCCATTTTGGTCAATCTGTCGGGCCGGGGCGATAAAGACATCGGCACCGTAGCCGATTTGTCGGGAGAAGATTTTTACGACCGCCCCTCCATGCGCGGCCTGAGCGTCAAGGGCGGAGAAAGCAACAAGCCATGAGCCGTATCCAAACTACGTTTGAACAATTGCAAGCCAAGGGCCGCAAAGCCCTGATTCCTTACGTTACGGCAGGTTTCCCGTTTGCCGACATCACCCCCGCGCTAATGCACGCGATGGTAGATGCAGGTGCGGACATCATTGAGCTGGGCGTGCCTTTTTCCGACCCGATGGCCGATGGCCCAGTGATTCAAAAAGCGGGCGAAAAAGCCTTGGCTTTGGGCGTGGGCATGGTGCAAGTGCTGGGCCATGTGCGCGATTTTCGCAAGCGCAACCGCACCACGCCCGTGGTGTTGATGGGCTACGCCAACCCCGTAGAACGCTATGACCAACTGCACGGCGAAGGCGCTTTTGTGCGTGATGCAGCAGCGGCAGGCGTGGATGGTGTGCTGATTGTCGATTACCCACCCGAAGAATGCGAAGCCTTTGCTGCCCAATTGCGCGCCAACGGCATGGACTTAATCTTCCTGTTGGCCCCCACCTCCACCCCCGAGCGCATGGCGCAGGTGGCACGGGTAGCCAGTGGCTACGTCTATTACGTGTCACTCAAGGGCGTCACCGGCTCGGCAGCACTCGACACCTCGGCGGTGGAAGAAATGCTACCCCGCATCCGCGAGCATGTGAAGATTCCGGTGGGGGTCGGCTTTGGCATTCGTGATGCTGCTACCGCCCAAGCCATTGGCCGGGTAGCCGATGCCGTGGTGATTGGCACGCGCATTATCCAATTGCTAGAAAATCAGCCCTACGAAAAAGTCGTGCCTATCATCATCGACTTTATGCGTGGTGTCCGCAAAGCCCTTGATGCTTGACCCGAACAAAGGAAGCAGTCCATGTCTTGGCTAGAAAAACTCCTGCCCTCCCGCATCCAACCCACCAACCCTACTGAGCGCCGCCAGATGCCCGAAGGGCTGTGGATCAAATGCCCCAGTTGCGATGCCGTACTGTACAAAAACGACCTAGAGCACAACCAGTGGGTCTGCCCACAGTGCAGCCACCACCACCGCATTGGTGCCCGTGCCCGACTAGATGCCTTTCTAGATCCTGAAGGCCGCTACGAAATCGGCCAAGAAGTCATCCCCGTAGATGCGCTCAAGTTCAAAGACAGCCGCAAATACCCCGAGCGCCTGAAAGAAGCCCTAGAAAGCACTGGCGAAACAGATGCCTTGGTGGTGTTTGGCGGCGCTGTGCAAAGCATCAATGTGGTGGTCGCCTGCTTTGAGTTTGAGTTTATGGGCGGCTCGATGGGCAGCGTGGTGGGTGAGCGTTTTGTGCGCGGCGTCGAAACCGCGATTGAACAAAAAGTGCCGTTCATCTGCTTTACGGCTACTGGTGGGGCACGAATGCAAGAAGGGCTGCTGTCTTTGATGCAGATGGCCAAAACCAATGCCGCCCTTACCCGGCTAGCCAAGAAAGGCTTGCCTTATATCAGTGTGCTCACCGATCCCACCATGGGGGGTGTCAGTGCTGGTTTTGCCTTTGTGGGGGATTTGGTGATTGCCGAACCCAAAGCCCTGATTGGCTTTGCCGGCCCGCGTGTCATTGAATCGACTGTGCGCGTCACTTTGCCCGAAGGCTTCCAGCGGGCCGAGTTTTTGGTAGAAAAAGGTGCCGTAGACCTGATTTGTGACCGCCGCGAACTGCGTGCCACCATTGCCAGCAGCCTGGCCATGTTGCAGCGGTTGCCAGCAGACGCCGTCGCCTGAATCTGACTCAGCGCAACACACCCGCTTGCAAGTAGCCCAACACCATTACCGCTACTTGCAATAGCACCAGCAACACCAGGGGAGCAAAGTCCACGCCCCCCACCAAGGGCATCAGGCGACGCAGGGGCCGCAGCAGCGGCTCGCTCAGTCGGTCAATCACGTCGGCCAACACCGAACGTGTCTGCACCCAAGACATGACCGCATGGATGATGATCAGGCCCGTCATGCCCGTCAGTGCCACACGCACCAAACCAAATAGCGCCAACCACGGCAGCCAAAGCAATCCGGCCCCCGCCCCAAGCAACAGCCAGAGCAGCAGGTATTGCAGCAACTCCACCAATGCAGCCGCCAACAAGCTAGCGGTATCGATACGGCCCAATGGTGGAATAACTTTGCGCAAAGGCAAAATCAGCCAATCGCTCAGGGCGAACACCATTTGCCCCACCGGATTACCAAAAGGTATGCGCTGCCATTGCATGTACAGGCGCAGCAGGCAGGCACCACAAAGCAGGCCAGCGGCCACATCAAGCAGGAAAGAAACAATCTGGTAAAGCATGTGAGTGGCAAATCTTGGAGCGCATGGTGTAAGTAGGATGATAACGACAACTTTTTTCAACACCGTGATGCCTGCCCCTCTCACCCTTCATTCTTTGCCCTTGTTTCCACTCCAAGTGGTGTTGTTTCCTAGCGGTACGTTGGCGCTACGGGTCTTTGAAGTGCGCTATTTGGATATGGTGCGCAAATGCCAACTGGCGGGGGCGCCTTTTGGTGTCGTGGCCTTGCAGCAGGGCCAAGAGGTGCGCCGTGCTGGGGCAGGCCCAGAGCAATTCCATGCCGTCGGAACGCTGGCACGCATCGTGCAGGCGGCCTCACCCCAACCTGGTCTGATCCAGCTGCAGGCACAGGGCAGCCAACGCTTTCATATCACTGGGCACCAACTGCTGCCCCACGGTTTGTGGGTGGCCGATGTGGCTTTAATACCCGCAGACCCACTCGTGGCAATCCCGGCCGATTTGGCAGGCATTGCCCAAGCCTTGGCGCAAGTGCTCGACTCTTTGCGCGAACGCGATCCCAACCATCCTTTGCCTGTGCCCACTGCGGCCCAATTGCAAGATTGTGGCTGGGTGGCTAACCGTTGGTGTGAGCTGTTGCCTGTGCCCTTGGCATTGCGCCAACAGTTGATGGCCTTGGACAACCCCTTGCTGCGACTGGAATTGGTGGGTGATGTGCTGGAGAAGACTGGAATTGTCGGCTCCTGAAGCTATGTCGCCCCCTGGTATATGCCTGACCCCATAAAATCGACCGTTTGGCTGTGAACAGCCCCTTTTTTACGTCCCGCACTGACGGCACTTATGTCTGACCATCTCCACGCCTCCCCCTCCCAAGACGAAAACCAACTCATGGCCGAGCGCCGCGAAAAACTGCGCGCCTTGCGCGAATCCGTGCAAAACGGCGCAGGCGTGGCCTTTCCAAACGACTTCAAGCCAGCCCACCATGCCGCCCACTTGCAGCAAGAGTACGCAGGCACTAGCGCCGAGGCATTGGAAACACAACCCGTGACGGTCTCGGTGGCTGGGCGCATGATGCTCAAGCGCGTAATGGGCAAGGCCAGCTTTGCCACCGTGCAAGACGGCTCTTTGGGCAGCACCGGGGGCCGAGTGCAGTTGTATGTCACGCGCGATGCACTGGGCGAAGACCTCTATGCGGCCTTCAAGCACTGGGACTTAGGCGATATTGTGGGTGCCGAAGGCACACTCATGAAAACCAAGACAGGTGAGTTGTCGATCAAGGTGACGCAACTGCGTCTGCTCACCAAGAGCCTGCGTCCCATGCCCGACAAGTTCCACGGCATTCACGACCAAGAAGTCAAATACCGCCAACGCTATGTCGATTTGATGACCGACGAATCGGCCCGCCGCCGTTTTATTGCACGCAGCAAGGCCGTCAGCGGTATCCGCGACTTTATGGTGCAGCACGACTTTCTGGAAGTAGAAACCCCCATGCTGCACCCCATTCCCGGTGGGGCCAATGCCAAGCCGTTTGTCACGCACCACAATGCCCTAGAGCAAGAGATGTACCTGCGCATTGCGCCCGAGTTGTACCTCAAGCGCCTATTGGTGGGTGGCTTTGAGCGGGTGTTTGAAATCAACCGCAACTTCCGCAACGAGGGTATCTCGGTACGCCACAACCCTGAGTTCACCATGATGGAGTTCTACGCGGCCTACTGGAACTACCGCGACTTGATGGACTTTACCGAAGCCCTGGTGCGCGATGCGGCCATGAAGGCCGTTGGCTCGTTGGAGTTGTCGTACCAAGACCGTGGCGTGGATCTGAGCCAGCCGTTCCAGCGCCTGACCATTCGCGAGGCCATTTTGGCGCACACCGAAGCCGGTGAGAATGTGGACGATGCCGCTTGGCTCATCACTGCCTTGCAAAAGCTGGGCCTGAGCGAAGCCAAAGACCGCTTGTCACAGCGCAGCTTAGCCAGCTTGCAAGTGCTGTATTTTGAAGAAACCGTAGAAGACAAGCTCTGGCAGCCCACCTTCATCATGGAGCACCCGACCGAGATCAGCCCCTTGGCGCGTGCCAACGACCAGCGCCCCGAAGTGACCGAGCGTTTTGAGCTGTACATCACGGGCCGCGAGTTTGGCAACGGCTTTAGCGAGCTCAATGATGCCGAAGACCAAGCGGCACGCTTTCATGGCCAAGTGGCCAACAAGCATGCGGGCGATGATGAGGCCATGTATTACGACCACGACTTTGTGCGTGCGCTGGAATACGGCATGCCCCCCGCCGGGGGTTGCGGTATTGGCATCGACCGCCTGATGATGCTGCTGACTGACAGTGCCAGCATCCGCGATGTGATCCTGTTCCCGGCGCTGCGCCGCGAACTCTGACGCACCCCAGAGTGAATGGCCCCGTGGCATGAGCATTCGGCGTAACTGGCGCTCACAACTGCCCGAATGGGTACAAGACTGGCTGGAAATCATCATTCCAGGCGGGCGCAAATTGTGCTCATTCTGCTGGCGGCCTGGGCCTTGCAGCGGCTGGTGCTGCGGGTAGTAGATCGGGCAGGCGCCCACTACCAAATGCCGCCGAAGCTGATGATGCCCATCAACGGCCTATTGCGCTGGACCATTCTGTCCAGCGCACTGTTGTTGGTACTGGAGCGCCTGGGGGTTTCGGCTACGGTATTGTGGACAGCCTTTACCGGCTTTGCCACAGTGGGCGCCGTGGCCTTCTTTGCCGCTTGGAGCGTACTCTCCAATTTATTCTGCGCCCTGTTGATTCTTACTGTGGGGCCGTTCAGTCTAGGCGACACCATTGAACTGCTCGACACTGCCGAGAAACCCGGTGCCAAGGGCCGGGTCATCGACATCAATCTGCTCTACACCACACTGGAAGACAGTGCCGCACCCGGCACCTTGCTGCAAATTCCCAATGCCCTGATTTTCCAACGGGTACTGCGCCGCTGGAAAAGCGAAGAGGTAGAGACCACTGGTGACCATCCCAGCACGGCAACAACAGTGCCTGCGACGCCAGAAAAAACCAACTCCCACTAACACAACCCGGTGCTGTACCGACCACAGCCCCTCGCCAGCAGCAAAGCATGGGCATGCACAGTCTCTTGCCGCCCTAGGTGCTCGTCTGCCTTGCTCCGGGGTCTTGGTGTGTGCTGACAGAACAGCCCCGTCTGGACTGTCATACGGCTGCCATACGGCGTCTGAAGAATGGCTCCTTTTTGCATTCCATTGCCCTTTGGAGCCTTGCATGACTGTACCCAGCACCTACGATGACAACGAAATCGTCAACCCTTCCAGCAACCTGCACATGGACGCGCTGATCGCTGCACGCCTGAGTCGCCGCCAAGCACTCAAAGGCGGGATGAGCGTGACGGCGGCCGCCTTGCTGGGCAGTGTGGGCCTGAGCGCCTGTGGTGGTGGCTCCGACGATGCCGCATCGTCTGATGGACTGCAACTGGGCTTTAGCGCCGTGGCCAAAAACAAGAATGACTGGGTCACAGTGCCCGAGGGCTACCAAGTCAGCATCTTGCACGCGCTGGGCGACCCACTGCAATTTGGTGAAGAATCGTGGAAGGGAGATGGCAGTGAAAGCGCCGACTCCTACCTGCGCCGTATTGGCGATGGTCACGATGGCATGTATTACTTTGGCCTGTCAGACGACGGCAAGTTCCATGCCGATCGCTCAGACCGTGGCTTGCTGGCCGTGAACCACGAATACGTCGTCGCCCCCTACGCCTTACATCCCAATGGCATGACTGCGGGGGCTGCCCGCCTGCCTGCCGAAGTAGAAAAAGAAATCTATGCCCACGGTGTCAGTGTGGTGGAGGTCAAGCGCAGCAGTGGCAACGACATGGCGATGGTGCGTGGCTCGCGCTTTAACCGCCGCATCACCTCGGCTACCGACATGGCATTCACTGGCCCCGTACAAGGCCATGCTTTGGTACGCACTAAGTTTTCACCCGATGGCCTCCAGACCCGCGGCACCAACAACAACTGTGCCAATGGTTACACCCCTTGGGGCACTTACCTGACCTGTGAAGAAAACTGGCTCAATGTGGTCAGCCGCGCTGCAGGCGACGATGCCAAGCGCAGCGCCAAAGAAGTGGTGGCCCTGAAACGTTACGGCCTGCCAGAAAACCGCCAAAGCCCCTACCTGTGGGACACCGCTGGCAGCGATGATTTGTTTGCTCGCTGGACATCTTCCGTCACTGGGGCCAACGCCCAAAACGACTACCGCAACACAGCCAACACCTTTGGCTGGGTGGTAGAGATTGACCCCTTTAACCCCGAGTCTACCCCCGCCAAGCGCAGCGCGTTGGGTCGGTTCAACCATGAAGGTGCTTGGCCCGCACCTGCCGTGGCCGGCCAGCCCATCGTGATTTATATGGGCGACGATGCGCGCAACGAATACATCTATAAGTTTGTCTCTAAAGCCCTGTGGAACCCACAAGACGTCAACGGTGGCATGGCTATAGGTGCCAAATACTTGGATGAAGGCACGCTGTATGTGGCCAAATTCAATGCCGATGGCAGCGGCCAGTGGCTGGAATTGAGCTATGGCAAGAACGGGCTGGATGCCAACAACACCTCCTACCCCTTTACCGATCAGGGTGATGTGGTGGTTCATGCCCGCTTGGCCGCTGACAAAGTAGGTGCCACAAAGATGGATCGCCCTGAATGGGGTGCTATCAACCCGCGCAATGGTGAGGTGTATATGACCCTGACCAACAACAGCAACCGCGTGGCCCCCAGCGCCACCCCCACTGGCAGCCAACTCAAACCCGATGCGGCCAATCCACGCTACTACAGCGACAGCTACACCAACAACGATGGCAGCAGCAAGAGCAACAAGGGCAACCCCAACGGTCACATCATCCGTTGGCGCGAAAATGGGGGCAGCAGTGCAGCCACGGCGTTTGCGTGGGATATTTACCTGTTTGCCGCCCAAGCCGATGCGGCGGGTGATGTCAACCTCTCGGGCTTGAGTGCGGTGAACGATTTCTCCAGCCCCGACGGCCTGTATTTTGACCCACGCGGCTTGCTGTGGATTCAGACCGATGACGGTGCATACACCGATGTCACCAACTGCATGATGCTGGCCGCCGTGCCCGGTCAGGTGGGTGATGGCGGTGTGGTCACTGCCGCTGGTGGCACAGCCACACGCAAGGGAGCCAACGCCTCGCCGGACAATCTACGCCGCTTTTTGGTCGGCCCCAAAGACTGCGAAATCACTGGCGTAGCCCTCACCCCCGATGGCAAGACACTGTTCTTCAATGTGCAACACCCCGGTGAGGACGGCAGCCTGAGCCAGCTAAACAGCCATTGGCCTGCCAGCCAGACCAACCCCGCAGCCACCCAGCGCCCCCGCTCGGCCACCGTGGTGGTCACGCGCACCGATGGTGGGGCTATCGGTCTTTAAGCAGTCAGTGACAAAAGCCTACTGGTTCACACCAGTAGGCTTTTTTGTTGGCACTTTAAAACGTACTATCGAGCTTGGTATCTGGCAAATCGACATCCGCAGCCTGTGGCGGCTCAAAGCAATCACGGAACGTGAACACAATGGAGCTAAAGAACATGGCCGCCATGATCATGGCCAATGCCACCATCAGGCCCGCCATCACTCCGGGGCTAAACAGGCCCAACCCCGCCAGCAGTGCGCCGACCAAGCTCATCAACACCCCCCCCAGGGCAAACGCGCCGAGCCAGCCCAAGCCAAAGCAGATAAAGGCTGTGATGTTGCGGCCACAGGCCACCAAGCTAAAAAATAGGCTCTTGACTGGTGGTACCCCATGCCAATGCACCAAACCTGGCGCATGCCAAAACAGCAGCGATAACGGCAGGTACAGCAGCATGGCTAACCACATGGCGTGTTGAAAATCATCGCTATTGGCCAGCTCTGCCGTCATGGGAATATGACCCAGATAGACCCGTGCAAACAGGCCGCCATCGACCAGCGCCGACAACGCCATCACCAACAAAAAGCCCACGGCATACATGCCACCCAGCACCAGCATGTGGCGCAGATGCTGGCGCCCCGTGCGAAAAGCCACCAGCAGCACCGCTGGTGTGGGAAAGCGCCCCTGCATCGCCTCGGCGGCAGCCACCATCATGGCAAGTGTGGCCGAAGGCAATAGGCCCAATGCCAGCGCCGGACCAATCAAGGGCACGATGGACGCCAACGACATGGAGGCCATCGTCATGAAAAACAACGCGGCAATGGCCATCGGCTGGCGACGGAATACGCTGATCCCCCCCTTGACCCAGGTGAGGCCAGTGGTGGCAGGGACGATGCGAAGTTTCATAAGCGAAAAGGGTATCAGAGCGCCAAGGGCTGGGCAATGCGCTGGCGTAACACACGCTCAAAATGGGTGGGATCGTGGGGCTTGAGCAGGGAGGCTTCACGCGGCAGGTGAAAATCCCACAGGCGCGAAATCCAGAAACGCAAAGCTCCTGCCCGCAGCATGGCATTGAGCAGCTCGCGCTCGGCTGCTGTGAGGGGCCGCACCGCCTGATAGGCACGCAGCATGGCCCCAGCGCGCACGGCATCATGGCTGCCAGTGCTTTGGTCAATACACCAGTCGTTCAGGCACACCGCCAAATCGAACATCCAAGTGTCGACCCCGGCAAAGTAGAAGTCAAAAAAGCCCGTGAGTGCCTCGCCATCGAACATCACGTTATCACGGAACAGATCGGCATGCACTGGGCCACGCGGCAAAGCCGTATAGGCCGAAGATGCAGCGACATGGTTTTGGTAGGACAGCTCAGACTGCAACAGAGCGGCCTGCTCGGGCGCAAGGTAAGGCAGCACCACGGGCACGGTCTCGTTCCACCACGGTAGACCACGCAAATTGGGTTGCTGGCGCTCGTAGTCGCGCCCAGCCAAATGCATTCGTGCCAGCATGTCGCCCACAGCAGCACAATGCACGGGTTGGGGTGCCAGTTCACTCTTGCCGCTGAGGCGGTTGACCAGTGCAGCGGGCTTGCCACAGACGGTGTGCAAGATCTCACCATGCTTATCAGCCCGTGGGTCGGGCACTGGGATGCCCGCATGGGCCAAATGCTTCATCAGGTGCAGGTAAAACGGCAACTGCTCAGCCGTCAGACGCTCAAACAGCGTGAGCACAAACTCGCCCTGGTCGGTGGTGAGAAAGTAATTGGTGTTCTCAATGCCGCCTTCAATGCCACGCAGGGCTTGCAGTTCTCCGAGTTGCAACCGGCGCACCAGAGTACGCGCATCTTTCAGGGGGACTTGGGTAAATACGGCCATCGCTCAACAGACTAGGGGAAATGGGCTAGAAAAAAACGCCACAGCGCAACCCAACCCACACGGGCTTGGCAACGCACGGGCAAAAATCAAAACTGCTTGAGATTCCAGACACGGGTGCCGGTATTGGTTTCGGCACCATTGCGGGGGCGGTTGCGCACACCGTCAGAGGGCTGCACTTCGTAGGCAGGCAGGTCACCCACTTTGGGCTGAACGGTGATGCTTTGCGTTTGGCCGCCGATGCGCAATTCATCTACACGGCTACCACCATCTTCCACATGGATGCGCTCGGTGCGTTGTTCCAGACGACTGCCCTTAGACTCGGCGTCTGGCAAGCTCTCGCGTGGGTTGGACACCGCTTTGCGGCCCAGAGAATCGGTAGTTTGGGCCAAGGCCGGGCTGGCTATCAGGGCCAGCAGCAGAAGGTGAGTGACAGCGCGCATGGCGCGATTGTAGGCGGCCCCTGCACAGGCGGGGCTGTGCCATGCACAATCGCCCCTATGAGCAAGCCTAAAACCTTGGTGCTGGTGGATGGTTCCAGCTACCTTTACCGTGCCTACCATGCCATGCCCGACCTGCGCGCCGTGCCGGGCGATCCTCACAGCCCTGCAACTGGGGCTATTCGGGGCATGATCAACATGTTGCAGGCGCTGCGCCGCGAACATCCTGCCGATTATGCCGCCTGCATTTTTGATGCGCCCGGCCCCACCTTTCGTGATGCGATCTATCCTGCCTACAAGGCCACACGCAGCCCGATGCAAGACGACTTGCGCGCACAAATTGCACCCATCCACGAAGTGGTGCGCCAACTGGGCTGGAACGTGCTGGCTGTGCCGGGCGTGGAGGCCGATGATGTGATTGGCACCTTGGCCCATACAGCGGCGCATCAAGGCATAGATGTGATTGTTTCCAGTGGTGATAAAGACCTGAGCCAGTTGGTCAATCAGCATGTCACCATCATCGACACCATGAACGGCAAGCGCCGCGATGTGGCTGGTGTGACGGCAGAATTTGGCGTGCCCCCGGCGCTGATGGTAGATTTTCAGACCCTGGTGGGCGACACCATAGACAATGTGCCCGGCGTGCCCAAGGTGGGGCCAAAGACGGCTGCCAAATGGTTGCAGGAATATGGTTCACTGGAGGCACTCATTGCACAAGCCGACCAGATCAAAGGCGTAGTGGGGCAGAACCTGCGCGCCAGCTTGGGCTGGCTGCCCACAGGCCGCCAGTTGGTCACCATCAAAACCGATTGCGATCTGGGCGACTGGGTGCCCGGTCTGCCCGCACTGAATGCCTTGGCAATGGGTGAACCCCAAACCCAAGCTTTGTACGATTTTTACCAGCACTATGGGTTCAAGGGATTGGCGCGGGCGCTGACACCGGCAGCAGCCCCTGCGCCCACACCACCGGCCAAGGCGGCAGTATGGGCACGGGGTGAGAGTGGCGACCTGTTTGCCGATCCCCCTCCCATGCTGCCCACTCAGAACACCCCATCTTCTGGGGCAGAAGGGGATCTGTTTGCCCTCCCCAATGCCACAGAGTTGGCACAGGCAGTAGAGCACCGCACCTTGGTATATGACACCATTGTGGATTGGGCTACGTTTGAGCGTTGGCTGACCAAAGTGCAGGCAGCAGAGCTGGTAGCCCTTGACACCGAAACCACCGCACTGGACGCCATGCGTGCCGAACTGGTGGGCATCAGCCTGAGCGTGCAGCCGGGCGAGGCTGCCTATATACCGTTGGCCCACACGGGCCCAGAGGCTCCAACGCAGTTGCCATTGCTCGACGTATTGGAGCGCCTGCGCCCGTGGCTGGAAGATGCCCGCCATGCCAAACTGGGCCAGCACATCAAATACGACCGCCATGTGCTGGCCAACTACGGCATTGAGGTACGTGGCTACCAACACGACACCATGCTGCAAAGCTATGTGCTGGAGGTGCACAAGCCGCACAACCTGAGCAGCTTGGCCGAGCGCCACTTGGGGCGCAGCGGCATCAGCTACGAAGACCTGTGCGGCAAGGGCGTGCATCAAATTCCGTTTGCACTGGTCGCCGTGGACCAAGCCGCCGCTTATGCCTGCGAAGACGCTGACCACACGCTGGACGTCCACCAAGCACTGTGGCCACTGCTGGCCGCCCATGACAAGCTGCGCACCATTTACGAATTAGAAATCGCCAGCAGCGAGGTGCTCTTCCAGATGGAACGCCACGGCGTGCAGATTGATGCACCGCTGTTGGCACAGCAAAGCCAACAACTGGGCGAACGCATTGTGGCCTTGGAACAAGAAGCGTATGTGCTGGCTGGGCAACCATTCAACCTGAGCAGTCCCAAACAGTTGGGCGAGATCTTTTTCGACAAACTAGAGATGCCGGTGGTAAAAAAGACCGCCACTGGGGCACGCAGCACCGACGAAGAGGTGCTAGAAAAGCTGGCGCTAGACTACCCGCTGCCTGCCAAAATTTTGGAGCATCGCTCCTTGAGCAAGCTCAAAGGCACCTACACCGACAAGCTGGCAGGCATGGCACACCCGCGCACGGGGCGCGTGCATACCCATTACGCCCAAGCCGTGGCCGTGACCGGGCGCTTATCGAGCAATGAGCCCAATCTACAAAACATCCCAATCCGCACCCCCGAAGGGCGGCGTGTGCGCGAGGCCTTTATTGCGGCCCCCGGCTGCGTCATTGCCAGTGCCGACTACAGCCAGATTGAACTGCGCATCATGGCGCACCTGAGTGGCGACCACGCACTGCTGCACGCCTTTCAGCACGGTTTGGATGTACACCGGGCCACCGCTGCAGAGGTATTTGGCGTCAGCGTGCATGAAGTCACGCAGGAGCAACGCCGCTACGCCAAAGTGATTAACTTCGGCCTGATTTATGGCATGAGCAGCTTTGGGCTGGCCCGCAATTTGGGCATAGACCAAACAGCTGCCAAAAACTACATTCAGCGGTATTTTGAGCGTTACCCCGGCGTCAAGCAGTACATGGACGACACCAAAGCCCAAGCCAAGGCAATGGGCTATGTAGAAACCGTGTTTGGCCGACGCCTGATGCTGCCCGAAATCAACTCCCCCAACGGCCCACGCCGCGCCGCCGCCGAGCGCGCCGCCATCAATGCGCCCATGCAAGGCACAGCGGCAGATTTGATCAAAATGGCCATGGTGGCAGTACAAAAAGCACTAGAAGCGCAAAAGCCCGCCATCCAAATGATCATGCAGGTACACGATGAATTGGTGTTCGAGCTGCCTGAAACCGAAGTGGACTGGCTGCGCCAGCAGGTACCCCGCCTGATGGCGGGTGTCGCCAGCCTGCGCGTGCCCTTGCTGGCCGAAATCGGTGTAGGGCCCAACTGGGAGCAAGCCCACTGAGGGCAGCCACCTCAACGCCAAGCAGCGGCCACCAATTGGCGGTAATGGGTGGCCGTGCGGCCCAACAGATCGGCCAAATCTGCCGGATTGCCCACATTGTCAGTGCCCAGCATCGCCAAGGTTTCGCTGCACCAAGGAGAGGCGGGCACCGCATCCCCCAAACGGGCGCTCACACGGGTAAGCCAAGGGGGCATACGCAACACCCAAGCTGGGCCATAGCCCAGTTGCTGGCGCAAACTGGCAATAAACTGTCCCATCGTCAAGGATTCGGGGCCAACACATTCAACCATGCCCGCTGTTTGTGGCGCCGCACCCAGCAAAGCCACAACGGCAGCAGCCAGATCGTGTACCGATACGGGCTGCACGCGCGCATCCAGCACCGGCCCCGGCAACAACACTGCTGGCAACCGAGCCAAATTCATGAAGAGGGCGCTGCTATCGCCACCCCGGCCAAACACCACGCTGGGGCGCAAAATGGTGGGTTGCAACTTGTGCTGTGCTGCCAACGCCCACAACCGATCTTCTGCCGCGCGCTTGGTGCTGGCGTATTGCGTAGCACTGCCATCAATGCCCAATGCCGAAATCTGCACCACCCGCTGCACGCCGGCTTGGGCGCAAGCTTCAAACAGCGCAACGGGGGTGTCGCGGTGTACCGCTGCAATCGGGCGTGTACGGCTGTCGCGCAGCACCCCCACCGCATTGACCACCGCATCTATGCCTTCGAGCCGCGGCAGCCAGAAGGTGGGCACCGTGTCGTGGGCAAAATCCATCGGTACTTGCAAGGCATTGCGGGGGGATTGGCGCGGTGAGATGCCGCCATACACGGTGTGTCCAGCTTGGGTCAGGGCAGCGTGCAGGGTCTGGCCGATAAAGCCTGTCGATCCGGTCAGAAGGATGCGCATAGTGAAGCTTTCTATGGAGTGGAATGGTCTTTGCAGGACAATCGGACACAATCTAAACCGATGTCCCCTTTTCGGCCAAGCCATATAGGTCTGACGTGTTCCCTGATGTCTGCCAAACCTAGGCGCTTGGGTGACTGCGGTCATTCCGGCTGCCAGCTAGCGTGCCCCATGCAAGATTTGTTCACTGATACACCGTTGCGCCAGCGTCGATTTTGCGGCATTGTGGCGTTGGGGTTGGCGCGTTGGCTGGCCGTTTTGGCAATGCTGTGCATTCTGTGTGCTCAACAGGCGCAAAGCGCAGAGGCCGCCGATGCCCACATTCTTTTTATCAATTCTTACCATCCGGGCTATTCATGGAGCGATGGCATAGAAGAGGGCTTTAGAGAACGCTTGAACGTCTCTGGCAAAAAGATCGAGTTATCAATCGAATACCTCGACAGCCGCCGTTTTCCTTATGGTGCCCAAACTGAGCCGTTGGCACAGGCGATGGAGGCCAAATACACCAACTACCGCCCCAGCCTGATTGTCGTCTCAGACAATGCCGCCTTTGACTTTGTAATCCAGCACCGCACCCGGCTGTTTGCAGAATTGCCCATCGTATTTTGTGGCTACAACAATTTTCGGCCCGATGTGATCCAACACATCAGCGATATCACCGGCATCAACGAAGAAATTGCCATCGAAGATACAGTGGCAATGGCGCTCAAAGTCCATCCCCAAACCCGCACACTGGCTTTTATCGTCTCTACGGGCGAGGCCAGCAGCAAACGCATTGGCGAAGTGGCAGAAGAGTCGGTGTTTCCAAAATTGCGTGAACGCTTCGATGTGGTGGTGATGAAAGACGCCTCGGTGGCACAAATTCGCCAACGCTTGGCGGGGCTACCCAAAGAGACCGTGCTGTTTTTGAGTGGTCAAGCAACCGACCAAGGCGCTGGCCGGGCCTTGACGCCCGCAGAAAATGGCCGCCTGATCACAGCCATCAGTCCTTTTCCGGCCTACACCTTCTGGGATTTCCACCTGAAAGAGGGCGTGATTGGCGGCCACATCATCACCGGCCCAGAGCAGGGCCGAACCGCCGCCGACCTGGCATTGCGTGTGCTGGACGGCACATCGGTCAATGACATTCCAGTCATCATGACCACGCCCACCCGCGATATTTTTGATTACCGGGTCATGGAGCGATTTGGTGTACGCCCCGCAGATTTGCCCGCTGGGGCACACATCATTCACCAGCCCTTCTCGTTGTGGGACAGTTATCGCTGGCAGATCATTGGCATTGTGACCTTGCTCATCGCCGAGACCGTGTTGATCGGCTTGTTGCTACAGATTGCACGCGATCGGCGTCGGGCCTTGACGGCACTGGCCCAAGAACGCGCCCAACTGGAGCATCGCGTAGCAGAACGCACCAAAGAACTCCAACAGGCCAATACCAAAATGGCGCTGCTCAGCATCACTGACGGCCTGACGGGGCTGGCCAATCGGCGCCACTTTGATGAAGTGCTCGAGAGCGAGTATGCCCGTCTACGCTATTCTGGCCTGCCGTTATCGCTGATCATCTTGGATGTGGACTACTTCAAGTTGTTCAACGACACCTATGGACATGTCAGCGGTGATGATTGTCTGCGGCGAATTGCCGCTGTGCTCACCAGCCTTGTCCATTGCACCCCCAATCTGGCCGCTCGCTATGGCGGCGAAGAGCTCGCCATCATCTTGCCCGAAACAGAATTGCAGGCAGCCACCGTGCTGGCCGAGCGCATACGCTCTGGTATCGAACAACAAGCCATCCCCCACAAGGCCTCCTGTGTGTCCCACTATGTGACTGTTAGCCTTGGAGTAATCACCGTAGTGCCTACAGCCCTGTCAGTGGCCGCCGAGGCCGTCAAGCTGGCCGATGCGCAGCTCTATCAAGCCAAGGCGAATGGCCGCAATCGGGTGGTGGCATTGGATGCCCGGCCCCACCAAGGGGGTTGACGGGGTTGCTAAGATCAAAAATCTCTGGTTTCAGGCACCAAACCCGTGGGGGTATTGTCGTTCGTAGCCCTACTACGGCAGCCGCTCTGCACCCAAGCCGCCAAGCATTTGCCGGGCGGCTTTTTTGCTGGCTTAGCCATCTATTTTTGATATTGACAGGGGTGTTCTTATCCCTGCAAAGAAAGTGTTTCCGCTATGGTTTTGCTCACCATCATCATTGCCACTTTAGTCACAGGCATTGGCAGCGTCTGGATTGCAGCACTGTTATTGCGCACCCATTTTGGTGGCCGCAGCGATAGCCTAGGGCCGCAGTATCTGCTGAGTCTGGCCGCAGGGGCATTGTTGGCTACTTCGTTCATGCACCTGCTGCCAGAGGCCTTTGAGAGCCAAGCCGGTGCCCATGATCTGTTTACCGTCTTGCTGGTCGGGGTGGTGTTCTTCTTTTTGCTAGACAAGGCCGAACTGTGGCACCACGGCCACGAACACAACCACGAGGTGCCCGCCACACACGAGTCCGTGCATGCACACAGTGCCGCCCGACACGAACACGCCGCAGGCCCGCACGACCACCATCATCATCACCACCACGGCCACCACCATACCCACACAGGTGGGTTGCGCACGGGCGGCTGGACGCTGATCACGGGCGACAGCGTGCATTGCTTTGGCGATGGCGTTCTGATTGCTTCGGCCTTTATGGCCGATTTGCGCTTAGGGCTGATTGCCGCCGTATCGGTGCTGGCCCATGAGGTGCCACACCATATTGGCGATTTGGTGGTGTTGCGCCAAAGCAGTGCCAACCGCCGCATGGCACTGGTCAAGGTATCACTGGCCGGGGCCGTGACCGCCATTGGCGGGTTGGTAGGCTACTTTTTGGTGGCACAGTTGCAAGAATGGCTGCCCTATTTTCTGGCGTTGGCCTCCAGCAGTTTTATTTATGTGGCACTGGCCGACTTGATTCCACAGCTGCAAAAACGCCTGAGCGCCCGCGAGACCGCAGCGCAGATTGTGTGGCTGCTGCTGGGTATGGGCGTGGTAGTGTTGCTCAGCAGCATGGCCCACAGCCACTGAAGGCCAGATTGAGCGGCGTCAGCGCCCCAATGCAAACACCACTGGGGTGTGCTTGTCAGGAGGGTGGGGCTGTTGGCGCCATTGGCGCACCGCCATGCTTTGGATACGGGCTTGTGCCAAGGTCAGGCCACTGGCCAGTGCCAATCGGGTGTGCGGCTGCAAGGTTTGGAGCAGGGCTTGTAACAGCGCCGCATTGCGGTAGGGGGTTTCAATAAACAGTTGCGTCTGGCCACTTTGCAAGGCCAAAGACTCCAACGCCCGGATGCGCTGTGCGCGTTCGGCGGCCTCTTGCGGCAGGTAGCCCACAAAGGCAAAGTTCTGTCCATTCAAACCGCTGGCGGCCAGCGCCAGCAACAGCGATACTGGCCCCACCAGCGGCACCACATTCAGCCCCATATCGTGCGCAGCGCGCACCACCGAGCTGCCGGGGTCGGCCACGGCGGGCATACCGGCTTCACTCACCAACCCTATGTCGTGCCCGGCCAACGCCGGGGCCAGCAAGGGCCGGGCATCAAACACAGCCCCTCCCTTGCCACCATGATCGCCTTTTTTGTGCGCTTCGCGCGGTAGCTCAGTGATCTGTTGTGCTTGCAGCGGTTGGGCCAGCGGGTACAGCGCCTCCACACGCTTCAGGTAGGCACGGGTGCTCTTGGCGTTTTCACACACCCAGTGCGTCAATCGGGCAGCCACAGTCAGTGTGGCCGCAGGCAAGCTGTCTTGCAGTGGCGTTTGGCTGGCACAGCCAAAATCCAGCGGTGCAGGCACCAAATACAAAGTGCCGCGCCCGGTGGATGCGTCAGAAGGCACACTCATGGCAACACCAGCCCAGCAGCACGCAACAGGCGACAGGTGCGAATCAAGGGCAGGCCAATCAGGGCGGTGGGATCATCGCTCACAATGGCCTCTAGCAGGCTGATGCCCAAACCCTCGCTTTTGGCACTGCCAGCGCAATCGTAAGGCTGTTCAGCGCGCAAATAGCGTTCAATCTCGTCATCGGCCAAGGTACGAAAACGCACCTCCACCGGGGCCAGCTCCAACTGTTCAAAGCCTGTGGCATGGCAAACCACCGCCACGGCTGTCTGGAAAATCACGGTGTGGCCGCTCATCATGCCCAGTTGGGTGACGGCGCGTTCGTGGTTGCCCGGTTTGCCCAGCGCATGACCTGCCAAATCGGCCACTTGATCGGAGCCAATCACCACGGCTTCGGGGTATTGCGCGGCCACAGCATGGGCTTTGGCTAAAGCCAAGCGCAACGCCAGCGCCTGCGGGGCTTCGCCCGGTTGTGGGGTTTCGTCTACATCCGGTGCCGCCACCTCAAAGGGCAAACGCAAACGTTGCAACAGTTCGCGCCGATAACGCGAGGTGGAACCCAGCACCAGTGGGCGTTGTGGGGAAAAAGATGCTTGCATGGCGGCGATTCTCTTACACTGCGCTCCATGACCAAGACCTTCCACCCCGAGAAACTGGACATCAAGGCTTTTGCACAGGCAGGCGGGCACTTGGCCCAACACGAAGCCCTGCTCAAATACCCCCGCTTGGCTGAAGAAGCCCATGGGTTACTGCACCCCGACCTGCGTGTGGATTGGCAAGCCGATGCCGAAATGCGCTCCGACGGTGGTAACGGACACCAGCCTTGGCTGCATTTGCGCGTAGAAGCCACCTTTCCAATGCAATGCCAGCGGTGCTTAGGGCCAGTGGATATGCCACTGTGGGTGGAGCGATCCTTTCGCTTTGTGCCCGACGAAGCCACAGCCGAAGCACTGGACGAAGATTTTGAAGAAGACTTGTTGGCCCTCAGCCCCGACTTTGACCTGCATACCCTGATCGAAGATGAGTTGCTGATGGCCTTGCCTGTAGTGCCACGCCACGACGAATGCCCTGAATCGGTCACGCTGGCCTCCAGCAGCGAAGACTTTGAGGCCGCCAATGCAGAAAAGCCCAATCCCTTTGCCGCGCTGGCCAGCCTGCGGGTAGGAAAATCCAAAGATTGAGCGTTTGCTATAATCTCAGGCTTCGCGCGAATCCCACCTCGTGTCTTTTGAATGGGCTGATCGCGTTTTTACCAACCCCCTTTTTAAGACCAGGAGCCCATCATGGCTGTCCAACAGAACAAAAAATCCCCCTCCAAGCGCGGTATGCACCGTTCGCACAATGCCCTGAATGTGCCCGGCATTGCTGTCGAAACCACCACCGGCGAAATCCATCTGCGCCACCACATCAGCCCCAACGGTTTTTACCGTGGCCGCCAAGTGCTGAAGAACAAATCTGCTGCCTGATCGCATCCAGACGTTCGCACTTCCAAAGGCCCGTGGCTACTTTTTTTGTAGCACGGGCCTTTGCTTTTCCCGCTGCTTTCTCTCTTGAACCGGCTGCATATACAGCTGCACACTTGTTCCGATGATTACTCTGGCTGTCGATTGCATGGGGGGCGACCACGGCCCCCGCGTCACTTTGGCGGCGTGCCGCCGGTTTTTGGACGAGCACCCTGACGCCCGCCTGTTATTGGTAGGCTTGCCCGAAGCTTTGCAAAGCTTTACTCACGAGCGTGCCCAAGCCATCCATGTCAGTGAAGTGGTGACGATGGAAGACCCGGTAGAGATCGCGCTGCGGCGCAAAAAAGACTCCTCCATGCGCGTCGCCATTCAGCAGGTCAAAGAAGGTACAGCGGCTGCGGCAGTGTCGGCAGGCAATACCGGCGCACTGATGGCGATTGCCCGCTACATCCTCAAAACCCTCGATGGCATTGACCGCCCTGCCATTGCGGGCCAAATCCCCAATGCTTTGGGTGGCTCTACCACCGTGCTGGACTTGGGCGCGAATGTGGATTGCACCGAGTTGCACCTGCTGCAATTTGCCATCATGGGTTCGGCGCTCGACACGGTACTCAAAGGCCAAGAGCAACCCAGCGTTGGGCTGCTCAACATTGGTTCCGAGGCCATCAAAGGCAGCGAAGTGATTAAAAAAGCCGGTGAATTGCTGCGCCATGCCGGTGATGCAGGCAGCATCCATTTTGTGGGCAATGTCGAGGGCAATGACATTTTCAAAGGCACTACCGATATCGTGGTGTGCGATGGCTTTGTTGGTAATGTGGCCCTCAAAACGAGTGAAGGGCTGGCCAGTATGGTCAGTGGCTTTCTCAAGCAAGAATTCTCCCGCAACCCTTGGAACAAGTTGGCCGCTTTAATGGCTTACCCGGTGTTGTCGGCCTTCAAAAAGCGCCTAGACCACCGCCGCTACAACGGTGCAGCCCTGCTGGGCCTGCGCGGCTTGGTGTTCAAAAGCCACGGCTCGGCCGACGAGGTGGCCTTTGGGCAGGCCTTGAACCGGGCGTATGATGCGGCCCGCAACAACTTGCTGGATCGGGTGCGCCACCGTATTGCCAGCGCAGCGCCCTTTTTGCTGCCGGTAGCTCCTTCTGTCGAACGCACACCCACGCCAGCGTCTCAGCCATGAAACCCTACTCCCGCATTATCGGCACGGGCAGCTATCTGCCCCCGCGCCGCGTGACCAACGCCGACTTGGTGGCCGATTTGGCTGCCCGTGGCGTAGAGACCTCGGATGAATGGATTGTTGAGCGCACCGGCATTCGGGCGCGCCACTTTGCCGAGGCCGATGTCGTCAGCAGCGATCTGGGGCTCGAAGCGGCGCGCCAAGCCTTGCAGGCGGCCGGACTGCAAGCCCAAGACATCGACCTGATCATCGTGGCCACCTCCACGCCCGATATGGTGTTTCCGTCCACCGCCAGCATCCTGCAACACAAACTGGGCGCGCACGGCTGCCCTGCCTTTGATGTGCAGGCTGTGTGCAGCGGCTTTATTTATGCCCTGACGGTGGCCGATGCCATGATCCGTGCGGGCACCGCCACGCGGGCGCTGGTGGTCGGGTCTGAAATTTTCAGCCGCTTGCTCAACTTCCAAGACCGCACCACCTGCGTGCTGTTTGGCGATGGCGCCGGAGCAGTGGTGCTAGAAGCCTCCGATGAGCCGGGCATTTTGTCTACCGACATCCATGCCGATGGCAAGCATGTGGATATTTTGTGCGTGCCCGGCCATGTCTCTGGCGGCCAAGTCACCGGCCTGCCTCTGCTGACAATGGACGGCCAAGCAGTGTTCAAACTGGCGGTGGGTTTGCTCGAAGGTGCTGCCCGTGCCACCCTGAACAAAGCGGGCCTGACCGAAGCCGATATCGATTGGCTGATTCCACACCAAGCCAATATCCGCATCATGCAAAGCACAGCGCGCAAACTCAAGATGGGCATGGACAAGGTGGTGGTCACGGTGCAAGAGCACGGCAACACCTCAGCCGCCTCGATTCCGCTGGCGCTAGACCATGCCGTGCGCGCGGGTCAGGTACAAAAAGGCCAAACCCTGCTGCTCGAAGGCGTAGGCGGTGGCTTTACTTGGGGCGCAGTGCTGCTGAAATTCTGATTTTCTTGAGAAAAACAAAAAACCATGAAGTCTTTTGCATTTGTCTTTCCGGGGCAAGGCTCGCAATCTGTGGGCATGTTGGATGCGTGGAGCGATCACCCTGTGGTGGCCCAAACCCTGCAAGAAGCCTCCGATGCCTTGGGTGAAGATGTCGCCAAGCTGATCCACGAAGGCCCCAAAGAAGCCTTGGCCCTGACCACCAACACCCAGCCAGTGATGCTGGTGGCTGGTGTGGCAGCATGGCGCGTTTGGCAAGCCGAAGGTGGCGCTCTGCCTGCGGCTGTGGCAGGGCACTCTTTGGGCGAATACTCGGCCTTGGTGGCCTCGGGCGTGCTTACACTGGCGCAAGCGGCTCCCTTGGTGCGCTTGCGTGCTGCGGCCATGCAAGAGGCCGTGCCCGTAGGCACAGGCGCAATGGCGGCCATTTTGGGGCTGGAAGCCAGCAAGGTGATAGCCGGTTGTGCAGAGGCCACTGCTGCGCTGGGCAACAGCGCCGAAGTGGTCGAGGCCGTCAACTTTAACGACCCGGCACAAACCGTGATTGCCGGTAGCAAAGCCGCCGTAGAAAAAGCCTGCGAAGTGCTCAAAGCCGCCGGGGCCAAACGCGCCCTGCCGCTGCCGGTATCGGCCCCCTTCCACTCCAGCCTGATGAAGCCTGCGGCTGAAAAACTGCGCGTTGCCTTGGCAGAAACGGTGTTGGCCGCCCCGCAAATTCCCGTCCTCAACAACATTGACGTGGCGGTGCAACAAGACGCCGATGCCATCCGTGACGCTTTGTACCGCCAAGCCTTTGGCCCGGTGCGCTGGGTCGAATGCGTGCAAGCCCTGAAAGCGCGTGGCATCAGCCACATTGTTGAATGCGGCCCCGGCAAGGTGCTGGCCGGTTTGGTCAAGCGCATCGATGCCGAACTGGTCGGCGCAGCCCTCTACGACCCCACCACCCTCACCCAAACCAAGGAACTGCTGGCATGAGCGAATCCACCACAAAAGCCCCCGTTGCACTGGTCACTGGCGCTTCGCGCGGCATTGGTGCGGCTATCGCCCAAGAACTGGCCGCACGCGGCTACCAAGTCATTGGCACCGCCACCACGGCCGATGGTGCCGAGCGCATCGGCACTGCCTTAGCCGCCTACCCTGGCTGCCGAGGCGCTGCCTTGGATGTGAATGATGCCCCGGCGGTAGAAGCCCTGATCGATAGCATCGTCAAACAGCAAGGTGGTTTGCAAGTGCTGGTCAACAACGCCGGTATTACCCGCGACCAACTGGCCATGCGCATGAAAGACGACGACTGGGATGCCGTGCTCGACACCAATCTGAAAGCCGTGTTCCGCGTCAGCCGCGCTGCCATCAAACCCATGATGAAGCAGCGTTTTGGCCGCATCATCAGCATCACCAGCGTAGTGGGTGCTTCTGGTAACCCCGGCCAAGCCAACTACGCTGCCGCCAAAGCAGGCGTGGCGGGCATGACCCGTGCTCTGGCACGTGAACTGGGCAGCCGCAATATCACCGTCAACTGTGTGGCCCCCGGCTTTATCGACACCGATATGACGGCCAACCTGCCCGAAGCACAGCAAAAAGCCCTAACGGCGCAAATTCCATTGGGTTGTTTGGGCAAGCCATCTGACATCGCCCATGCCGTGGCTTACCTGGCTTCCAATGAGGCGGGCTACGTCACTGGGCAAGAATTGCATGTCAATGGCGGCATGTACATGTAATTGCCCGAAGATCACGCTAGTTGCATCATGGCAGTAGGCTGTTTTGGCTTACTTCCTGATACGGCTAGAATCGAGAATTCATTCACAACCTCCCCGAGGGAAACCATGAGCGATATTGAAGCACGCGTCAAAAAAATCATTGCCGAGCAACTGGGCGTTGAAGAGTCCCAAGTCACCAACGAAAAAGCCTTCGTGGCCGATCTGGGTGCCGACTCTCTGGACACCGTCGAGCTGGTAATGGCCCTCGAAGACGAATTCGGCATTGAGATTCCCGACGAAGACGCCGAGAAGATCACGACGGTGCAAAACGCCATCGACTACGCCACTGGCCACCAAAAGGCTTAATCGGCGCTTTGCGCCTTTCGATCAGCACAAGGTTTTAACGCATGAGCCGTCGTCGCGTTGTCGTGACCGGCCTGGGTTGCATCAGCCCCGTGGGTAACACGGTGCAGGATGCCTGGGCCAACATCCTCGCCGGAAAATCCGGCATTGATCTCATTACCAAGTTCGACACATCGAACTTCGCCTGCAAAATTGCCGGTGAGGTCAAGGGATTTGACCTGGAGTCCTATATCAGCGCCAAGGATGCGCGCGCTATGGACAGCTTCATCCACTTTGGCATTGCTGCCGCAGCCCAGGCGGTACAAGACGCCGGATTGCCCACGGGCGATGCGCTGGATGATGAGCTGGCCACGCGCATTGCTTGCGTGATTGGCTCGGGCATAGGCGGCCTGCCGCTGATCGAAAACACCCATGCCGAATTGGCCAGTCGTGGCCCCCGGCGCATCACCCCCTTCTTCGTTCCTGCCTCCATCATCAACATGGTGGCCGGACATGTGTCGATGCGGTTTGGTTTCAAAGGCCCCAATCTGGCCGTAGTCACCGCCTGCACCACGGGCCTGCACTGCATTGGCGAGGCTGGTCGCCTGATTGAGTATGGTGATGCCGACATCGTCGTGGCCGGCGGCACTGAAGCGACCATCTCGCCACTGGGTGTGGGTGGTTTTGCGGCCATGCGCGCCCTGTCTACGCGCAACGATGACCCGCAAAGCGCCTCGCGCCCCTGGGACAAAGACCGTGATGGTTTTGTGCTGGGTGAAGGTGCAGGCGTCATGGTGCTCGAAGAATACGAACACGCTAAAGCCCGTGGAGCCAAAATTTATGCCGAGCTGTCTGGTTTTGGCATGAGTGCCGATGCGGGCCACATGACGGCCCCCAGCATGGATGGCCCCCGCCGCGCTATGCTGGCAGCACTGCGCAATGCCGGTATCAATGCCGATCAGATTGACTATCTCAACGCGCATGGCACCTCCACCCCACTGGGTGACATCAACGAAACCAACGCCATCAAAGCGGCTTTTGGCGACCATGCCCACAAGATGGTGGTCAGCTCCACCAAGTCGATGACGGGGCACCTATTGGGTGGTGCTGGTGGCATTGAGAGCATCTTCACCGTGCTGGCTCTGCACGAACAAAAGATTCCGCCCACCATCAACCTCCACACCCCCGACCCAGAGTGTGATCTGGACTACTGTGCCAATACGGCGCGGGATGCCAAGCTCGACATTGCCGTGAAAAACAATTTCGGCTTTGGTGGCACCAACGGCTCGCTGGTGTTCCGGCGCGTCTGAGTTCTACCCTAGGGGCTGCTGCTGAATGGCTAGCCCTGCACTGTTGTCCACCACCAAGGCCTGAGGTTCAGCATGAGCCAATCGGCCCCCGCCGTTGCTTACCCCATCACCCGCAGCCTCCGGTTGGCTGGAGGCTTGCTACTGGTGAGCGTGCTGGAACTGGGCGTTTTACTGGCTTGGTGGCGTCTGGGTGCCCCTGCTCACAACACCGCCATCGCCATTATGGCTGCGGGCCTGTGGCTGTTGTCTGTCTTGTGGGTCGCCCGGTTTTGGTGGCAGTTGCCCCAAGGCCGTTTGGACTGGGACGGCCAACATTGGAGTTGGGCCTCTTGCACCCAACGCCACGGCCCTGGTAGCGCCTATGTCTGTCTAGATTGGCAACACAGCCTTGGGGTACGTTGGCAGGCCCAGACATCACACCAAGTCTGCTGGTTTTGGCTAGAGCAGCGCCACGCCCCTGCCCAATGGGCTGATCTGCGCCGCGCACTCCATGCCCCTCCAGCTCCACCCGCCCCTCTACACCCTACCTCCACACCATGACAGCCTCTTCTTCTGCCGATGTGCCTGCGGGCGACAGTGACTTGGCACTGGTACAGCGAACGGTGGCGGGCGACCAGCGTGCCTACGAATTACTGGTCATCAAATACCAACGCCGCATTGAGCGCCTGATCGGTCGCATGGTGCGTGATGCCGACCTGATCGAAGACATTGCCCAAGAAACCTTTATCCGGGCTTACCGTGCCTTGCCGCAGTTTCGTGGCGAGGCGCAGTTCTACACCTGGCTGTACCGCATTGCTGTCAATACGGCCAAAAAGACACTGATGGATCTCAAGCGAGATCCATTGATCTACGAAAGTGCCATGGCCGTTAACGATGAAAGTGATGAAACTTCACGGCCCGGACACGAACCAAGCAGTGAGGAAACCCCAGAAACCGTGCTGGCAGCCCAAGAGATCGCCTCTGCGGTCAATGCCGCAATGGAGGCTTTACCTGAGGATTTGCGCCAAGCCGTTACGTTGCGGGAAATTGAAGGATTGAGCTATGAAGAAATTGCCCTGGCCATGAATTGCCCCATCGGCACGGTGCGTTCACGCATTTTCCGGGCGCGCGAGGCCATCTCTTCGCGCGTGCGGCCCTTGCTGCAAAACCAGACCGGCAAACGTTGGTGAGTGGTTGCAGATTGCAATGCTAATGGTGGCCCACTTGGGGCCAAGACAGGTGAGAAAACCATGATGGAACAGCAAACTCAGCGAGAACAGCTCTCGGCACTGGCCGATGGTGAGCTGCCAGACGAAGAATGGGCGCAAGCTCTGGACTTTGCCGCCTCCGACGAAGGGCGTGAGACTTGGCAGTTGTACCAACTGGTGGGCGATGTGCTGCGCTCGCCCGAGCTGGCCCGCCAAACCCACGATGATGGTGGTGCCTTCATGGCCCGGTTGCGCCAAAATTTGGCACAAGAGCCAACACACAACGACCATCAGCCTCCCCCCCACAGCACCCCTGTCACGCCAGTTTTGGCGCACAACACGATCGCCCTGCCCACTGCTGTGGCACCCAAAGCCGCAGCCAACGACTCCGTGTTCCGTTGGAAGTTGGTAGCAGGCGTGGCCTCGCTAGCGACTGTGGCCAGTCTAGCTTGGAGCACTTGGGGCAGCAGCGGCAACCCCGGTGCAGCCACAGGGCAATGGGCAGCAGTGGGCACCGCACCTACCACCCAAGAGGTGGTGCAGGCCAAACCAGTGGCAACCCCAGTCACCACAGAAAACCCTGTGACCGTCGCCCAAACTGAGCGGCCCAACCAGCCATCGGCTGCGCCCGTCATGCTGCGAGACCCACGCTTGGATGAGTTGCTGGCAGCCCACCAACAGTTTCATGGTGCATCGGCCTTGCAACTGCCTGCGGGCTTTTTGCGCAACGCCAACTTTGAGTCGCCCAAGCGTTAAAGCTGCGGAACCAATCACCGCCAATGCCTTCTGAAGCATAGACAGCCCCGCCAGCGTGCCGGGCCCTTTCTGCTTCAACCGAAAGGCTCTTGTTGACATTCTCGCCGCCCTAAAGGACGGCGATTCCCTCTACAGGCGCTCGATGCCCCGAGCGGGCGCTTGATTTATTCAGGATATTTTTGGCGGTATTCACATCACGGTCATGCTCACCACCACAGTCCGAACAAACCCAGTGCCTTATTCCAAGGTCTGCGATACCTTTCGGCCTCGAATCGGGCAGTGCGCCGCAATGCGAACAGACTTGGGAAGAAAACGCTTCATTCACTTCTTCATACCACGTGCCATTCGCCACCGACTTGTACGCCAGCATCGTTTTGAAGGAATGCCAAGATGCGTCATACACGCTTTTGGCCATCTTGGTCTTGGCCAGTTTGCCGCTGCTGACGTTGCCCACAGCGATGTAATCAAAGCGGCACACGATATCCGTGCCGGCTTGGTGCAGAAAGTCCATGCGGCAATTGGCAATTTTGGCATGGATGTTGGTAACAAGCCGTTTTTTGTGCGCCCGCTGCGCTTAGGCCAGCTTGACTTCCCATTGGCGCAAGTAGCGCGGGTGCGCAATTTTCTCGCCCGTGGACAGGGTAGCCAAGTCTTTCAAGCCCAAGTCAATTCCGACACCGCGCACAGGCTGCCGGGTGGGTGCGTCTGGCAGTTCCACCACGATGTTGAGGAACCAGTGGCCGCGCCGGTCTTGAGCAAAGCAGGTGCCATCTCTTATCTTGCCTTCAGGCAATGGGCGCGAATCAAAGACGCGGAAGGTGTTACCAGCAAAGCGAAAAGCATTGCCCTCGCGCTTCAACTCCCGACCCTTGAGTGGTACCCAGCCCGGCGTACGTTTACCTCGGTAGCGCAGATAGGGGCGTTTGAACTGCTGGCGCGACTTGGCGTATTGCTCACACACCGCATTCACCGTCCCCGAGTGGATGCCCAGCTCTTTACTGCTGCCAGTAGTGAGCTTGTTCAAGTCAAAGCCAGTGGGCCAAGGCTTGCGCCACTTCAAGGCGTGCTTTTGCGTGTCGTTGCAAAAGTTCCAGACAAAGTTCACTGCCCGCGCCTGCTGGTTCAGCAAGCCGTTCGAAGACTTGATGCGGTAACGGTACACCTTGGTACTCATCGGAGCATGCTAGCCCCTTTCCATTTTTTCAACCCAGTGCAGCCTATCAGCTGCGCTCCTTTCGTCGTCGGCATGAATGCCGGAGTTTCTCGGAGCATTTGATGAAAAACACACACTGGACAGTTTCACACTCTGTGCTGGCCGCTTGCGTGATGGCAGCAGCCAGCATCACAGTCATGCCCAGCACGGCTATTGCCCAACCAGCCGCCGTGGCCCGTGGCTTGCCTGACTTTACCGATTTGGTCGATCAGGTAGGGCCAGCGGTTGTCAATATCCGCACTACCGAAAAATCAGCCTCGCGCACGCCCGTCAACGGCATGGATGAGGACATGCTGGAGTTTTTCAAACGCTTTGGCCTGCCCATGCCCCATGCCCCACGTCCACAACGGCCCCAGCGTCCGCAAGATGAAGATAGCCAATCCTCGCGGGGCGTGGGTTCGGGCTTCATTGTCAGCAATGATGGCTACGTCCTGACCAATGCCCATGTGGTCGAAGGGGCAGACCAAGTGCTGGTGACGTTGACCGACAAGCGCGAGTTCAAGGCCAGAATTATCGGCACCGACAAACGCACCGATGTCGCCGTGCTCAAAATTGAGGCCAGCGGCCTGCCCACCGTCAAAGTGGGCGACAGTGGCCGCCTCAAAGTGGGCGAATGGGTGATGGCGATTGGCTCGCCCTTTGGGCTGGAAAACTCCGTCACTGCGGGTATTGTCAGTGCCAAGCAACGCGACACCGGCGACTATTTGCCCTTTATCCAAACCGATGTGGCCATCAACCCCGGCAATTCTGGGGGCCCGCTCATCAACATGCGTGGTGAAGTGGTTGGCATCAACAGCCAAATCTATTCGCGCTCGGGCGGCTATATGGGCATTGCCTTTGCCATTCCGATTGACGAGGCCATACGGGTGAGCGAACAACTGCGCGCCACAGGCAAGGTCACACGCGGGCGCATTGGTGTCCAAATTGGGCCCGTTGCCAAAGACGTGGCAGAGTCTCTGGGGCTGGGCAAGCAGCCGGGAGCCTTGGTCACGGGGGTAGAGGCCAACTCGCCCGCCGAAAAAGCGGGGGTTGAGGCCGGAGACATCATCACCAAGTTCAATGGTAAGCCGATTGAGAAAGTCTCGGATCTACCCCGTTTGGTGGGCGGCACCAAACCAGGCAGCAAGAGCACCATTACCGTATTCCGCCGGGGTGGCAGCCGCGACCTGAGCATCACCATTGCCGAAGTAGAACCAGACAAAGTAGTGCGCAGCAAAGCCACCGACGCCGAGCCTGGACACAAAGCCCGGCTGGCCAGTGCGCAACAGCTGGGTTTGCATGTGTCTGACCTGAGCGAGGCGCAAAAACGTGACCTCAAACTCAAGGGTGGCGTTTTGGTCGATGCGGCCAGCGATGCCGCAGCACGGGCCGGCCTGCGCGAAGGCGATGTGATTTTGGCTATTGCCAACACTGAAGTCAGCAGCGCCAAAGAACTGGAAGCCGTACTGACCAAGGCGGACAAGAGCAAGCCCATTAACGTGCTGTTCCGCAGGGGCGAGTGGGCGCAATATGCCTTGATCCGACCCAGCCGCTGAACTGCAAAGAGCCGCAGGGCACAGCGCAGGGCAAGCCCCCCCGTTGGGTAGAATAGCCGCTTGTCCTGCATGCTGGCCTTGCCGCCAGGACTTGCGCTGTACTGCCCCCATGCAACACCCACCACCGCAGTGGTCAAGGAGGGTTGGTTCAGGGCGCGTCACCACCCGATGCGCCCTTTTTCTTGCGCGCGCCTTTTTCTCTCACCCTCTGACATGAACCACATCCGAAATTTTTCCATCATTGCCCACATCGATCACGGCAAATCCACACTGGCAGACCGGCTGATCCAGCGTTGCGGCGGGCTAGAGGAGCGGCAAATGGAGGCCCAGGTGCTTGACTCGATGGACATCGAGAAAGAGCGCGGCATCACCATCAAAGCGCAAACCGCCGCACTGCAATACAAGGCCAAAGATGGCAACACCTACAACCTGAACCTGATTGACACCCCCGGCCATGTCGACTTCTCCTACGAAGTCAGCCGCTCGTTGTCAGCGTGCGAAGGCGCCTTGTTGGTGGTGGATGCCAGCCAAGGCGTAGAGGCACAAACCGTGGCAAATTGCTACACCGCACTGGATTTGGGCGTCGAGGTGATGCCAGTGCTCAACAAGATGGACTTGCCCCAGTCAGACCCCGACAACGCCAAGGCCGAAATTGAGGACGTGATTGGCATTGATGCCACCGATGCCATTCCGTGCTCGGCCAAAACAGGCATGGGCATTGAAGAAATCCTCGAAGCCATCGTCGCCAAGGTGCCCGCCCCCAAAGGCAACCCCGATGCACCGCTGCGCGCCATGATCATCGACAGCTGGTTTGACCCTTATGTGGGCGTGGTGATGCTGGTGCGCGTGGTCGATGGCCGCCTGCTCAAGGGGGAACGCATCAAGATGATGGCTTCTGAGGCCGTCTATAACGCCGACAACCTGGGTGTGTTCA
The DNA here is from genome assembly GCF_042652905.1 of Giesbergeria sinuosa. Lineage (NCBI taxonomy): Bacteria > Pseudomonadati > Pseudomonadota > Betaproteobacteria > Burkholderiales > Comamonadaceae > Giesbergeria > Giesbergeria sinuosa. Next base: position 115,088 of record NZ_JBHSHJ010000004.1, on the reverse strand, counting down.
CCCCAGCCAACGAACCGCGCAACGCCTTGCGTGCAGGCGAAGTGGGCTACATCATTGCAGGCATTAAAGAGTTGCAGGCTGCCAAGGTGGGCGACACCATCACGCTCGAAAAAAAGCTGCCCAACAACGCTGGCCCAGCCTCTGAGCCGCTGCCCGGATTTAAAGAGATCCAACCTCAGGTGTTTGCGGGCCTGTACCCCACCGAAGCCAGCGAGTACGACCAGTTGCGCGATGCGTTAGAAAAGCTCAAGCTCAACGATGCCTCGCTGCACTACGAGCCTGAAGTCAGTCAGGCATTGGGTTTTGGTTTCCGCTGCGGCTTCTTGGGGTTGCTGCACATGGAAATTGTGCAAGAGCGCCTAGAACGCGAATTTGACCAAGACCTCATCACCACAGCGCCCAGCGTGGTCTATCAGGTGGTGAAACCCGATGGCGAAGTCATCATGGTGGAAAACCCAGCCAAGATGCCCGACCAAGGCAAGCTGCAAGAAATTCGTGAGCCTATCGTTACTGTGCATTTGTACATGCCGCAAGACTACGTGGGCCCAGTGATGACGCTGGCCAACCAAAAACGCGGCGTGCAAATCAACATGGCCTACCACGGCCGCCAAGTGATGCTCACCTACGAAATGCCGCTGGGCGAGATCGTGCTCGACTTTTTTGACAAGCTCAAGTCGGTCTCGCGCGGTTATGCCTCGATGGACTATGAGTTCAAAGAGTACCGCGCCTCGGATGTGGTCAAGGTGGACATTTTGCTCAATGGCGAAAAGGTCGATGCCCTCTCCATCATCGTCCACCGCTCGCAAGCCCCATACCGAGGCCGTGCGGTGGTAGCCAAAATGCGCGAAATCATCAGCCGCCAGATGTTTGATGTGGCTATCCAGGCTGCTATTGGTGCCAACATCATTGCCCGCGAGACGATCAAAGCACTGCGCAAAAACGTGTTGGCCAAGTGCTACGGCGGCGACATCACCCGTAAACGCAAACTGCTGGAGAAGCAAAAAGCCGGTAAAAAGCGCATGAAGCAAATTGGCTCGGTCGAAGTGCCACAAGAAGCCTTCTTGGCTATTTTGCAGGTGGAAGACTGACATGCAGGCCGTGCAAATTTTCACCTCGCTGGTGCTGGCCGCCTTTATCGGCTACATCGGTGCGTGGTACACCGGGGCCATCGAAGGCAATTTCGCCCTGTTGCTGTTTCTGGCAACGGTGGTCACCGGGTGCTACTGGTTGGCCGAGCGTTTTTATTTTCTGCCACGACGCCAGCGAGTAGCCCAGGCCATTGTTGAGGCCGCAGCCCAGCGCCGCGCCGAACTCGATCGCATGGGCATTGCCAAAGTAGACTTGGATGTGAACGAGGCCCAACAGCAGGCGTTGGTTCAGCCCTGGTGGCTGGACTGGACTGCAGGGCTGTTTCCGGTGATTGCAGCCGTGTTTCTGCTGCGCTCATTTTTGTTCGAGCCGTTCAAAATTCCCTCTGGCTCCATGATCCCTACCCTTTTGGTAGGGGATCTGATTCTGGTCAACAAGTTTACCTACGGCATTCGCTTACCAGTCATCAACAAAAAAATCACTGCTGGCAATCCACCCCAGCGTGGCGATGTCATGGTGTTTCGTTACCCACCCCAACCCCACATGGATTACATCAAACGTGTGGTGGGTGTGCCGGGCGACGAGGTGGCCTATTTAAACAAGCGTCTGACCGTGAATGGTCAAGAAGTGCCCACCACCGCCGTGCCCGACTTTTTCGATGCAAGCGCCATGCGCTACTTCAAGCAATTTGAAGAGAAGCTGGGGGATCAGCCTCACCGGTTGCTGAACAACCCTGAAGCGCCTGCCTTTATCCAAGGTGCCAGCGATTTTGCCTACCGTGACCAATGCCGCTACAGCATTGAGGGCGTAGTCTGCAAAGTGCCAGAAGGGCACTACTTCATGATGGGCGACAACCGCGATAATTCGCTCGACTCGCGCTATTGGGGCTTTGTGCCTGACGCCAACATCGTAGGCCGGGCCTTTTTTGTCTGGATGAACTTTGGTGACCTCAAGCGCATTGGGTCGTTCCATTAACGCCTCTGCCATATGCACACACAAGGAGTGGAGCCATGAACCTTTATCGCAGTAGCAGCCGTTCGCGCCAACGGGGTCTGTCCTTTATCGGCGTCATTATTGTGGGCCTGCTGGCTGTAGCAGCCTTTGCCATTGGCGGTCAGTCAATTCCGATTTTTATCGAATCACAATCGATTCAAAAAGCCTTGGACAAGGCCAAGAGTGGCGGTAGCGTGCCTGAGGTGCGCACTATCTTTGACCGTGCAGCGCAGATTGACGACATCAGCTCTGTGCGAGGGTCAGACTTGGATGTGACCAAAAACGGCGACAAAGTAGTGGTACGGGTCAAATATGCCCGCGAAGTGGCTCTGGCCGGCCCAGCCTATTTGGTGTACCGATTTGACCTCCAAAGCAAGTAATAGCAGTGCAGCACAGGGGTTGCAGGCCTTGCAATCGCGGCTGCAACACCGGTTTGCAAATGCAGCTCTGCTGCAACAAGCTGTCACGCACCGCAGTTTTAGTGCCGATCACAACGAGCGCCTAGAATTTCTGGGCGATTCGGTGCTCAATCTGGCCGTCTCTAGTTTGCTCTACCAGCGCCTGCGTCACCAACCAGAAGGGGATTTGTCGCGGGTGCGGGCCAACTTGGTGCGCGAAGGCACTTTGCACCAGTTGGCACTGCAACTGCAACTGCCCAGCATACTGCGCTTGGGCGAAGGCGAGTCCCGCTCAGGTGGACACCAACGCCCTTCCATCTTGGCCGATGCCCTAGAGGCGCTGATTGGTGCTGTCTATCTGGATGCAGGTTATGCCGTGGCCGAAGCACTGGTACACCGCCTGTTTGCCAATGTAGAAATCAACCCACAGATGCAGGCTGCGGCCAAAGATGCCAAAACGGCGCTGCAAGAATGGCTGCAAGGGCGCAGAATGAAGCTGCCCCAATACACTGTGGTGGCTACGGCTGGAGCGGCCCACCGGCAGACCTTCGAGGTTGAATGCTGCGTTGCCGAACTCAAGCTCACCGAACGGGGCAGTGGTGCTTCACGCCGTGCCGCCGAACAGGCTGCTGCCGCTGCCATGCTGACCCTCTTGAAAACCCAGAAACAATGAACGCTGAACCTGCCCACGACTCCACCCCCACTGCTGCTGCACCAGCCCAACCCGATTTAGAGGCCATGCTGGCCGCAGCCCAAGCACCGGGCACAGCCCCTGCCATTGAGGGGAAACGCTGCGGCGTGATTGCCATTGTGGGCAAACCCAACGTCGGCAAATCCACTCTGCTCAATGCGCTGGTGGGGCAAAAAATCAGCATCACCTCGCGCAAGGCACAAACCACGCGCCACCGCATTACGGGCATCCGCACACAGGGGGCAACGCAGTTTATTTTTGTCGATACCCCCGGCTTCCAAACCCGCCACGCCACAGCCCTGAACAAATCACTAAACAAAACTGTGATGGGTGCGATTGGTGATGTAGATTTAATTTTGTTTGTGGTGGAAGCTGGCAGTTTTACTTTGGCCGATGCCAAGGTGCTGAGCTTGTTCAAACCGGGCATTCCCACACTGCTCATTGCCAACAAGCTAGACAACGTACACCGCCGGGCAGAGATTGCCCCGTGGCTGCGCGATATGCAAGAGCGCCACCCGTTTGCCGAGTTTGTGCCCATGTCGGCCAAGAACAAAGGCGACATTGAGCGCCTGTATGGCATCTGCGAAAAATACCTGCCCGAAGCCCCGTGGTGGTATGCCGCCGATGAGCTAACCGACCGCAGTGAAAAGTTTTTGGCCTCCGAAACCGTGCGCGAAAAGCTGTTTCGCTTCACTGGGGACGAGTTGCCCTATACCTCCACTGTGGTGATTGACAAGTTTGAGGAAGAAAAAAGCAAAGTCCACAAGCGCATGATTCGCATTGCAGCCACCATTGTGGTGGAGCGCGACAGCCACAAAGCGATGGTGATTGGCGACAAGGGCGAGCGCCTCAAACGCATTGGCACCGAAACACGCCAAGAGCTAGAAAAGCTCATGGATGCCAAGGTGTTTGTTGAGTTGTGGGTCAAGGTGCGCTCGGGCTGGGCCGACGATGAAGCCCGCGTGCGCTCGTTTGGCTACGAATAAGCCTGTTTTGCTGTGGCCGCTGCGCGCCGCTTGAGCCATGAACCAGCCTTTGTGCTGCACCGCTACGACTGGAGCGAGTCCAGCCTGATTCTGGAAGTGTTTACCCGCCACCACGGGCGTACCGCCTTGGTGGCCAGGGGCGCAAAAAAGCCCAGCTCCAACTTTCGCCCCGTGCTGCTGCCCTTGCAGCCCTTGAGCCTGCACTGGACGGAAAGTGCCAAACCCACCACCGATGGCAGTGGCATCCACCCGCTCAAGGGGGCAGAATGGGTAGGCGGGCACACCATGCCGATGGGCGATGCCTTGTTGGCGGGCACTTACCTCAATGAATTGCTGTTGCGCCTGCTGGCACGCCACGACCCGCACCCGGCCTTGTTTGATGCCTATGCAGCCGTGGTGCGTGTGCTGGCCAGCGAGCATGGCGATGCCTTAGAGCCGGTGCTGCGCGCCTTTGAATTGTTGCTACTGCGCGAATTGGGCCTGCTACCCGCCCTCAATGCCCACACCCCGACTTTAGCCCCCTTGCAAGCCCAAGCCCGCTATGCCCTGCTGCCAGACAGCGGCCTGTGCCCCGCCCCAGCCACAGAACGTGCCAGCCTGAGCGGCGCTCAATGGCTGCCACTGAACCAAGCATTAGAGGGAACCGGCGTGCGGCTGTCGGCCCTGCTGCAAGCCTGTGCCCCAGTGGCGGCAGAACTAAAACCGCAGTTGCGCATTTTGCTGCAACACCACTGCGGCCCCCCTGTGCTGCGCACACGCCAGCTAATGATGGAACTTCAAACTCTATGACTGCTTCTGCCTTTACCCACCGCACCGCCCTCTCGGTGAATGTGAACAAAGTTGCCTTGGTGCGTAATACACGCCATTTGGGCATTCCCAGCGTCACGCGCGCGGCACTGCTGTGCCTACAAGCTGGGGCACAGGGCATTACAGTACATCCACGCCCAGATGAGCGCCATATCCGCGCCCACGATGTGACCGAACTGGCCGCCTTGTTGCAAGATTGGCCCGAGCGCGAATACAACATCGAGGGCAACCCCTTTCACAACCTGATGGATTTTGTCCGCACGGTGCGCCCGCACCAAGCCACCTTCGTGCCCGACAGCGAGGGCCAGTTCACCAGCGACCACGGTTGGAACTTGGCGCAAGATGCCGAACGCCTGCGCCCTTTGATTGCCGAATGCCATGCGTTGGGCGTGCGCGTGAGTTTGTTTATGGATGCTGTACCAGCACAAATGGCAGCCGCCAAAGCGGTGGGGGCCGACCGGGTAGAGTTGTACACTGAACCCTATGCCGCAGCCTGGGGCACAGCCCAGCAAGCTCAGCAGTTGGAGTGCTACCGTGCTGCAGCACAAGCCGCATTGGATGTGGGCTTGGGTATCAATGCAGGCCATGATCTGAACCGAGACAACCTTGCCGCCTTTGTCCACACGGTGCCCGGCCTGTTAGAAGTATCGATTGGTCACGCCCTGATTGCGGATGCATTGGAGTTGGGCTATGCCACCACGGTGCAGGCTTATTTAGACTGCATTCAGGCCGGGGCCACCGCCACCCCCACCACATGATTTACGGCATCGGCACCGATATTTGCGACATTCGCCGCATTCAGGCCAGCTTGGCGCAGCATGGGGCTCGCTTTGCTGCCAAAGTTCTGACCCCTACAGAATGCGCTCTATGGCAAGAGCGCCACAGCCGCTGGCCTGAGCGCGGTGTGCGCTTTGTGGCCAGTCGCTTTTGTGCCAAAGAAGCCTTCAGCAAGGCTATCGGGCTGGGCATGGTGCTACCCATGTCGTGGCAGGCGTGCGAAATCACTACGCTAGAGAGCGGCCAACCCGCCATCTTGGCCCACGGTGCCTTACACACTTGGCTGCAACAGCGCCAGCTTAGTATCCACCTGAGCATCAGCGACGAGCAAGACTATGCCGTGGGCTTTTGCGTGGCAGAAAAAGTTCTCTCCCCTCCCTCTTCATCCCCATTTCCCCCATGACCAACACCCATTCCCCCCTGATTTTGGATGTGGCTGGCACTGCACTGACCGACACCGATCGCCGCCGTTTGGCACATCCACTCACTGGTGGTGTCATTTTGTTTGCCCGCAACTGGTACGACCGCCAACAACTGCTGGAACTGACCGCTTCTATCAAAGCGGTGCGTGGTGATCTGCTCATCTGTGTAGACCACGAAGGTGGCCGCGTGCAGCGTTTTCGCAGCGATGGGTTCACCCATCTGCCTCCTATGCAGGCACTGGGCACGTTATGGCAACGTGACAGTGCCAAAAGCAAAGGCAAAAAAGGACGCAAGGCCAGCAAGAAAAACAAGAAGCGCAGTGGCTTTTTAACAGGCAGTGCCTTGCAAGCCACCAACGCCGCCACCGCAGCAGGCTATGTGCTAGCCAGCGAACTGCGCGCCTGTGGCGTGGATTTCAGCTTTACGCCCGTGCTGGATTTGGACTGGGGCAGCAGCGGCGTGATTGGCGACCGCGCCTTTGGCCGCGACCCACGCACCGTCACCCTGTTGGCCAAAAGCCTGATGCACGGCCTATTGCAGGGCGGCATGGCCAACTGTGGCAAGCATTTTCCGGGGCATGGTTATGTGAAGGCCGACTCGCATACCGAAGTGCCAGTGGATAAACGCAGCCTGAAGAAAATTTTGGCCGATGATGCGGCCCCCTACCCTTGGTTGCGCAGCAGCTTGACCAGCCTCATGCCCGCCCATGTGATCTACCCCAAGGTGGACAGCCGCCCCGCTGGGTTTTCTAGCCGCTGGCTGCAAGATATTCTGCGCCAGCAAATGGGCTTTGATGGCGCCATTTTTAGCGACGACTTGAGCATGGAAGGCGCTCGCCACCTAGACGGCCAAACCGTCAGCTACACCGATGCCGCCGTAGCCGCCTTGCAAGCCGGTTGTGACTTGGTATTGCTGTGCAACCAAAGTTTGGGCGATGGCGCCGCCATTGATGAATTGCTTGAGGGCTTGAGTGCAGCGCAAACCCAAGGCCATTGGCAACCCAGCGCCGAGAGCGAAGCGCGCCGCATGGCCCTGCTGCCCCTGACGCCACCGCTGCCGTGGGATGAACTGATGTTCCAGCCAGCCTACCAACAGGCGCTGGAGCTGTTGCCATCCAACTGAACTGCCATAAGGCTATGCCATGCCACCCCTCTCCAACTGGTTTGAAACCCTGACGGGCTTTGCCGAGGTTGACTACCACGATGTCCAGCGTAAGCTACAGGTGCAGGGCCAACGGCTGATTTCTTTGGTCAACCAACGCAGCTTTGGCATTGGTTATTTGGAAACCCCGACACTGGCAATACTGCGCGAGCGGGCACTGCCACTGCAAGGCGCTGTATCAGGGGAGTTGGTGGTACGCAATACCATCGCCAATGCCTACGCACTGCATACCCAGCCAGAGACAAACCACGCACTGATCCAAGTGGCATCGCAATTTAATCTGCTGGAAATGACCGATTACAGGGTCACGCCAGAACAGGGGGTCACCCGCTACCAATCGGATCACACCCAAGGCCCAGCCTGTGCGATGGCAGCGGGGGCCGCTACTATCTATCGCAACTACTTTGTGCCGCTAGAAGATCAGGTAGGGCAAACCAAAACCTGCCAAATCAACACATTGCAAGACCTGAGCAGAGCCTTAGGGGTGGAGCAGACCATGCCTATGCACAACGGCTATGCCCTGCCATCGGTAGCTACACTGGAACAGATCCATGCCCTGCTCCTGCACGCCGATGAAGCACAGCGCGATGCTTTGCGAGCGCAATTGCGCATTGGTCTACATTGGGATGTGGAAGTAACGGCCCAAGGTGCGGCGCAAGATCAGCAGGTTTCGCAAGCCTTTTGTTCTGCCTTGCCGGTAGCCTATAGCCGGGCTGATCTTCACCTCTGGGAGCCTTTTGCCCGTTTGGTGCTCGAAGCCGCTTATGAGGCTACGCTATGGGCTGGCGTGCTTAATGCGGCCAAACACAAAAATCCTAGGGTGTACCTCACCATGCTGGGGGGCGGTGCCTTTGGTAATCACCGAGATTGGATCGTGCAGGCTATCGTCCGTAGTCTGCAACGTTTTCAAGGCGTGGCGCTAGAGGTGCATTTGGTCAGCTATGGCAGCATTGCCCCAGATTTACAAGCATTGGCCACCTGAAGCAACTATGTACTGCCCAGCTCATTTTCAGCAAGACCAGCCTGAGTTACTTTTAGAGCTGATAGAGGCGTTTCCGTTGGCCACTGTGGTGGCCAACAGCCCATCAGGTTTGGTGGCAGACCATCTGCCTGTGTTCCATCGCCCTGCGCCCGATGGATGGGGCCAACTGCTGGGCCATGTGGCGAAAAACAACCCACTATGGCAATGCCCCCCAACACAAGAGCTGCTCTTGATTTTTCAAGGCCCGTCCACCTATATTTCGCCCCAGTGGTACGCCAGCAAACCCATAGATGGCAAAGTGGTTCCTACTTGGAATTACGCGGTGGTGCATGTCTATGCCACGCTCAAAGCCCTACACGCCCCCGATGACCTCCTGGAAATTGTCACGCAACTCACCCAGCAGCACGAGGCAGCACAAGCGCAGCCGTGGCAGGTGTCCGATGCCCCGGCTGATTTCACCCAAAAGCTGCTGGCGGGCATCGTGGGCGTGGAGTTTTCCATCCAACGGATGCAGGGCAAATGGAAAGTCAGCCAAAACCAATCCACACCCAACCAGCACAGCGTGGTAGAGGGGCTGGTACAGCAAGGCACGGCACCATCGTTGCAGATGGCCGAGTTGGTGCAAACGCTGGGAGCGCGGTGATGCGTTGGCGCTCTCTCGCCTTGGTGGCGGTCACTGTGTTGGGCGGCTTGGGCGGCTGCGCCTCAGAACAATGGTATGGCGCAGGCCAGCTGTGGCAGCGCCAAGAGTGCAACAAGATGCCCGATGCCCAGCAGCGCAACCGCTGTATGGCGGGCACCAGTACCTCGTATGACCAATACCAGCGCCAACGACAAGCCACCGAAGGCGCAAAGTAGCATGTAGCCTTATGAGACGATGGTGAGCTTGGCCACCGCCAGCGCCAACCATTTGCTACCGTGGCGGCCAAAATGAACATGGGCGCGGGCATCGTCCCCCGTGCCCTCAATTGCCAACACCTTGCCTTCACCAAACTTGGTGTGAAACACCGCTGTACCGGCGCGCAAGCCATGCGATGGCGTGGCTTTTTGCACTGGCACCGGCGGGCTGGCAAAGGTCTCGGTTTTGCTGCCTGCGCTGCCCTTGCTGTAGGCGCTGTAACCACCATAGCTGCTGCCTTGACTGGCACGGGGAGCAAAACTGCCAAAGCCACTGCGCTGCGGTGTCAGCCATTTCAGGGCGCTGTCGGGCAACTCCTGAAAAAAGCGGCTTTTCTCGTTGTAGCGTGTCTGGCCGTGGAGCATCCGCGTTTGCGCGTGGCTCAGGTACAGGCGCTGGCGCGCACGGGTAATGGCTACATACATCAAGCGGCGCTCTTCTTCGAGGCCATCGCGCTCACCCACCGATTGGTCGTGCGGAAACAGTCCTTCCTCCAACCCACCAATAAAGACGCAGTCAAACTCCAACCCCTTGCTCGCATGCACCGTCATGAGTTGCACAGCTTCTTGGCCCGCTTGGGCTTGGTTGTCGCCCGCTTCCAGCGCCGCATGGGTTAAAAAGGCCGCCAAGGGCGAGAGTGTCTCGCCCGTATCCCCATCCACAAAGTCGGGTAGGGTGGTGGTAGCAACGCCATGCTCATCCACCGGCAGCGCCACCGCATCGCGGCCAAAGCCTTCGAGGGTGACAAAACTCTCACCTGCATTGACCAGTTCTTCCAGATTTTCAACACGGTCAGCACCGTCTTTGTCCGCGCGGTAGTGGGCCAAAAGTCCACTGGCGTGCAGCATCTGGTCGATGATGGTGCGCAGGTTCTCACCTTGCATCTGTTCGCTCAGTACCTCCACCAGCGCAACAAACTGATTCAGTTTGGCCCCGGCACTGCCCGGCACCAACGATACCGCGTCATGCAACGAGCAGCCACTGCTGCGGGCGCTGTCTTGCAAAACCTCGACACTGCGCGCACCAATGCCACGTGGCGGAAAGTTGACGACACGCATAAAACTGGTGTCGTCGTGCGGGTTTTCTAACAAGCGCAGATAGGCCAAGGCGTGTTTGATTTCGGCACGTTCAAAAAAGCGCAAACCACCATAAACACGGTACGGAATACGGGCATTGAACAGCGCCGACTCAATCACCCGGCTTTGGGCGTTGCTGCGGTAAAGCACGGCAATTTCTTGGTGCCGGAGCTGGTCAGATTGGAGCAACTGGCGGATTTCATCGGCCATCCATTGCGCCTCGGCCAAATCACTCACCGCTTCATACACGCGCACCGGCTCGCCGGGGCCTTGTTCGGTGCGCAGGTTTTTACCCAAACGGCGGCTGTTGTGGCTGATGAGCTGGTTGGCTGCGTCCAGAATATTGCTATAGCTGCGGTAGTTTTGCTCCAACTTGATCTGCTGCTGCACATCAAACTCGCGCAAAAAGTCTTGCATATTGCCCACCCGCGCCCCCCGAAAGGCGTAGATGCTTTGGTCATCGTCGCCCACGGCAATCACGCTGGCATGGGTGTGCAATTGCCCATCTACCTCGTCGCCCGCCAGTTGCTTGAGCCACAGGTATTGCAGACGGTTGGTGTCTTGAAACTCATCCACCAAGATATGGGCAAAACGCCGTTGGTAGTGGGCGCGCAGTGGGTCGTTGTCGCGCAGCAATTCATAGCTGCGCAACATCAGTTCGCCAAAATCCACAACGCCTTCGCGCTGGCATTGCTCTTCGTAAAGCTGGTATAGCTCCACCTTTTTGCGCGTGTCGGGGTCAATGCCAGCCACATCGCGCGGGCGGCGGCCCTCTTCTTTGCAACCGGCAATAAAGTATTGCACCTGCTTGGGTGGAAAACGCTCCTCATCCACACCAAACTGCTTACACAGCCGCTTGATGGCAGCAAGCTGGTCTTGGGTGTCCAGAATGTGAAAAGTCTGCGGCAAACCCGCTGCGTGGTGATGGATGCGCAACAACCGGTTGCACAAGCCGTGGAAAGTGCCTATCCACATACCGCGCACCGCCACCGGTAGCATGGCTCCAAGGCGGGTGAGCATCTCTTTGGCCGCTTTATTGGTAAAGGTGACGGCCAAAATGCTACCGGGGCTGGCTTGCCCCGTGTGCAATAGCCAAGCAATGCGGGTGGTGAGTACGCGGGTTTTGCCCGAGCCAGCACCAGCCAGCACCAAAGCATGGCCGTTGGGCAGGGTCACAGCGGCCCGTTGCTCGGGGTTGAGGCAACGCAGCAATGCCGCCGTGTCAGGGGCAGAGGAGTCTAGAAGCGAAGAATGTGGGGCCATGTGGGCATTGTAGAAACCCAGACCGTGTATAGCGGCCTTGGCATTCTGGTACGTAAAATCTGGCTCTGTTTTTTGGCCTCTGCCCCCGGTTTTTCGCAATTTTTTGTCATGAACAAGCCATCTTCTCTCTCATTGGCGGTGCTGGGTATCGGCATGATGGGCTTGCCCATCGCCCAACGTTTATGTGCTGCAGGGCACCGCGTGCAGGTTTGGAACCGCACCCGCGCCAAGGCAGAACCGCTAAGCACTGCTGGAGCCATAGTGCATGAGAAGGCTGCCGATGCCGTGCGCAATGCCGACATCGTGCTCAGTCTGCTCGAAAATGGCCCAGTGGTGGCAGATGTGTTGTTCCAGCAAGGGGCAGCAGCGGCCATGCACCCAGGCAGCTTGTTCATTGACATGGCATCCATTCAACCGCGTGAGGCGCGTGACCATGCCCTGCGCTTGCAAGCACAGGGCATCGCTTGTTTGGATGCTCCCGTCTCTGGCGGCACTGTGGGTGCCGAAGCAGGCACCTTGGCGATCATGGTGGGTGGAGTTGCGGCAGATTTTGTCCGTGCCCAGCCGGTGTTTGCTGCACTGGGGCGGGCCACCCATGTGGGGCCGCATGGCACGGGGCAACTGACCAAGCTCGCCAACCAGATGATTGTCGGCATCACCATTGGGGCCGTGGCCGAGGCGCTGCTGCTGGCTGCCAAAGGGGGCGCCGACATGGCTAAGGTGCGCGAGGCCATCAGCGGTGGCTTTGCCGATAGCCGCATCCTCCAATTGCATGGTCAGCGCATGGTAGAACAAGACTTTGCGCCACGGGGGCGGGTCAATGTGCAACTCAAGGATATGCGAAACGCCTTGGCTACCGCCGATGAGTTGGGCTTTGAGGCTCCGATCACTGCCCTGTTAAAGCAGCTCTACACCCAAACCGCCGAACATGGCTGGGCTGATTTAGACCAAAGCGCCCTATTTTTGGAGCTGGCACGGCGCAATGGTCTAGCGAAATAAAAATTTCGCCATCTTTGGATGAGGCATCGTAAAAATTAGTGCATAATTGAGTTCTTCGCAGCAAGCGACACAATTTTTAAGTGGGTTCTTAGCTCAGTTGGTAGAGCAGCGGACTCTTAATCCGTAGGTCGAGTGTTCGAGTCACTCAGGACCCACCACTTACAGAAAAGCCCTGTTATCCCACGATAACAGGGCTTTTTGCTTGGAACCTCCTGTCCGGCTGCGTTGGCATTTTTTACCAGGCAGCATCGCATGACACGTCAATATTTCGGCACCGATGGCATTCGTGGCACGGTAGGCCAGCATCCCATCACCCCTGATTTTGTTCTCCGATTGGCCCATGCCGTGGGCCGAGTGCTCAAGCGCACCGAAGAACGCCCCACGGTGCTCATTGGCAAAGACACCCGTATTTCAGGCTATATGCTCGAGAGCGCGCTGGAGTCAGGCTTTAATTCGGCTGGAGTGGATGTGGTACTGCTTGGGCCGCTGCCCACGCCGGGGGTGGCCTACCTCACCCGCGCGCAGCGGGCCAGTTTGGGTGTCGTGATCAGCGCCAGCCACAACCCCTATCCCGACAACGGCATCAAATTCTTCAGTGCGCAAGGCAGCAAATTGCCGGACGCTTGGGAGTTGGAGGTAGAGGCCGCATTACAAGAATCCCCTGTATGGGCGGATTCAGCCTCTTTGGGCAAAACCCGCCGCCTCGATGATGCGGCCGGGCGCTACATCGAATTTTGCAAGAGCACCTTTGCCCAAGACCTGACCCTCAAGGGGCTGAAAATCGTGGTGGATGCGGCCCACGGTGCAGCCTACCATATCGCTCCCAAGGTCTTTCATGAGCTGGGCGCCGAGGTCATTGCGATTGGCTGTTCCCCTGATGGCCTCAACATCAACCATGAGGTGGGGGCCACCCATCCAGATGCCCTAGTGCGTGCTGTACATGCCAACCGGGCCGACTATGGTATTGCCCTGGATGGCGATGCCGATCGGCTGCAAATGGTCGATGCCCAAGGCAGACTCTACAACGGCGATGAACTGCTTTACCTGATGGCAATTGACCGCATGGGCCGTGATGAAGACGTGCCCGGCGTGGTAGGCACCCTGATGACCAATATGGCGGTAGAACTGGCTTTTCGTGCGCGGGGCGTTCAGTTTGAGCGGGCCAAGGTGGGGGATCGGTATGTGCTGGAAACACTGGCACGCCACCACTGGGTGCTGGGCGGAGAAAGCTCGGGGCATCTGCTGGTGCTAGACCGGCAGACCACCGGCGATGGGCTGGTCAGTGCCTTACAGGTGCTTCAATACTGTGTGCGCAGCGAGCAAAGCATGGCGCAATTGCTGACGGGTTTGACGCTGTTTCCGCAAGTGCTATTGAATGTGCGTGTGCCGTTGGGGCAGGACTGGCGCTGCAACACACATCTGGTACAGGAAGCGCAGAGCGTCGAGGCAGAGCTGGGCCTGTCTGGGCGCATCCTGATTCGCCCCAGTGGCACCGAGCCGGTGCTGCGCATTATGGTGGAGGCCGCTGATGCGGCGGTAGCCAGACGCTGTGCCGAGCGTCTGAGCAAAGCGGCCTGCACAGGCTCACTGGCAGTGAATGCCTGTTAAGCCTTGGTGTCTACCCAAACGCCTGTGATTTGTCCAGAGCCATTGACATTGATGCGTGAGGCAGCCGCATTGCTGCGGCGGGCATTGGCTTCAGTGGCGGCGGCATTGTCGTTGGCAACGTCAGACCGCTGACCTGCCTGTTCGGCCTGTTGGTTGATTTTGTCAGCACGGGCCTGCTCCATGTTGGCCGTACGCTGGGCTTCTTGGGCCTTGGTTTGCAGCGTTTTGGCATCTTGCTCGGCCTGCTGGGCTTCCCGCCGTGCCATTTGGGCCTGGGTTTGGGGGGAAGTTGCTGCTGTAGTGATGGGTATAGTGGCCATTATTCTCTCTCCTGAAAGTGTCTCGTCTGACCCATCTCTCTAGCACCAGAGAGTGGGCATATCCGCAGTAGGCTGATTACACCATCGATTGTGTATGATTTTGTAACAACCTCCTGCTGCATAGCGTTGCATGGGTTGGTGGGACAGATGCCTGATCGTCTCCCAATCGGGTGTGAAAGTAAAGACACCTGCCCCTTCAAGCTCTGCTGCCCGTAGCGCCAGCCAACAATGCCTGTAGCTGTGTAGCCGGCATGGGGCGGCCATAGTAATAACCTTGGGCCTCCGTGCAACCTTGCTCGCGCAAAAATGCCAATTGGCCACTGGTTTCTACCCCTTCGGCAATGGTCTGCATACCCAATGCCTGGGCCATGCGAATGATGGCACTGACAATGGCCCGGTCGTTGGCATCATCGTCCAAGTCACGCACAAAAGATTGGTCAATCTTGAGCTTATAGACAGGAAAACGCTTGAGTTGGCTCAGGGACGAATACCCCGTGCCAAAATCATCAATCGACAGCAGTACCCCGTGGCTATGCAGCTCGTCCATCGTTGCAATAGCGGCGCGCGGATCGTCCATCGCTACGCCTTCGGTCAGTTCCAGCTCCAGCGCATGGGCAGGCAGGCCACTTTCTTGCAAAATGCGCGTGACCAGTTGGGGAAACTGGGGCTGGCGAAACTGCACCGCCGACAGGTTGACGGCCATCGTCTCGAGCATCAGCCCCATCTTGCGCCATGCCTGCAATTGGCGCAGTGCTTCGCGCAACACCCATTCTCCGATGGGCAAAATTTGGCCGCAATCTTCGGCAATCGGAATGAATTCGGCGGGAGAAATAGCGCCCAATTCGGGGTGCTGCCAGCGCAGCAATGCCTCCACACCCGTGATCTGGCCAGTGGCAATGCAAATTTGTGGTTGGTAGTGCAGCGTAAACTGCTCTCGCTCCAGCGCACGGCGCAGGGCGTTTTCCAGTTGCAACGCCCGCACCGACTGGGCCCGCATTTCAGGGGTGAAAAAACTGTAGGTATTGCGACCGTCCAACTTGGCACGGTACATGGCCACATCAGCGGCTTGGTTCAGGGTGGCAAAGTCAGTGCCATCATCTGGGTAGAGCGCGATGCCCATAGAGGGCGCCATCGTCAGCTCATGGTGCTCTATTTGGTAAGGCTGGCGCGCTGCTTCCAGCAATTTGTTGGCCACACGCTCGGCACCCTGCGCATTGGCACCAGGCAGCAACAAGATAAACTCATCTCCACCCACACGGCACACTGTATCGCGCTCACGCACTACAGCCCGCAAACGCTGGGCAATGGCAACCAGCAGCGCATCGCCCACCCGGTGCCCTAGCGAGTCGTTGACATGCTTGAAGTGATCCAGATCCAGAAAGATAACGGCCAGAGGCGTCTGCTCTTTGCGGGCCAATTCAATGGCTTGGCTGCTACGCTCGGCCAGCAGGGTGCGGTTGGGCAAGCTGGTCAGCGGGTCGTAATGGGCCAACCAGTAAATTCGTTCTTGGTCTTTACGCCTATCGTTGATTTCGTGGTGCAAGCTGTTGACGGTCTCGCGCAACTGCTGGGTGCGCTCCTGCACTGTTTGTTCCAGCGCCTCGTGGGCCTGTGCTAGCTCGGCTTGTGTGCGCTGGCGTTCTGTGATGTCTAGCACGATCCAAACGGTGCCACCATCGGGCTGCGCAGGATTCACAGGCTGACCACGCACCTCACAGGCTATGGTGGTGCCATCTTTTTTGCGCAGCAACACCTCCCCCCCCGAGGCCTGCCCTTGCGCCAGCAAGGCACTCCACCGCTGCCAATCTTGGGGATGGGAAAACCAGTGCTCAATGCCAGTGCCTACCAGTTCACCGGGGTGGTAACCCAGCATCTGTTCAAAATGCCGGTTGCAATGGGTCAGGCGCTGCTGGGTCAAAAACACCATGCCCATCAAAGCGTTGTCAAGCAGTGCCTGCTTTTCTCGCAGGGCTGTATCGAGCCGAAGCTGGATGTTTTTCTGCTCGTCGATGTTGTCAATGATCCAGATGGAACCTTCTGTCGTGTCCTGTGGATTGATCAGGGTACCCGTCAGGCGCGCCCAAAACAAACGGCCATCGCAACGGCGCATTTGTCGCTCTGTATGGTAGGTACGGCCTCTGGACATCACCGGGTAGGCTGCACGCCCTAAGGCGCGAAAAGCCGCCTGGTCTGGATAGAAACCCACACTGCCCTGACCGATCAGTTCTTGGTGAGAGTCGTAACCAAAAATCTCGGCATAACGGGCATTGGCACGCACCACCACCCGATCACGGATAAACACAATGCCCATCCCAGCGTTGTCGAGTAAGACTTGGTGTTCACGCAGGGTGCGCAGCCATGCCTGATCCGTGGCTGGCGGCAGCAGGGTAGAGGCGGAGATATCGTGTAGAGCGGGCATGTGGCCGGTAGTAGCAGCCGATCGGATGGCTACCGTAGTTCATTCATCTAAAGCTAACCTCGGTTGGAAACCTCTCCCTTGCAGTAGGCAACACTCACGAAGACGGGCAACCGCTTCCAAAGTGGGACTTTCAGGGGGTGGGGTTGTGACACGCTAAAGTGTAGCAGTCACCCACTTGTCCAATGGGCGAACCACCAGCGACTGTTAACTTTGCTGTTGGTGCAACAGTGCCTCAAAGGCGGCCACAGGCAAGGGACGGCTGAACAGGTAACCCTGCCCCTCATCACAGCCTTGCTCCAGCAAAAAGGCCCGTTGTGCCTCGGTTTCTACCCCTTCGGCAGTAGTGCGCATACCCAAAGCTTGGGCCATGTGGATGATGGCGCTGATGATTGCCCGATCATTGGCGTCTTCATGGACATCTCGGACAAAAGACTGGTCAATCTTGAGCTTGCCCAAAGGAAAACGCTTGAGCTGATTGAGCGATGAGTACCCCGTACCAAAGTCATCCATCGATAGATGGGCACCCCGCTCATGCAGTTGCGTCATCACGTCCAAGGCGGAGGCCGGATCGTCTACGGCAGCACCTTCTGTCAATTCCAGCTCAAGCCGATGGCCTGGTAGTTGGGCTTCGTCTAAGCAGCGCGACACCATCTCTAATAACTGCGGGTGGCGAAACTGCACCGCCGACAGGTTGACCGAGACCGTGCGCAGCCCAATGCCCTGATCCAACCACCGTTTGGCGTCTCGGGCCGCCGTGGCGAGCACCCATTCTCCAATGGCTATGATCATGCCGCTGTTTTCGGCAATTGGAATAAATTCGGCAGGCGAAATCGGCCCCCACTCGGGGTGCTGCCAACGCAGCAGCGCCTCGGCACCAACGATCTGGCCGGTTTGTAGCGCCACTTGGGCTTGGTAATGCAAGGCAAACTGCTGGCGCTCCAATGCCCGGTGGAGCGCATTTTCTAGCATCAAAGCCCGTGCGGAAGAGGCTTCTAAGTCGGCAGTGAAAAAACTGTAGCGGTTGCGGCCACTGCGCTTGGCACGGTACATGGCAGCATCAGCACGCTGGTACAAGGTGTCAAAATGCTCTCCGTCTTTGGGAAAAATGGAAATCCCAATCGACAAAGTGGTGCTCAACTCATGCCCCTCTAACTGGCATGGCTCAGACAACCCCCGCAGCAAGTGGGTCGCCATACGGGCCGCCGCCTCGGCCTCCGTATCTGGCAACAGCAGCAAAAACTCATCCCCCCCTAGGCGCGACACCGTGTCTTGCTCGCGGGCCAAGGTTTGCAGGCGCTGGGCGAGCGTGACCAACAGAGCATCACCCATGCGGTGCCCTAATGAATCGTTGACATTTTTGAAGTGGTCTAAATCGAGAAACAGCACGGCCAAATTGCCGTTGTGGCTGCGTTGGCGGTCAATCATCTGGGCGGCCCGCTGGGCCAACAGTGCCCGATTGGGCAGGCCCGTAAGATGGTCAAAATGGGCCAGATGCTCAATTTTTTCTAGGGCAGCCCGCTGCTGGGTAATATCACGGGCCAGCAATACATAGCCAGGGGCACTGTCACTGGTGGCTGCTTTGCGCGCTACCGACAACTCAAACCAACTTTGCCCCTGCTCTGGCATGGGCAGACAAATCTGTTGCCCTGTAGAGCATCCCTGCTGCCGCGCCTCTTCGAGGGCCGCTACCAAAGTTTTGCTGCTCTCTTCGGGTAGTACCTCCCAAAGATAGCGACCCAACAACTTGGCAGCCGGCAGCGCCAGCGCGTTGGCATGGGCATGGTCGATTTGCAAAAACCGGCCATGATCATCCAACTCCAGCAGCATGTCTGGAATAGCGTCTACCGTGGCTTGGAGTTGCTGTTGGGTGCTAAAGATTTCAGCGGTGCGGGCATGCACCAACGACTCTAAGTCTCTTTCATGGGCCTTGAGTTGCAATAGCAAGCGCACCAAATGCCCAATCAACAAACTCATCAACAGCCCGAGCAAACCACGGCCTACCAGCCGCACCGGACTGCCCCAACCTTGGGTGGGTGTCACAGCCAACGACCATTGCCCATTGGGTAATGAGAGCCCATGCACTACAGGCCGACTACCCGGCGGAGGGCTGGAAACGCTGATCTCCTGCGTCTGCCCCGTATGCGGCAAAACACGCGACAGCCGATACTGATAGCCCCGCTCTACCAACTGTGGAAAGTTGGCTGCCGCCAATACATCGGCAATGCGAATCGTGACATGGGTAAAGCCCCAAAAATGCCGTTGTCCCCGTTCGTCGCTCAAATAAACCGGGTGACGCCCCACCACCCCCACACCACCTTGCACCAAGGGCAATGGCCCAGCCAAGGTGAGCTGACCACTGTCGCGTGCCAAAGCAGCCTCGGCGCCTTGCGCAGGGTCATTCAACTGATCAAAGCCTAACAGGGCTTCATTGCCTTGGGCGGGCACCACTTTTTGCACCACACCGTTGGGGGCCAACCCCATCGCCACGATGCCTGGGTAAAAAGGCAACAGCTGCCCGCCAATGGCCTCAAACCCCTGCACCTCCCCTTGGCCTTGGCGCACCAAAGCCACCAGCACATTGTTGGCCGAAAGTGCCGACTCAATACCACGCTGCAATGAACGCGCATGGTCACTGGCCAACCCTGACACCTGGTGGCGCTGCTGGGCCAAGTCTTGCTGCTCCAAATGCCAAATCAAGGCACCGCAGCACCATGCCGTGCCCACAAAAGCCAGCACCCCCGCATGAAGCGGCGAGAGGCAAGAGAAAGAGAGGTGTTGTAGCACGATGCAATATCCTCATCGGATTATGCAAGGTTGATTGCATTTTGCGCAGATACAACATTGGAAAACCAAGGCAAGTGCTTGCCGTCCCAAGGCTGTCTTGTCATGATGTACGTCATGAAATTGACACATCCTGCGCCAATACTGTCACAATTAGCTTTGAATCCCATTCGCGCCATGCCCCCTCTTTCTGCGGATCACGTCGTGATGGCGTCGCATCCTGTCAGCTCTGCTGTTGACTCCTCTCCATTGCCACCTGCCACCTTGCTGGATCGCGATCACAGCATCATGGCCTTTAATGAACGGGTATTTGACTGGGCCGTGCGCTCCGATGTGCCACTGCTGGAGCGGGTGCGTTACCTGACCATCGTCTCCTCCAATCTAGACGAATTTTTTGAGGTGCGTGCAGCCCCCCATTTGGCCGCAGCGCGCAGCGGCGAGACTAAGGGTGTTTATACACAAGCCTCTTTCAAGGCACTGGCAGCCAAAGCGCACGATTTGGTAGAGCGCCAATATGCGCTCTACAACGACGAACTGGTGCCTGCACTGGCCGCCCACGGCATCCGTATCATTCCGCATGGCGAGCGCAACCCGGCCCAGCGCCGTTGGGTACAAGAGTATTTCCAGCGTGAAGTGCGGCCCCTGTTGATCCCCATAGGCCTAGACCCAGCGCACCCCTTCCCACAAGTAGCCAACAAATCGCTCAATTTCATTGTCCGCCTCAAAGGTGGCGACGCTTTTGGCCGCGAGAACGAGATTGCGATTGTCAAAATCCCACGCGTGCTGCCGCGCCTAATTCGCATGCCCGCCAGCGTAGCCAAGGGTGTGCAATGCGTCAGCTTGTCCAGCGTTGTGCGGGCGCACCTGGTCGATTTGTTTCCTGAGCGCGAAGTCACGGCGTTTTCGCAGTTCCGCGTCACACGCCACTCCGATTTGGCTGTGGATGAAGAGGATGCGCGCAATCTGCGCACGGCCCTGCGCCAAGGCTTACAGCAACGCCATTATGGTGAAGCCGTGCGGCTAGAGGTATCGGCAGGCTGTTCAGAATTTTTGGCCGATTTTTTGCTGGCCCAGTTCAATCTGCCCACCGAAGCCCTGTACCGGGTGCATGGGCCAGTCAATCTGGTGCGCTTGGCCCAACTGGTCGATCTGGCAGATATGCCCGAGTTGGTGTTTCCGCGCTCGGTACCCTGCTGGCCACACCAGATGCCACAAGGTGGCTCTATCCTGACCCAGCTGCGCACCAAAGGCGATGTGCTGATCCACCAACCGTTTGAGAGTTTTGATGGCGTGCTGGCCTTCCTGCGCGAGGCTGTCAATGACCCACAGGTGCTGGCGATCAAGCAGACCATTTACCGCACAGGCTCCGACCCCCAAATGCTCGATCTGCTGCGCGAGGCCGTGCGTCGAGGCAAAGAAGTGTTGGCAGTGGTGGAGTTGAAGGCCCGTTTTGACGAAGAGGCCAACATCAATTGGGCCGAGGCACTAGAGTCGGTGGGGGCGCAGGTGGTCTATGGCGCGGTGGGCCTGAAAACCC
Source organism: Giesbergeria sinuosa (assembly GCF_042652905.1). NCBI lineage: Bacteria > Pseudomonadati > Pseudomonadota > Betaproteobacteria > Burkholderiales > Comamonadaceae > Giesbergeria > Giesbergeria sinuosa. The sequence continues at coordinate 93,880 of NZ_JBHSHJ010000004.1, read as the reverse complement.
ATGCCAAGCTGCTGCTCATTACCCGCCGCGAAGGGCGCCAATTGCGCCGCTATGGTCACCTGTCTACAGGCAACTACAACCCACGCACAGCACGCCTCTACACCGATTTGAGCTACCTCACCGCCGATGAAGACACCACGGCGGACATGGACAACGTCTTTAACCACTTGGCCAGCCAAAACCGTCTGCCCAAAATGAGCCGCCTGATGGTGGCACCGTTCCATCTGCACCGGGGCATGATGGAAAAGATTGAGCAGGTGGGGCGCGCTGCAGCCGAGGGCAAAGATGCCCGGATTGTGGCCAAAATGAACTCCCTCACCGACGAGGCACTGGTACGCGCCCTGCTGCGGGCGGGTCAGCATGGTGCCAAAATCGACTTGATCGTGCGCGGTGCCTGCATTTTGCCCGCCCAAGTGCCAGGCGTGAGCGACAACGTCAGGGTGCGCTCCATCATTGGGCGCTTCTTAGAGCACAGTCGGGTGTTCTACTTCCGTGCCGGTGAGCAAGAAGACCTGTACCTGTCTAGCGCCGACTGGATGAACCGCAACATGATGCGCCGGGTGGAGGTGGCTTGGCCCGTCACCGATGCCAAGCTGCGCCAGCGCATTCTGGATGAATGTCTGGTCGCCTATCTGTGCGATGACCGCGATGCCTGGATACTGCAACCCGATGGCGTCTATGCCAATACCAACCAATCTGAGCACAGCACGGGTACGAGCACAGGGGCGCAAGATGCCCTGATGCACCGTTATGCCTTGGCCCACCCCTCCAACACAAAGGCCTGAAATGATGGATTTGATTCTGTGGCGCCATGCCGAAGCCTTTGACTTGGTCGATGGGCAAGACGACTTGCAGCGCGTTCTCACACCACGCGGCGAGAAACAGGCCATGCGCATGGCCGCTTGGCTGCACAAGCACTTGCCCGATGGTTTGCGCGTGCTGGCCAGCCCTGCGGTACGCACAGAACAGACCGTGCGTGCGTTGGATCGCAAATACAAGCTACGTGCCGAACTACTGCCCGATGGCTCGCCCCAAGAACTGCTGGAGTTAGCCCGTTGGCCCGATGCCAAAGGGGCCGTACTGGTCGTAGGGCACCAACCCATGTTGGGGCAAGTAGCAGCCCAATTGTTGGGCATACAGGCTGGGGAATGCTCCATTCGCAAAGGTGCCGTCTGGTGGTTGCGCCAGCGCCAAAAATTGGAGCAAACCGAAACGGTGCTGCTCACAGTGCAGTCACCCGAACTGCTCTGACAACAAGCAGCCAGCACAACGCTGTGGGCGCTCAGTGGCGCCCTGACACGGTTTTACGGCATGTCCAGCGTTAATGTCCAAGGCGTCTTTTGCCAGGCTTGGACTTCCTCGTGCAACAGGTGTGCCGATTGCGGATAACGCTCCACCCACCCTGGCGGTATTTGCAGCAAAAAGCCATTGCCCAGCACCTCTAGTTGTAGCCCCTGCACCTGCGGCTCACGGCGTGCATGGCACAAGGCCACCGCCAAACGCAGACAAAGCAGCTGCAAGGCAAAAACCGCATCGTCCAAATCAGTTTCTAATTTGTGTACCTTGCCTCGGTGGCCCAGCACCAACAAGCCCAAGCGATGCAACTCGGGTTGAGAAAATCCTGCCACATCGGTGTTGTCCAAAATGTAGGCACCATGCCGATGCGAATAGCTGTGGGAGATACGACAACCAATTTCATGCAGGCGAGCGGCCCAACCTAACTTGCGCTGTGCATGGGCATTGGCATCGGGCGCCGCTTGGCAGAACAAACCACAGGCTACCCGCTCCACCCGCTCGGCTTGCGGCATATCCACAGCAAAACGCTCCATCAGCGCCCGTACGGTAGAACTGCGCAAATCGGTTTCTGGTTGCTCACGGTCAATCAGGTCGTACAACGCGCCTTGGCGCAAAGCTCCTTGGGCCACCTGCATTTGCCGAATATCGAGCAGATCGAACAAGGCCCGCAGCACACTCAGGCCACCACCAATCACCGCTCGGCGCTCATCCTTGAGACCATCGAGCCGTATCCGGTCGGCATTTTGTGCGCGCAACAGGCGCTCTTGCAGCCAATCCAGCCCCTCTCGGCTGATCACACCCGCAGGCAGATAGCCTGCCGCGGCCAAAATATCGCCCACCGCCCCCACCGTACCCGACGAACCATAGGCAACGTCCCAAGTGCTGGGGTGGTAAGAAACCAGTGCTTCGTCCAGCACCGCCTTGGCCGCAATCTCAGCGGTATGAAAAGCTTGGGGTGTAAAGTTACCGTGGTCAAAATAGCGGCTAGACCAAGCCACGCTGCCCACACGAAACGAGGCCACCGTGTGGGCCGTAAAGCCTTGCCCCAAGATCAGTTCGGTAGAGCGGCCACCAATATCGACCACGAGCCGACGCTCGTCCGACTGCGGCAACATGCGCGAGACGCCTTGATAAATCAGCCGCGCCTCTTCTGGCCCCGAAATCACATCAATCGGATGGCCCAAGATTTGGATGGCCCGTTGCAGAAAGATCTCGCGGTTACGGGCATCGCGCAGAGTTTGCGTAGCCACGGCCCGCACCTGCGCCCGAGGAAAATCGGCCAACCGCTCGGCAAAGCGGGCCAGACAATCCCAGCCCCGCTGCATAGCCTCGGGGGTCAGGTTGCGATCCTCATCCAGTCCGTTGCCTTGGCGCACGGTCTCTTTCAGGTATTCAACGCGCTGGATGTGGCCGTGCTCGAAGCGGCCAATTTCCAGGCGAAAGCTGTTCGATCCAAGATCTACAGCAGCGAGCAATGTTGCGTTTTGCATGGGGTTGTGCAGGTGGGCCGGTGTCTGGTGACTCAGCATCGTACCTGCACACAGACACCCTGCAGGCAATGTCTGCTGCAATGTGCAGATGCTGCACCACAGTGGCAAGGCAAGGATGACAGAGCGAATGCCTGAAGACTATGCAGCAATCATGACATTACCGTGACGATCTTGTCATACAGGCAATGGCGTTTGGTATTTTTTGTATGGCTTCTCTGGCATTTCAGGGGTGTGGGGCAGCGTGAATCATGTCACGACACTGTCACAAACGGCTTTTAGAGTCGGCAACAACTGTACTTTCCAACCTGAGAGGTCTCTCCCATGAAACTGTCCATGATTCGCGTGCTGGTCGCTGGTGTTGTCGGTGCTGGTGCATTCTCTGCTGCAATGGCGCAACAAGAAGTCACTGGCGCGGGCGCTACGTTCCCAGCACCGCTGTATGCCAAATGGGCAGCCGATTACAACAAGGCCACAGGGATCAAAATCAACTACCAATCGGTAGGCTCGGGGGCGGGTTTGCGCCAGATTGAGGCCAAAACCGTGGCCTTTGGTGCCTCAGACATGCCCCTGAAAGAAGAAGACCTGGAAAAGAAAGGCCTGACGCAATTTCCGATGGTGATTGGCGGCGTAGTGCCCGTTATCAACGTCAAAGGGATTGCCCCCGGACAACTCAAACTGTCAGGCCAAGTGCTGGGCGACATCTACCTGGGCAAAATTACCAAGTGGAATGACCCCGCCATCCAAGCTCTCAATGCTGGCTTGGCCCTGCCCGATGCCACGATCTCGCCAGTGCGCCGCGCAGACGGCTCGGGCACCACCTTTATTTTCACCAATTACCTGTCCAAGGTAAACGCCGAGTGGAAAGCCAAAGTGGGCGAGGGTACCGCTGTCAACTGGCCCACGGGGGCTGGCGGCAAAGGCAATGAAGGCGTTGCTGCTTTTGTGGGCCGCCTGCCCAACTCGATTGGCTATGTTGAATACGCCTACGTCAAGCAAAACAAAATGAACTACACGCTGATGCAAAACGCAGCGGGCAATTTTGTCACCCCTGACGATGATGCCTTCAAAGCCGCAGCGGCAGGTGCTGTCTGGCCCAAGAGCTTCTACCTGATTTTGACCAACCAGCCCGGCGCGGCCACTTGGCCCATCACCAACCCCACCTTCATCTTGATGCACAAGACCCCCGACAAGGCAGTCGATGCGGCCACCTCGCTCAAGTTCTTTGACTGGGCCTACAAGAGCGGCGACAAAACAGCAGCCGATCTGGACTATGTCCCTCTGCCAGCCGCAGTGAAAGACCTGGTCACCAAGTCTTGGGCCGACAACATCAAAGACGCTTCTGGCAAGGCCATCGCTTACAAGTGATGGTCGCTGGGGTGGTGCTGACGCTACCCACGCCAGCACCGCCCCCATGATTGCATTTTTACTTCTCCTCAAGGCTACTCAACGTGTCCACAACGATGCCCGTCAGCGGGAGCACGTCGGTTCATACCGAGCCACGCGTGCAACCCAAGCCTACTCCTCCCCACACGCCCTTGATCTCAGGTATGTTGGCCGATCGCTTGTTTGGCTGGCTGGCCCGTAGTGCCGCCATCCTGACGCTGCTGCTGTTGCTGGGCATCATGGCCTCGCTGGTGGCAGGTGCCTGGCCTTCGATTTCTAAATATGGTCTGGGCTTTCTGACCAGCACTGTTTGGGACCCCGTGCAAGACGAGTACGGTGGTTTGGTCATGATTTATGGCACGGTAGCCACCTCCATCATCGCTTTGCTGATTGCTGTGCCCGTCAGTTTTGGCATTGCCCTGTTTCTGACCGAACTCTCACCCGCTTGGCTCAAGCGCCCGCTGGGTACGGCCATTGAATTGCTGGCAGCAGTGCCCTCCATCGTCTATGGCATGTGGGGTCTGATGGTCTTTGGCCCGATCTTGTCTGCCTATGTGCAACAGCCGCTGCAATCGTGGTTCAGTGGTGTGCCCTATCTGGGTGCCTTGGTGTCTGGCCCACCAGTGGGTATTGGTATTTTGTCGGCAGGCATCATTCTGGCCATCATGGTCATTCCATTCATCGCCGCAGTGATGCGCGATGTGTTTGAAGTGACACCACCGCTGCTCAAAGAGTCAGCCTATGGGCTGGGCTCAACCACCTGGGAGGTGGTCTGGAAAGTAGTGCTGCCCTTTACCAAAACGGGCGTGCTGGGCGGCATCATGCTGGGCTTGGGACGAGCTCTGGGCGAAACGATGGCGGTCACTTTCGTCATTGGCAATATGAACCAGCTCGATTCTTTGTCGCTGTTTGAAGCAGCCAACAGCATTACTTCGGCGCTGGCCAATGAGTTTGCTGAAGCAGGCGAAGGTTTGCACCAAGCTTCCTTGATCTATCTGGGTCTGGTGCTGTTTTTCATCACTTTTGTGGTGCTGGCCCTGTCTAAGGTGTTGCTGGCTAGCCTACAAAAGAACGAAGGAGCACGCTCATGAGTGCCGTACCCACTTCGCTCCATGCCGACCAGCAAACCCAAATGCGCCAAGCGCGCTACAACCGCCGCAAACGGGTCAACCAAATTGCCTTGACCCTGTCACTGGGCGCGATGGCGTTTGGTGTGTTCTGGCTGATTTGGATTTTGTGGGAAACCATTCGCCTTGGCGTGGGTGGACTGAGCGTTGCGCTGTTCACGGAGATGACCCCTCCCCCCAACGAGGCGGGCGGTATTTCCAATGCGATTTATGGCTCGTTTGTCATGGTGGCGCTGTCGACGCTGGTGGGCACCCCCATTGGCATCATGGCGGGGATTTATCTGGCCGAATACAACCCCAAGGGCTGGTTAGCCACGTCTACCCGCTTTGTGAATGACATTTTGCTCTCGGCCCCCAGTATCGTGATCGGTCTGTTTGTGTATGCCGTGGTCGTAGCCCGCTTTAAGAGCTTTTCGGCCTATGCTGGTATTTTGGCATTGGCATTGATTGTCATTCCGGTTGTGATTCGCACGACCGAAAACATGCTGCTGTTGGTGCCTGCTGGTTTGCGTGAGGCAGCCTATGCCTTGGGCACGCCCAAGTGGAAAGTCATCACGATGGTGACGCTGCGGGCCGCCCGTGCCGGTGTGATCACTGGGGTTTTGCTGGGGGTAGCGCGTATTGCAGGCGAAACAGCCCCACTGCTGTTTACGGCGCTGAACAACCAGTTCTGGAATTCGGATCTTTCCAAACCGATGGCCAGCCTGCCCGTGACGATCTTCAAGTTTGCCATGAGCCCCTACGAGAACTGGCAGCAACTGGCTTGGGCCGGTGTGTTCCTGATTACGCTGGCGGTGCTCGGACTCAATATCCTGGCGCGCGTGCTGACGCGCCAAAAATAAGACAAGGACTGTTGCATGACTTCTTCTGCCCACGTCACGCCCATTGCACCGACCGATGCCAAGATCACGGTGCGTGACCTCAACTTCTATTACGGCAAGTTCCATGCCCTCAAGGGTATCAACTTGGACATCCCAGCCAATAAAGTCACCGCTTTTATTGGCCCCTCCGGCTGTGGCAAATCCACACTGCTGCGCACCTTTAACCGCATGTTCGAGTTGTATCCCGAGCAGCGTGCCGAAGGCCAGATCATTCTGGATGGTGAAAATCTGCTCACCAGCAAAAAAGACGTGGCACTGATCCGGGCCAAGGTCGGTATGGTGTTCCAGAAGCCACCCCCCTTTCCGATGTCGATTTTTGACAACATTGCCTTTGGCGTGAAGCTGTTTGAAAGCCTCAACGCCAGCGAAATGGAAGACCGCGTGGAATGGGCCTTGAACAAGGCGGCGCTGTGGAATGAAGTGAAAGACAAACTGCACCAAAACGGCTCTAGCCTGTCGGGTGGTCAACAACAGCGTTTGTGCATTGCCAGAGGCATTGCCATCAAACCCGAAGTGCTGCTGCTCGATGAGCCCTGCTCGGCACTAGACCCCATCTCTACGGCCAAGGTCGAAGAGCTGATTGCCGAACTCAAGAGCGACTACACCGTGGTGATCGTGACGCACAACATGCAGCAAGCCGCCCGCTGCAGCGACTACACCGCCTATATGTACTTGGGCGACCTGATCGAGTTTGGTGAGACCGAGCGCATGTTCTTCAAGCCCCAACGCAAAGAAACAGAAGACTACATCACCGGCCGTTTTGGCTGATCCGGGAGACACGCAATGAGTGAAAAACACCTTTCATCGCAGTTCGACAGCGAACTGAACAATGTTTCTACCCGCGTCATGGAACTGGGCGGCTTGGTGGAGTCCCAGATTCGTCAGGCCATTCATGCTTTGTCCAATTTCAATTTGGAAGCCGTCGATCAGGTGGAGGCACTAGAGGCGCGTGTCAACGCCATGGAGGTAGAGATTGACCACGAACTCGCCTCCATCATTGCCCGACGCCAGCCCACAGCCCGCGATCTGCGTTTACTGATGGCGGTGTCCAAGGCCACCGCCAATCTGGAGCGTATGGGCGATGAGGCCAGCCGCATGGCGCGCATGGTCAAGTCCATCACCCAACGTGGTGGTGTGCCGCGTGCCTTGCCCACGATGGATTTGCGCGTAGCAGCCGATCTGGCCTCCGGCCAGTTGCGCAAAGCATTGGATGCTTTTGCCCGCCTAGACACCAAGGCAGCGGTAGACATTCTGAAAGAAGACAACCTGATCGATCAGGAGTTTGATGGCTTTGTGCGCAAGCTCATCACCTACATGATGGAAGACCCCCGCACCATCTCTACCAGCCTCGACTTACTGTTCTTAGCCAAGGCCATTGAACGCATTGGTGACCACTCCAAGAACATGGCCGAATTGGTGATTTATTTGGTCAAGGGGCTGGATGTGCGCCACACCTCGCTGGAGCAAATCGAATCCAGCGTACTCCGATAGACCTTCAGGCCGGGCATGAGCGATGAAACAACTTCCCCGTGTTCTGATTGTGGAGGACGAGCCAGCCATTGCGGAGCTGATTGCCGTCAACCTGCGCCACAACGGCTTTTCGCCAATTTGGTCGGAAGATGGTGAGTCGGCCCAGCGCGAGCTGGATGCCGTACTGCCCGACGTGATTTTGCTGGACTGGATGCTGCCGGGCCAAAGCGGCCTGACGCTGGCGCGCAAATGGCGCGCAGACAGCCGCACCAAGCCCATCCCCATTCTGATGCTCACCGCCCGAGGCGACGAGCCAGATAAAGTGGCTGGGCTAGATGCTGGGGCAGATGACTACATCACCAAACCCTTCTCTACCCAGGAGCTGCTGGCGCGCATCCGGGCGGTGCTGCGCCGGCGCGCACCCGAGCAACTCAGCGACAGCGTAACCATTGGCATTCTGACACTGGACGCCGCGACGCACCGGGTGTCGTGCCAAGACCAGCCTGTCAAAGTGGGCCCTACCGAGTTCAAGCTGCTGCACTACCTGATGAAGCACCCCGAGCGCGTACACAGCCGCTCGCAACTGCTAGACAAAGTGTGGGGCGACCATGTGTTCATTGAAGAGCGCACAGTCGATGTGCACGTCAAGCGCCTGCGCGAGGCTTTGGGGGTGGCAGGCAGCATGGTCGAGACCGTGCGTGGTGCGGGCTACCGCCTGACCGCTCAGCCCAAGGCGCTGTTGCAAGCCTGACCTGGACAGCCCCCACCCTCCCGCCCACCAACACCCCACACTGCAATGACCTGGCGCATCTTCATTTTCTCATTCAGCCAGATCATGGGCTTGTTACTGGGCTGGTGGTATGCCGGTGCCTGGGGTGCTGCTGTGGGAGGAGCCTTTGCAGGCTGGTGCTGGTTTGCCACAGACTTGTGGCGAGGTGCCAAGGTGCTGCGTTGGTTTCGCCATGGAGAGCTGGGCCATGCCCCCCAAGGCATGCACGGGCTCTGGGGACTGGCTGTAGACCGTGTGCGTCGCCTACTGCGAGTGCAACAGCAACAGGTGCAAGAAAGCGAACGACGCCTAGAAGATGTGTTTGCCGCCTTGCAAGCCTCGCCCAATGGGCTGGTGCTACTGGATTCGCAGGGCCATATTGAATGGTGTAACAAAACGGCCTGCGCGCATTTCGGCTTTGATGTAGAGCGCGATCAGATGCAGTCTTTGGGCAACCTGGTGCGAGACCCCGACTTCACTGCCTATTACAACCGCAAGGACTATAGCAACGATGTGGTGTTGCAGGGCCGCTCCAACACACCTGCCCGGCCTGTGCGTCTTTCGGTACAGATATATCCACATGGCAAGGGCCGCAAGCTGATGATCTCGCGCGATATTACGGCGCTAGAGCAAGCCGAAGCCATGCGCCGCGATTTTGTCGCCAACGTGTCGCATGAAATCCGCACCCCGCTGACGGTATTAGCAGGATTTGTAGAGACCTTACAGACCTTGCAACTGAGCACCGAAGAGCAGACCCGCTATTTGGGCCTGATGGCGCAACAAGCAGCCCGTATGCAAAGTGTGGTGCAGGGTCTGCTGACCTTGTCGCGCCTAGAAGAAAGCCCACGCCCAGGCATGGCTGAATGGGTTTCGGTACAACATCTGTTGGAGCAGTGTGCAGACGAAGGGTGCGCCTTGTCGCAATTGCTCACCCGCAACCAAGCACGCCAACACACCATGATTTTTCCTCTCCCCGCACCACCAGAAGGAATGGGGGAGATTGCAGGCGTACAGGCAGAGCTGCAAAGTGCATTGTCCAACCTGATCAGCAATGCAGTGCGCTATACCCCTGCCAGCGGCAGCATTGAGGTTAGTTGGCATTGGCAGGCGGATGGAAGCGCCGTGTTTGCTGTGCGTGATACTGGCCCAGGCATCGATGCCGTGCATATCCCGCGTCTGACAGAGCGTTTTTACCGCGTGGATCGGAGCCGCTCCCGCGAAACCGGCGGTACGGGGTTGGGGCTGGCTATCGTCAAGCATGTGCTGCAACGCCACGATGCCAGGCTGGATATCCAGAGTACGCTGGGTCAGGGCTCCACCTTCAGCGTACACTTTCCGGCCAATCGGGTGCGCCCACCCACCAAGGCGGCCTGATCAGCGTTGCGCCCAACGGCGCTGGTACACCACCAGCAAATCGGTTTTTTCTGTGGGTCGGGCTATGCGGGCTTTTTCTTGCCACACATCCCCCCAACTCACAGGCAACCGGGTGTGGTGGCTGGCAACCAGCCAATCACAATCGGTATGTTGGGGCCGCTGCCTTGGTAAAGAGTGCAGGCTCAATTGGCCGTGGTATTGCAACGCAGCGACCTGTGTGCGACTGAGGCCATAGGCATACACACAGGCAGGCGGCCCTTCCAATACAGCCATCACAGCACGGGTCTGTGGTGCGTCGCTACGGGCATAGTCAAGCATGGGCAACCACAGCGTCAGTAACAGCAGCCAACTCAGGGTAGCCCCGGCGGCTGGCAATACCAAACTTTTCCAAATGGCAGCCCGATGGCGTCCAGCCCGCCAAGCCACCAAGGCACACCAAGCGGCACTGGCTGTGAGGGCGACCAACAGTGCCAGCGGCGAAAACTCTGGGATAAAACCCGGTGCAAGCCGGGCTACATTGGCAGCAGGCTTGGCTGGAATGCCCGTCTGTGTTGATAGCCAAATCACCCAAATCGCAATTGCCGACACACTAAAAAACAGCAGCGTGAACCAATCTACCAACGCAGCCACGCTGCGCCCAAGAGTGGGCAAAGCAAAGGCTGCCAAGGCCGCCAAGGCAGGCAAAGCCAACAGCAAGGCACGATCTGAGGGCTGTGTTGTCAATGTGGCCCCCAATCCCACCAACACAAACCACAAAGGCAGCAGCAAATGGCGGTGTGGCTGGCGGTCGGCAATCTGTTTGCGCCAGCGCCACACCGTCCATAAGGCCAAAGGCCAGGCAGGCCAGGTAAACCACAACAGCAACCGCCCCAAACTGCCTGCATCAGATAAAGGAGGCAGCATGGCCTGCCAATGCAACAAGTCCAATTGCAGGGCCAGCATGCCCGCCCCCAGCCCCATCAGCATGACTACCATGCTCTTGTGCCCAGCAGGGCGGGTATCGGCCAAAGCGTGTTGGTGTTCCCACCAATACAGCACCGTGCCACCCACACTGTAGAGCAGTGCCAGCACAGGTGCCCCACTCAATACCAGCCCGATCAAACCCACAGCCAGTGCCAATGACGAGCGCCAAAACGGCGCAGGGGATGCAGCCAGGGCATAAAACACCAGGGCCGTACAACACAGTTGGGTTAGATAGGAACTCACCTCATGCGCAGGCTGGGCCAACCCCAAACAGGCCAACAGGGCCAACAAGGCACCGTCTGCAATGGCATGGGCATAGTCTGTAGGCTGTGCTTCACCACCAAAGGCAAAGGCCACTGGCTGTGCCCCTCGGCTGGTAGCCAACCAATAAACACCATGCCATGTTGCCGCTAAGCTCACCACCAACATGGCGACAAAAGGCAGACGTGCGGCCAGTTCGGGAGGCAACCACAGCCCCACTGCCGCCGCCCCTTGCATGGCCCATGCGCCCAGCCAATAAGGCAGCAGACCTTGGGTCTCTGGTGCCATTCCCAACAATTGGGGAGCCCACCAGTCGGTTTGGCCCAGTGCCAGAGCACGCATGAAACCAAAGGCGGCCATGTCGTTGCCACGCCAAGGGTCGCGCGCCAAAAAACCAGGCAGGATATAAGCTAAGCACAACAACCACAGCGCCAGACGCGGCAATCGGCGCACGGCGCTTTGGGCAACGATGGCAGGGGTCTGTGGGATCACGCGGCGCACGGGTCAAACAATCGCTCAAGAACAGGTGAAGACAAACAAAAAGGCAGCGCGGTTGCCCGGGCTGCCTTGGTAGCGAAGAAGCAGGTCTTACTTGGACAGGCTGGTCTTGCCGAAACGGTTGCGGAACTTCTCCACGCGACCGCCCATATTGTCCACCGACTTTTGTGTGCCGGTGTAGAAGGGGTGCGATTCAGAGGAAGTATCCAGCTTGAACAAAGGATATTCCTTGCCTTCAAAGGTTTCGGTTTCCTTGGTGTTCACGCAAGAACGGGTCACGAACTTGAAGCCGTTGGACAAGTCCGAGAACAGCACTTCGCGGTAGTTGGGGTGAATGCCTGCTTTCATGATCTTTACCTTTTGTGTCTGGTGCGGGAGCCGTGCCAAACCACTTGGCATACTTTCCGCAGAAAAAGCTCTCGATTATCGCATACCGATGCAAAAATCAGCCACCCCGGCGCATCATGTCAAAGAACTCGACATTGCTCTTGGTGGCTTTCATGTTCTTGATCATCAGCTCCATCGATTCGATTTCGTCCATGTTGTACATGAACTGGCGCAAGATGCGGGTCTTTTGCAAAATCTCGGGGGCCAGCAGCAACTCTTCGCGGCGGGTGCCGCTCTTGTTGAGTTCAATCGCTGGGAAGACACGCTTTTCGTACAGGCGGCGGTTGAGGTGGATTTCGCAGTTGCCTGTGCCTTTGAATTCTTCAAAAATCACTTCGTCCATGCGGCTGCCCGTATCGACCAAGGCCGTGGCAATAATAGTGAGCGAGCCGCCCTCTTCTACCTTGCGCGCTGCACCAAAGAAACGCTTAGGCCGTTGCAATGCCGCTGCATCGACACCGCCCGACAGCACCTTGCCCGACGAGGGCACCACGTTGTTGTAAGCACGGGCCAGACGGGTAATAGAGTCGAGCAAGATGACTACGTCTTTTTTCAACTCCACCAAACGCTTGGCGCGTTCAATCACCATTTCGGCCACGTGTACATGGCGGGCAGCTGGCTCGTCAAAAGTAGAAGCAATGATCTCGCCCTTGACTGTACGCTGCATCTCAGTCACTTCTTCGGGGCGCTCATCCACCAGCAACACCATCAAGTGCACATCGGGGTTGTTGGCTGTGATGGCATGGGCAATGTGCTGCATCATCACGGTCTTGCCGCTCTTGGGTGGCGCCACAATCAAGGCGCGCTGGCCTCGGCCAATGGGTGCGATGATGTCGATGATACGGCCAGTGATGTTTTCTTCGCTCTTGATGTCACGCTCTAGCCGCATCTGCTCTTTAGGAAACAGCGGCGTGAGGTTCTCAAACATCACCTTGTGCTTGTTTTGCTCAGGCGGGCCACCATTGACCTTGTCGAGCTTGGTCAGCGCAAAGTAGCGTTCGCCATCCTTGGGCGTGCGCACTTCGCCTTCAATCATGTCACCGGTGTGCAAATTAAAGCGGCGCACCTGGCTGGGTGAAATGTAGATATCGTCAGTGCTGGCGGTGTAGCTGGTGTCGGGGCTGCGCAAAAAGCCAAAGCCATCGGGCAATATTTCCAGCACCCCATCGGCAAAGACCTGCTCCCCGGCTTTGGCGCGCTTTTTGATGATGGCAAACATCAATTCCTGTTTGCGCATCCGACCGCCGTTTTCGATTTCAAGTGCTTCGGCCTGCTTGAGGACTTCAGACACGTGCAGTGCCTTGAGTTCGTTAAGGTGCATGGGAATGACTCCGTGGCGGAGTGGTATGAATCTGACTCTGGGGGAATGCGAGGCGCCGGGAGGCTGCAACGGGCAGTTGGTGCGGGCCGGGCGATCGGGCCGGGTGCTGCCTATGCGTGCAGACCGGGGATCAGTGGGGCATTATGACAGGAAAAAATGTTCAGCAACAGAGCAGGCGTCCTACAAAACGCTAGGCAGGCTCGGAATATCCATACTGTGCTGCATGCAAGCATGGCAGCACAGCGGGGCAGGAGGGGCACCGCCCCACCAAAGCAATGCTTAGGCCAATTGCTGGTCGATGAACGCCGTGAGTTGGGCTTTGCTCATCGCCCCAACCTTGGTGGCAGCCAGTTGCCCATCTTTGAACAGCATCAGTGTAGGAATGCCACGGATACCGAACTTGGCGGGCACTTCGCGGTTTTCATCGACATTCATCTTCGCCACGGTGAGCTTGCCTTGGTAAGCACTGGCCACTTCATCCAGCACAGGGGCAATCATCTTGCAAGGCCCACACCATTCGGCCCAGTAGTCCACCAAGACGGGGGTCGTGGCCTGTAGCACGTCAGCGTCAAAGCTGGCGTCAGAGACATGTTTGATCAATTCGCTTGCCATGGGTTTTCCTTCAATCGGAGGCGCTCAAGATAAAGTGTGCGCATTGTGACAGAAACCCCCCTTTTCCCTGCTGCCATCCGGGCTGCTTTTGGCTATGGCTGCGATAGCCCCACCTAGGATACAGCAGGTCATACGGCAGACCCCATTCGATGAACTTATCCCACTCCGCATCCCCTTGTTTTTTTGATGGCGTAGCCATTGTGGGCGCTGGCCCTGCGGGCCTCATGGCCGCTGAAACCTTGGCCCGTCAAGGTGTGGCCGTGCAGGTGTTTGATGCCATGCCCACGGTAGGTCGCAAATTCTTGTTGGCTGGCAAGGGGGGGCTCAACCTGACCCATTCCGAGCCTGCGACAGACTTTGTGACCCGTTTTGGCCCACGTCAGACACAATTGCAACCGTGGTTGCAGCAGTTCGGTGCTGATCAGGTGCGCGCTTGGGCGCAGGGTCTAGGGGTCGAGACCTTTGTCGGATCTTCGGGGCGGGTGTTCCCGTCCAGCATGAAGGCTGCACCTTTGCTGCGCGCTTGGTTGCAACGGCTGCGCCACCTGGGGGTACAGTTTCAGATGCGTCACCGCTGGATGGGTTGGAGCCCCAACGGTGCTTTGTGCTTCAACACCCCTACCGGGAACCTAGAGATACAAGCCCGCGCGGTGGTGCTGGCCCTGGGCGGTGCCAGTTGGTCACGCTTAGGCTCCGATGGTGCCTGGGCACCGTGGCTGCAAGCACAGGGGGTCAACGTAGCACCGCTGCGGCCTGCCAATTGCGGTTTTGATGTGCTGCACCAAGCCGCCCTAGGACAGGAGACCCGCCGTGAGTGTTTGCGTGAGTTGCTGGGCCAGTCTTCAGCCGTCGGCTGGACAGCGCATTTCTCCAGCCGTTTTGCCGGACAGCCGTTCAAATCGGTGGCGCTTGATTTTCGTGACAGTGCTGGACGGCATTTTCAGCGCCGGGGCGAGTTTGTAGCCACCGCCACCGGGGTGGAGGGCAGTCTGGTCTATGCTGTGTCAGCCCTGTTGCGCGATGAAATCGAAACCCACGGCAGTGCTACCTTCCATCTGGATTTATTGCCCGACCATACGCCCGAACGGGTGCTGGCCGAAGTGCGCCACCCGCGCGGCACACGTAGCCTGTCGAGCCACCTCAAGAGTCGACTGGGGCTGGAAGGTATCAAGATGGGTATTTTGTACGAGCAGTTGGGCAAAGAACAAGTCCATGAGCCGCTGGTGCTGGCGACTGCCATCAAGGCACTGCCCATCACCGTTGTAGCCACCCGCCCCATCGATGAGGCCATCAGCACTGCGGGGGGCGTAGCCCTAGAGGATCTGGATGAACACCTGATGCTGCGCCAATGTCCGGGCGTATTTTGTGCTGGAGAAATGCTGGACTGGGAGGCCCCCACCGGGGGCTATCTGCTGACTGCCAGTATGTCCACTGGGGTACATGCGGGACAGGGGGCCGCCCGATGGATAGCTGCCCAGCGCACACCCACCACCTGAACCGCAAGCCGGGGTCAACCCCACGTTACCATTGCATCAAAATGGCTGGGCGGATTGTTTCGGCAATGCTTGCTTGGGAAGCCAGCAGCATATAGCCAGCAGCAGTCCGTACAAGTTAGACAATGCCCCAGCCTGTAGCACCGGCGCCTCCGATAGAGACGGAGATATGCATTCCTTGACTATGCTCAGTCTCCGAATTGTTTTGAGGGCCGGTGATGTGCAAGAATCGCCATCACATTCCAAGAGAGTTCCGTGAAACTGCGCCCCCCCCTTTTAGCCCTTAGTGCGGCCCTGTTTACTTCAGGAGCCGGTGCCTTGTCCTTGGGGGGAGCCTTAGGAAATGTGGTCTTAGGGCGCCCACTAGACATACGCTTCCAAATTCATGCCGACGCGGCAGCAGCAGAGGGCCGTTTGTGTTTGTCTGCCGAGGTGTTGCAAGGTGAAGCCGGGATGGGAGCCAGTCTCAGTACCGTGACATTGCAACCTGCACAGCGTGGCAAGCCGTTGCTGGCCCGTGTGCAAACCAACGCCCCTATCAGTGAGCCGGTGGTAACGGTGCAACTGTCGGTGGGATGTACGGGGGTAGTGCGGCGCAGCTATACCCTGTTGGCCGATCTGCCCGAATCATTTGCAGGGGTGGTGCGGGATGCTTCTGTGGGTGTCCAACCACTGAACGTGGTGGCGGTATCGCCAGAGGCCACACGCGCGCCAGAACGTGCCCGCCCCGACCCACAGCGCCGGGCCAAAGAGATTAAGCAAGCGGCTTCTGCCAATGCCCCCGAGCCTGTACGGCCACGCTCCAAAGTATGGGTGGGGCAGGGCGCTGCACCTGTGGTGGTGCCTGCGGCCAAGGCCGTTTCAGAGCAGCCAGCAGCCCGTCTGGTGCTAGAACCGCTGGGAACTTTACCAAACGCCTCCAATCCCCCAACGGCTGCACCCACACCACCGACGCCACAAACGGGTGCGCCACAGCCACAGCCACAGCCACAGCCACAGCCACAGCCACAGCCACAGCCACAGCCACAGCCACAGCCACAGCCACAGCCACAGCCACAGCCACAGCCACAGCCACAGCCACAGCCACAGCCACAGCCACAGCCTCAG